>JARYGW010000383.1:0-4826 GCA_033792295.1 Allobosea sp.
CCATCGTGGTGTCGACTGGGTGGAGCTCAACGCCGTGCTGGAGGACGAGGACGGCCCCAGCCGCGGCGCCTCGACGCTGACCATGCAGACGGCCAAGAACGTCTTTCTCTGGCCCGGCCGCTCCTACATACGAAAGGGGCTGGAAATTCCACTCGCCATGACGATCGACCTCGCCTGGGGCAAACAGCGCGTCATCGAGGTCTATCTCAACGTCGCGGAATGGGGGCACGGCGTCTTCGGCGCGGAGGCGGCGGCGCAGCGCTATTTCCGCAAGCCTGCATCACGCCTCACCGCGGCGGAAGCGGCGCGCCTGGCCGGCGCCCTGCCCAATCCGATTCTGCGCAACCCGGCCAAGCCGAGTCGCGCCCTGCAATCGGCAGCCGGGCGGGTGCAGCGGCGCATGGGACAGCTCGGCTCCCTCGGTGACTGCGCCCTGCCCGATTGAGCCGCCCCAATCGGCGGCACGCGACATATTTGCGGCGCAAAACCCCACTGGATCGCCTGACATCCTATCGGACGCGGCAACGGTGATCTATCGATTGGTCACCGCATCGGATCTTTCCGAGAAGGAGTTTCCACTTTTCGGTCCGATGCTGTAGCGACTTTTTCACACGAAGCTCTAGCCATCGCGCGCCTGAGCGTGTATGGGCAACGCCTCACGAGATTGATCGTCGTCGTGGCGGCGGTGCGGCTTTGGCGAGCCGCGCTCCAAGTGGCGGCATGATGGAGAGTACAATGGCCGTTCCGAAGAAGAAGACGTCGCCGTCGAAGCGCGGCATGCGCCGCTCGGCCGACGCGCTGAAGCAGCCCGCCTACATCGAAGACAAGAACTCCGGCGAACTGCGCCGCCCGCACCATGTCGATCTGAAGAGCGGCATGTATCGCGGCCGTCAGGTCCTCAAGGTCAAGGCTGACGCCTGAGCCTAGGCGCCGGATCCCGTATCCGGCCCTTGCGACGAGTTGATGAAACCGGCCGAAAGGCCGGTTTTTCTTTGCCTGCTCGCGAGCGGGCGGAATGAGGATCGTCCCGGACGGAGCAAAGCGGAGATCCGGGAGGACGCCAAGCTTCCCGGTGATCGCGGCTTCAGGCGCGGGTCGTCAGCCTCTCGCTACCGTCGGCACGGCCAGCCGCCCGATGGTGCGATAGAGCGATGCGGCCGATTGCGGGCTCGCCAGCCCCCTGAACGCGAACGGGCCGATCCGCGCCTGCGAGGCCGCCGCCTGCAGCAGCAGGAGCGCTGTGGCGCTGGCGCCCGCCCTGCCCTGCTCCGCTGTGTCTCCGCTACGCAACATGTCCCGCTCCGGCACAACGCACTGTGACGAAGCGGAAGATTGCAAGCCGACGGCCAAACTTAACGCTGTGTTAAGCAGAATCCTCGCATCGTTTGGAAACGTTTCCGTAACCACCGGGACAGGCGGACCGCTCCAGGACGGCGCGGCGCGTCATGTCCGACCGAGGCCATCCGCGATGCCTGCCCCGTCGCTTTTCAGCTTCCGCAAAGAACATGCGGTTGACCCCAGAGGCCTGCTCTCCTCGATCGGCGAAGTGGTCTATAGCTGGGATATCCAGAGCGATGCGCTGAACTGGGGGCCGAATGCGACCGATGTGGTCGGCATCCTGCCCGAACGCGCGATGACGCGCGGCATCGGCTTTGCGGCCTTGGTCGAGCCCGGCAGCGGCCCGAGCCGCTACGACGCGATCTTCGGGTCGAGCGAGCAGGACCAGGGCGACGGCGTGCTCTACCGCACCCGCTATGCCGTCGATCTCGCCGGCCGGAAGATGTGGGCCGAGGATACCGGCCGCTGGTTCGCCGGCAGCGACGGCCGGCCGGCCTGCGCCCGCGGTGTCCTGCGGCTCGAGCGTGCGGCCCGGACCGAGGAGCTCGGCCACACGGCCCGCGATCTCTGCGACCGGCCTGCCCTGATCGACCAGATCGGTCTTTGCCTGCAGGAGCATTTGCCGCAGGAGCGACCGGTGGTGATCCTCGTCGCCGCGATCGACGAGCTCGCCCGTCTGAATGACGATTTCGGCCACGAGGCTACCGACGAGATCGTCGCCACCGTGCACGAGCGGCTGCGCTCGGTGACGCGCCAGCGCGATCATCTCGTCCGCTATGCCGGCAACAGCTTCGCGATCATTCTGGCGGGCTGCCCGCGCGACCAGATCGATTCGGCCGCCCGCCGCTTCATCAAGGTCGTGGCGGAATCGGCCATCGAGACAGGGCGCGGCATCGCCCTCGTGCGGCTGCGCGTCGGCGCCGCGCACGCGCCCGAACTCGGCAACCATGCCGGGGAATTGCTGGCCGCCGCCGAAGCTGCGCTCGCCACCGCGCGGGCCGGCGCCTCCGACGACGCGGTCATCGCCCGGCCGCAACGCCGCAGGCAGGACAAGGCCGAGCGCAGCGATCTCGACGTCCAGGCCGTCACCGCGCTGAACGAACGCAGGGTCAGGCTCGCCTTGCAGCCGGTCGTCACCGCCCATTCGCGGGTCCCGGCCTTCCACGAAGCGCTGCTGCGCGTCGGCCAGCCCGAAGCCGGCCTCTACTTCGCCTCCGCCGAGCTCGTGCCCCTGCTCGAACGGCGCGGCCTGGTGCGGCTGTTCGACCACCGCGTGCTCGAACTCGCCCTTGCCATGCTGGCCGAAGACCCCGCGCTCAGGCTGTCGATCAACGTCTCGCCGGTCTCGCTCGGCGACCCCGAATGGCTCAACGCCTTCCTCTCGCTCGCCCGTGCGTCCCGCAACCTCGCCTCACGCCTGATCGTGGAAGTGACCGAAACGGCGACGATCGAGGATCCCACGCGTCTGGCGAAGCTGCTCGGGCGGATCAAGGATTGCGGCACCCGCATCGCCATCGACGATTTCGGCGCGGGCCACACCTCGCTCAAGCATCTGCGCGCCTTCCCGGTCGACATCCTCAAGATCGACGGGGCCTTCACCCAGAACCTGCGCCGCTCGACCGACGACCGCTTCTATGTCCGCACGTTGATCGAGCTTGCCCGCCATCTCGGCGTCGAGACCGTCGCCGAGTGGGTCGACGACGAATTGCAGGCAACCATGCTGCGCGACTGGGGCATCACCTACCTGCAGGGCCATCTCGTCGGCCGCGCCGAGCTGATGCCGTTCCCGCAGCCGGAACGTCGCCGCGCCGTCGGCTGACGACGCGGGAGCTGCCGGCGGGCAGTGCCCGCCGTCTCCTGGCTCACGGCCGGCCGCTCGGGGCTCACTTGCTGCGGGAGAGCTTGTCCAGCCGCTCGCGCATCTCGTTGAGTTCGCGCTTGAGATCGCCGAGCTCGTCGCCCTTCGCCGCTGGCTCGGCCGCTGCGGCCTGCTTGGCCTTCGCGGCCGCCGTCGCGGCAAAGGGATTGAACATCCGGAATGCCTCGGTGAACATTTGCATGTTCGCCCGGGTCTGCGCCTGGATCGCGTCGAGCGCCTGCCCGCCGAAGGCGGAGCCTCCGAAGGCCTTTGCCATCTGCTCGCGGAACTTGTTCTGATCCTGCGTGAAATTATCCATCGAGAATTCGAGATAGCGCGGCACCAGCGCTTGCATGCTGTCGCCGTAGAACCGGATCAGCTGCCGTAGGAAAGTGATCGGCAGAAGGTTCTGCCCGTCCTTGGCCTCCTCGTCGAAGATGATCTGGGCCAGCACCGAACGGGTGATGTCCTCGCCTGATTTGGCGTCGTAGACGACGAAATCCTCCCCGGCCCGCACCAGGCCAGCCAGATCCTCCAGCGTCACGTAAGAACTCGTGCCTGTATGGTAGAGCCGCCGGTTGGCGTATTTCTTGATGACAGTCGGTTCTTTTTCGCTGGCCATCATACCCTGCTAGACGTTGATCCGCTGCGCCGGCATGGCCGGCGCGGTTCGACGGAACGTTCTCCCCGCACCGACGATAGCCGCTCAGTGCTGCGCCGCAAGTTTTTTGAGCGTGCGGCGCAAAAACTCGCCGGAATTGAGGCAAGGCCTCCAGCCGGCCGCGCATTCCACAGCCGATCGACTTTCCCCTGCGTCCATATGGCAGCAAGGCTGACTTGACGGCGTCACGACAGGCTTCGAAGGTGGCGGTGAATGCTGCGCCGGCGGGAGCGGAGCGGCTAGACGGACACCCTAGGCAGCAACGAGGAATTCTCTCATGGCAGATACGGACATCGTGATCGTCGGCGCAGCGCGCACGGCGGTGGGCGCCTTCAACGGCGCTTTTGCCAATATTCCCGCCCATGAACTCGGCACCGTCGCGATCAAGGAGGCGCTGCGGCGCGCAAAGGTCGAGGCCGGCGAGGTCGACGAGGTCATCCTCGGTCAGGTGCTGACCGCGGCACAGGGCCAGAACCCGGCCCGCAAGGCGGCTATGGATGCCGGCGTGCCGCAGGAAGCCACCGCCTGGAGCCTCAACCAGGTCTGCGGCTCGGGCCTGCGCTCGGTGGCGCTCGGCCTGCAGCAGATCGCCAATGGCGATGCCCGCATCATCGTCTCCGGCGGCCAGGAATCGATGTCGCAATCGACCCATGCAGCCCATATGCGCGCCGGCACCAAGATGGGCGATGTGAAGTTCATCGACACCATGATCAAGGACGGTCTCTGGGACATCTTCCACGGCTATCATATGGGCACCACGGCCGAGAACGTGGCGGCGCGCTGGCAGCTGACGCGGGAGGAGCAGGACCGGTTCGCCGTCGGCTCGCAGAACAAGGCCGAGGCGGCCAAGAAGGCCGGCCGCTTCAAGGACGAGATCGCGCCCGTTACCATCTCGACGCGCAAGGGCGACATCATCGTCGACAGCGACGAATACATCCGCGAGGGCGCGACGCTGGAGGCGATGGCCAA
>JARYGW010000384.1:0-4817 GCA_033792295.1 Allobosea sp.
GGCCGGGCAGATCGTCGCCGTACTCGAATCGATGAAGCTCTTCATGAACCTGAAGAGCCCGACGGCGGGAACCGTGGCGCGAGTGGCAGCCAAGCCGGGCGCGACCGCGGCGGCCGGCGAATTGCTGATCGCGATCACACCCGCCTGAGGAGACCGTGCGTCGTCAGGCGACGTCGTCCCAGAGCGCGATCATGCTGCGCCCCTTGCCCGCCCGTTTGGCACCGTAGAGCGCCTGATCGGCCGAACGCGTCAGGCTCTCGATGGTCCAGTTCGCGGAATCCCCCGCCGACGGGACCGAGATGCCGACGCTCGCGCCGATCGTGACGATCTGGCCGAGCACGACGAAAGGCGCCTTGATCAGCGCGACGGCGCGTTCGGCGATATCGGACAGGACAGCGGCATCGTCCGCGCCACGAACGACGATGGCGAATTCGTCGCCGCCGAGGCGCGCGACGAGATCGCCGGGACGCACCATCGCCTGCAGCCGCCCGCCCACCTGCTTCAGCAGATCGTCGCCGGCATGGTGCCCATAACGGTCGTTGACCGGCTTGAAGCCGTCGAGATCGATCAGCAGGAGGCCGAGCGGCAAGCCCGCCTCGCGCGCCTCCCCCAGCACGCGTTCGAGGCCCCGGCGATTGGCAAGCCCGGTCAATGAATCGTGGCTCGCAGCGAAGTCGAGATCGCGGCGCACCATCAGCAGCTCCTCGAACTGGCCGATGATGTAGTCCGAGCTTTCGTAGATCGAATAGAGATAAACACCGAGCAGGATGCTGAGCGCCTGATAGAGCGCGTCCCCGCTCAGCAGGAAGGCCGCGGCCTGGGTGCCGACGGCGATGGTCGAAAGGCCGGCGCAGATCCAGTAGCGCAAGGTGCGCAGATAGGAGCCAGCCGTCAGCGCCATGGTCAACCCAAGGCTCAGCACGAAGCCGCCGGTGTGGTGCAGCCATGCGGCCGTGACCGTCAACGCGGCGATGACGAGCGTGAAGGCGAAGGCCGTGTAGGCATAGCCGGCCTCCCAGCGCCGCGCCTCCTTCAGCGTCAACGGCCCTTCGGGAAGGCGGCGCTTGAAGCCGAGGATGTTGACGACCCGCGCCATCGTCGTCGCGAGGCCCGCGGCGGTGACCCACCAGAACACGGGCTGGCCCGTCTGGATCGCCATGATGACCGAGCCGATGATCAGTCCGGCGGAAACGCACAGGATCTGCGGCAGCGCTGCGAAGAGACGCGAGATGATCTCGATCTCGATCTCGGCGGGAAGATGCAAAGCCCGCTTACGCGGCCTCATCAGCAGGTGCATGGGCGGCATTTACGACGCAGCCTCTAAAACTCCGTCTGTCCGACGGCCGGCATTTTAGCGAATGCGTCGTTGCTGACCGAGCCGCTCAGATCCTGCCTCCGCACGCGAGTAACCAGCGAAGGAGCGCTGGCGGATCGCGAGCCGCCGCCTTTTCGCCGTAGTTTGCTCAGGCCTCGTTCACTCTCGGCCGTTTAGAACGAAGTCACGCGATCTCACCCAAACGGCTTACGGATGAGGCAGCGGAAAGGAAGCGTCATGTCGCAACACAAGCACCTGCAACGCAGGCTCCTCCTGCCGGCCATGCTCGGCGCCGTGCTGTTCTCCACGTTTCCAGCCGGTGCGCAGTATTACGACCCTTACCGGCGGCCACCCCCGTCCTACGACAATGACGACGAATACGAGGCGCCGGCCCGGCCCTATGGCTACGGCTATGGCCGGCGCTATTACCGCCCGGCCTATGGCAATCTCTGCGTGACCGGCCGCGGTGACTGCCCGACGCCGGCCCTGCCCTACGGGTCGAGCTGCGGCTGCTACATCCCCGGCTTCGGCAACAAGCGCGGCGTCGTGCAGTAGCAGCAGGCATCAAACCGCGCGACGGCTCTCCACCCCGAGATAGCAGATGCCCTCGCCGGGCTTGGCTCTTGGGTTGGGGAAGATGATGAAGCCGTCACGTGGCATCGTCACGACGGTGCCGTCGGCGCGGCGAGCGATCGGCGTGTCCTTGCCGACGCGGTCGCCCGTCTTCCAGGTGCCCTCGACACGGTCGCCCTCTGCTTCGCAGATGACGAGATCGTCCATATGGACGACGGTGCGCTTCGCTGCGGCAGGCGGAGCCTCGTCGGTCAAACCCAGATGGGCGAGCACGTTGCGGATCGCCCTGTACCCCACCTCGACGGAGGCCGGGTCGTCGTGACGGCCGCATTCCAGCGTCACGCCATAGCCGCCGGCGAAGCGCATATATTCGGTGGTGCCGAAGCCTTCGGTAACGGCGAGCCGCGGCAGGTTCAGCCGCTCGCGCGCCGCGATCAGCCGGACATAGATGTCGAGCCAGCCATGGATCATCAGGTCGACGCCCAGGCAGCCGGCGAAGGCGATCTCAGCCGCCGCATGACGGAAAGGTTCTAGCTCGCCACGATTGTCCTCCGGCCCGAAGAAGACGAAAGGCACGCCCTCCCCGGTGAAGGAATGGACGTCGAGCAGCATGTCGTGCTGATGCAGGAGAGCCGTCAGCCGGTTGCCGATCCGGTCCTCGTTGTCGACCGGCTGCGGCCGCACGCGCAGGTCACGATTGAGGTTGCGGTCGCCTTCGCGGGTGTTCTGACGATAGGCCTTGGGGTTGGCGACGGGCAGGAAGGTGACCTCGCCACGGGCGATGTTGACCCGGCCGGACCGGCAATCCTCGACGACACGGGCGATGGCATTCGGCCCGCAGGTCTCGTTGCCGTGGACGGCGCCGGAAACGAGAAGCTTCGGCCCGGCTTTCAGACCGTGAAAGCGAATGGTTTCCAGCGGCGGATCCACCGGGGTCTGCGTCGTCATGAGGTCAGGTCCGTCAGGCTTTGCGAAGTTGGGAATGCGGGTCGAGGATGTCGCGCAGGCCGTCCCCTAACAGGTTGAGGCCGAGCACGGTGAGGAAAATCGCGAGACCGGGGAAGATCGATATCCAGGGAGCGGTCGAGATCTGGTCGCGCGCATCCGAGAGCATCGAGCCCCAGCTCGGGAATGGCGGGCGGATGCCGAGGCCGAGGAAGGAGAGCGAGGCTTCCGCCAGCACGGCGCCGCCCATGCCGAGCGTGCCGATGACGATGATCGGGCCGGCGATATTGGGCAGGATCTGCGTCGCCATGATGCGGAAGGTGCCGTAGCCGAGCGAACGGGCCGCCTCGACATAGCCCAGTTGCTTGACCGAGAGCGCGGCGGCCCGGGTGAGCCGGCAGGTGAAGGACCAATTGGTGAGGCCGAGTGCGATGAGCAGGCTGGTCAGGCCCGGATTGAGGATCGCCATGATCGCCAGCGCGAAGATCAGCGAAGGGATGGCCAGCATCATGTTGGTCAGGCCGTTGACGAAATCGTCCCACCAGCCACCCCAATAGGCGGCGGAAAGGCCCAGCGCCACGCCGATGCAAGTGTTGATCAGCTGCGAGACGATGCCGACCGTCAGCGAGATGCGCGCGCCGTAGAGGACGCGGCTGTAGATGTCGCGGCCCTGCGCATCGGTGCCGAACCAGAATTCCGAGCCCGGCGGGATCTCGGCATTCATCAGGTTGGCGTCCATGACCGGGTCGGTATGGGCGAACCAGGGGGCAAAGACGCCGCCGGCCACGACGAGCGCGAAGCAGGCGCCGCCGATCCAGAGATTGGCACGAAACTTCATCGACAAGCCTAGCTGTATTTGATCCGCGGATCGACGACGGCGCAGAGCACGTCGACCGCGATGTTAACGACGAGGAAGAAGAGCACGATCGTCAGGATGCAGCCCTGCACGACCGGGATGTCGCGCCAGGTGACGCTGTCGACCAGCAGCGAGCCGAGCCCGGGCCAGGCGAAGAGCTTCTCGACGACCACCGCCTGGCCGAGCACCGAGCCGAATTGCAGGCCGAGCGTGGTCAGCACGATGACCAGCGCGTTGCGCGCGACATGCCAGCGCATGACGCGATAGGAACCCGCGCCCTTGGCGCGGGCGGTGCGGATGAAATCGGCATGCATGATTTCGAGCACGGCGGCGCGCGCCGTGCGTGCCAGCAGGGCGAGCGGCGAGACGCCGAGCGCGACCGCCGGCAGCACGATGTAACGCGGGTCCCCATCGCCGTAGCCGAAGCTCGGGAACCAGCCAAGCGTGAGCGCGAAGGCATACATCAGCAGAAGGCCGAGCCAGAACATCGGCAGGGAGAGGCCCGAGACGGCGAAGACCATCGAGAGCATGTCGACCCAGCTCCCCGGCTTCAGCGCCGCGAGGAAGCCGAGCGGCACGCCGACGACGATGGCGAAGGACATCGCCGCCAGAGCAAGCTGAAGGCTCGGCCAGAGCCGCTCGCCGATCAGGTTGATCACCGGCTGCCGGGTGCGAAAGGAATCGCCGAGGTCGAAGGTGACGAGCCCGCCGACATATTTCGCGAAGCGCAGCGGCAGAGGATCGTTCAGGCCGAACTGCTGGTTCATGCGCGCGATGGTTTCGGCGTCGATATTGCTGCGCCCGTCAGCCATCTGACTGGTGGCGAAATTGCCCGGGATGACGCTGAACAGCACGAAAATCAGTGCTGCGACCGCAAGCAGAATCGGGATCGCCTGCAGCAGGCGGCGCGAGACATAAGGCAACATGGACAGGGCTCCTGGCCGGCTAGAGCCGCGTTCCGTTCAGACTGGATCGCTTCAGGTCATTGCGAGGACGCGAAGCCGAAGCAGCAATCCAGGGGCGAAACAGTTCAGCGGCGCCTCGATTGCTTCGTTTCGCTCGCAATGACGTTTCAGCCCGATTGGAACAAGCTCGACTGATCCGGGTGAGGACGAGCTTCCTCCGCCA
>JARYGW010000385.1:0-4798 GCA_033792295.1 Allobosea sp.
TCGGCACCATGCGCGTAGTGTGGAACTGCTCGATCGGCTCGCCGCGCGACCGGCGCTGGTCCATGCGCTCCTCGATCCACTCCTCGAGGTCCGTGATCGATTCCGCGCCGACGCAGAGCTTGAGGAGGTGAAGGGCCATGTCCGTAAAATATGCCTCGGCGCGGCATCGGACCAGTGTTTGCCGCGCTTCTCCACAGACGGGCTTCAGCAGGCGTGGGCGAGCACGTTGACCAGCCGCCCGAACGGATCGCGCAGGAAGAAGCGCCGCACGCCCCAGGGTTCGTCCACCGGCCCGTATTCGAGCGGAATCCCCGCGGCCGCGACGCGGGCCAGAACGGCATCGAGATCATCGACCTCGATCGACAGATCCGGCACCGGCGCGCCGGAACCGCCCTCGCTGGCGAAACTGAGCTGCGGCCCGGACGGCTCGCCACCCGCCGCATAGGTCTGGATCCAGCCATGATCCATGACGGGGTGCATGTCGAAAATGCTGCCGTAGAAGGGCTTCGCGAGACCCGGTTCGGCGGTTAGCATGTTCGCCACGATACGCTTCACCGTCATTCGCTGCTCCCGGACAGGATACGGACGTTTCATCATGCGCGGACTTACAGGCAAGGTCATCCTCGTCACCGGCTCCTCCACCGGCATCGGCCATGCGATGGCGGAACGTCTGATCGCCGAAGGCGCGAAGGTGCTCATCCATGGCCGCGACAAGGCCGAGGTCGATGCCGCCGTCGCCCGCCTCGGCACGGCCACGCAAGGGACGACCGGTGACCTCGCCCAGCCCGAGACCGCACAGGCCATCGTCGATGCGACCGTCGCTGCGTTCGGTCGCATCGATGGCCTCGTCAACAACGCCGGCATCTATCCGCGCGGCATCCTCGGCGAAACGACCGCCGCCTTCTTCGACCATATGTTCGCCATCAACACCCGCGCTCCGCTGCTCTGCGCCGAAGCGGCCATCCGCGCCTTCCGCGCTCAGAAATCCCCCGGAGCCATCGTGACCGTGGGCTCGATCAATGCCTATTGCGGCCTCTCGAACCTCACCGTCTATTCGATGTCGAAGGGCGCGCTGATGACGATGACGCGCAACCTCGCCAATACGCTCGGCCCTGAGCGCATCCGCGCCAACCAGCTCAATGTCGGTTGGACCTGGACCGCCAACGAGGACGCCACCCAACAGCGCGAGGGCCAGCCGCCCGGCTGGCAGAACCATGTGCCGCTGCGCCATGCTCCGACCGGCCGCATCATGCAGCCCGATGAAATCGCCGCCCACACCGCCTTCTGGCTCTCGGACGACAGCGCACCGGTTTCCGGCCAGATCTACGAAGCCGAGCAGTTCCCGATCATCGGCCGCGGATGAGCAGACATACTGAAGCTGACCACCTCTCTTCCTGGTCAGCCCCTCAAGTATCCCCGAATGCGAACTCGGCAGCGAGGACTATCATGAATATAAAGGTTGGAACCGACATTCTTAAATTTAAAAAAGATGACAGGAATGTCTGGAAAGTAGGCGTATTCGCCACAAGCGAGAACGGAGAATCCGGGCGCGTCGTAGATGTTTACGTAGATGATGAGATCGAAGCAGAAAGGATCGAATCAGAACTTGGAAATCTGCTAAAAATGCTTGGCTCCTCAAGCGTATAGCTGTCGCAGACCCCGCTGCAAACTCGACTCTTTTGCTACCCAGCGCGTCAGTCGCCGAGCACGACCACCTTCGCGCCTTCCGACACCTGTGCGCCGGGCTCGCCGACGACTTCGCTGACTGTGCCGTCGCGCGGGGCGGTCAGCACATGCTCCATCTTCATCGCCTCGACGATGGCGAGGCGCTGGCCCTTGGTCACGGCCTCGCCCGGCGCAACGAAGAGCGCGACGAGCTTGCCGTGCATCGGCGCCTTGACCACGCCGCCGGAGCCGGCCGCGGCGTCGAGATCGACGCTGAACGGATCGAACAGCGACACCGCGGTCTGCCGACCGCGATGCAGCGCATACCAGACACCGCCCTCGCCTTCGGCAAGCGAAACCTCGTGCTCGCCCTCGCCGATCTCGTGGCCGGGCAGGGTGACGCGCGCATCCTCACCGTTCCACTCGATCCGGGCTTCGACACGCTCGCCATCGACCAGCAGCGGCAGGCCGAGCGGCTGACGCGGCATCAGCGAGAAGGCATCGGGGTAGAGCCAGGGCGAGCGCGCCTCGCCCTCCGCGCGCCCGGCGGCCTCGATCATGCCGGCCTCCTGCCGCTCCTCTTCGAGCTGCAAGGCGGCGGCCGCAACAGCCGCCGCATCGAGCGGTTGCGGCTCAGCACCGAGCGCGCCGATATTACGATCGATGAAGCCGGTGTCGAACGGCCCCTTCCGGAAGCCCTCGGCCTCGGTCAGCTTCTTGAGGAAGGCGAGATTGGTGCGCGGGCCGGCGACTACCGTCTCGCCCAGCGCCGCGCCAAGCCGGTCGAGTGCCTCGTCGCGCGTCGCACCGTGGGCGATCACCTTGGCGATCATCGGATCGTAGAACGGTGTCACCGTATCGCCGGCCTCGACGCCGGTATCGATACGGACGCCTTCGCCATGCGGGAAGCTCAATGCCCAGAGCTTGCCGGTCGAAGGCAGGAAGCCCTTTTCGGGGTCCTCCGCATATAGCCGCGCCTCGACGGCGTGCCCCTGGGCCTTCACGTCGGCCTGCGTGAAGCCCAGAGGCTCGCCGGCCGCGACCTTCAACTGCAATTCGACGAGATCGAACCCGGTGATCGATTCCGTCACGGGATGCTCGACCTGAAGCCGCGTATTCATCTCCATGAAATAGAAGCGGTCAGCCCTCAAGCCCTCGCGGCCATCGGCGATGAACTCCACCGTGCCGGCACCGACATAGCCGACCGCCCTCGCCGCCTCGGTCGCCGCCTTGCCCATGGCGGCGCGCACCTCATCGGTCATGCCCGGCGCCGGCGCCTCCTCGATCACCTTCTGGTGGCGGCGCTGCAGGGAGCAGTCGCGCTCATAGAGGTGCACGACATGGCCATGGCTGTCGCCGAACACCTGGATTTCGACATGGCGCGGCGAAAGCACGTATTTCTCGACCAGCACGCGCGCATCGCCAAACGCGTTCTGCGCCTCGCGCTGGGCGCTGGTCAGGGCGTCGGAGAAGTCCTCGGGACGGTCGACCTTCTTCATGCCCTTGCCGCCGCCACCGGCGACCGCCTTGATCAGCACTGGATAGCCGATCCGCTCGGCTTCCTTCGCCAGAAATCCGGCCTCCTGCTCGGCGCCGTGGTAGCCCGGCACCACCGGCACGCTCGCCTTCTCCACCAACGCCTTGGCGGCGTCCTTCAGCCCCATGGCCCGGATGGCCGAAGCCGGCGGCCCGACGAAGACGATGCCGGCCTTGGCGCAGGCCTCGGCGAAATCGGCATTCTCGGAGAGGAAGCCGTAACCTGGGTGGATGCAGGCGGCGCCGGACTGCCTGGCGACCGCGAGTATCCTGGCAGCGTCGAGATAGCTTTCGCGGGCGGGAGCCGGGCCGATATGGTAGGCTTCATCTGCCATCTGCACGAACAGCGCCTCGGCATCGGCGTCCGAATAGACCGCGATGGTGCGCAGGCCGAGCCGCTTGGCGGTGCGGATGACGCGGCAGGCGATTTCGCCGCGATTGGCGATCAGGATGGAGGGCAGCTTGGCGGCAATCGTCATGGGCGGCGGCATCCCTGAAAAACTGCCGCCTTTATAACCCGCCCGCTACTTCTGTCTGCGCCTTGTTGCGCAAACCGGTTTGGGGCGCTTCCGAAACCACACCGCATCGCAGCGAGCGCCAGATCGCCCAGGTCGCCTGGAAGCAGATCCCGGCGACGACGAGGTCGAACAGATATTCCGGCCAGCGCACGGGCGCCACGCGCGCAGCCAGCCCCACCAGAGCAAAACCTGTGGTCGAGATCGTATCGTTGCGGCTCGACAGCCAGGTCGCCTTGATCACCGGGTTATCTTCGCCCCGGAAGCGCCAGAGCACTCCAACGACGAGGAAAGCGATGACAATGGCGCTCGCCGCCGCGAAGCCGAGCGTCCAGACCTCGATCGGCCGTGGCCGGGCGATCTTGTCCCAGAGATCGTAGAGCGTGTGCAGTCCGGCAATGGCCATCACCGCGCCGATAGCGACCGCGGCGAGCCGCTCGATCCGCGCATCGCGGCCGAAAACGATTGCCGCGATACCGTAGAGTGCGACGTCGTAGACCCAGTCCACGCCGTCCTTGAAGAGCTGGGCATTGCCGATGGCGAGCGCCCAGGCGACGGTTGCGACCGCCTGGAGCAGGATGCCGAGCGCGATGCCCCAGATGGTCAGCGTATAGGCGCGGGCGACGGCGGGCTTGGGAGCGGAGGCTCCTCCGCCGTCATCATGGTCGAGCGCGTCCCGGCCCTCCACGCTTTGCACCCCTGCCACCGCCCTCACCGTCGTCCCGGACAAACCGCGCGAGCGGCGCCGATCCGGGATCCACGCCTGAACCGTTCAGGAATGGATCCCGGGCCTACGCTGCGCTCCGGCCGGAATGGCCGCAAGGGGCAAGCGAGTGCCTCAGCCACGTCCGACGAGCGGGGCCTTGGTCGCCATCACCGTGACGAAGAGGATGTTCGCGTCGAGCGGCAGCCCGGCCATGTGCAGCACGGTGGAGGCGACATGGTCGACGTCCATCACCGGCTCGACCTTGACCGAACCGTCGGCCTGCGGCACGCCGGTGGTCATTTTCTTCGCCATATCGGTCAGCGCATTGCCGATATCGACCTGGCCGACGGCGATGTCGTATTTGCGCCCGTCGAGC
>JARYGW010000386.1:0-4797 GCA_033792295.1 Allobosea sp.
AGCAAGCCGGCGCGGCGGAAATTCTGCGGCAGGCCCATCGCGATGCCGGAGCCACCCGTCAGCAGGACATGCTCGGACACCGCATGGCCGAGCGTCATCAGATCCTCGTTGGTGAGGGCGTCGGTCACCGCGTAACGCACGCCCTCGACCTCCAGCTTGGCGAGGCGCGCCTTCACGGCGGCGGGGCCGGCAAGCACGGCGGCGTAGTCGACGAGGCCGACATCTGTCTTCGCCTGCGCCGCCATCAGCCGCATCAGGTTTGAATCCCGCATCGGCGTCAGCGGGTGGTCCTTCATCGAGCTTTCGTGCAGCGGCACCGCGCCGACGAAGAGATAGCCCTGGTAGATCGAGCGACCATTGGCGGGGAAGGCTGGGCAGACGATGGCGAGCTTCGCACCAAGTCGCTGCATCAGCGCATTCGCGACAGGGCCGATATTGCCTTCCGCGGTCGAATCGAAGGTCGAGCAGTACTTGAACAGAATCTGGCGCGCGCCACCCTTCAGCAGCGCCTCGCAAGCGGCGAGCGAATCGGCCACCGCCTCCGCGACCGGGTTCGTCCGCGATTTCAGCGCGACCACGACGGCATCGGCCTCGGGAAGGGCCGCTCCGGGCGCCGGCACGCCGATGACCTGCACCGTGCGCATCCCGGCCCGGTTCAGCATCAGCGCCACATCGGTCGCGCCCGTCATGTCGTCGGCGATCACACCCAGAAGCACGGTTTCCTCCCTTCGCTTTCCCTGGCCGTTCTAGCTGGCGTCCGCAGGCGGCGCGAGCGCCATCGCCGCATCGCCCGTCCGCCTGCCTGACATGTCGGCGATGTCCGCCCAAGAATCGAGCGTCGACGCCCACGAATTGATGCGCCGCAGCGTCGACGCGGTTGCGGAACTGAGTCAACTTGGTCCCGGAAGGAACAAGTTCGCGGATATGGGGCCGATTGGAGGCGCTGAGCGACCCTCCGAACGCTCCGAAAAACGACGTTCTCGGAGGGGAAAAGCATGAAGCTTCTGAAAAGTCTGGTTGCCGCTTCCGCCCTCGCGCTGGCCACATGGCCGAGCCTGCCGCAAGCACAGGCACAGACGCCCTCGACATTGCGGATCGGACTTCAGGAAGACCCGGACATGCTCGATCCGCACAAGGCGCGCACCTTCGTCGGCCGCATCGTCTTCATGGGGCTGTGCGACCGGCTGCTCGACATCACGCCGGAGCTGAAACTGGTGCCGCGCCTCGCGACATCGTGGGAGTTCTCGTCCGACGGGCTGACGCTGACGATGAAGCTGCGCAGCGACGCCAAGTTCCACGATGGCGAGCCCTTCAACGCCGAAGCCGCGAAGGCCAATCTCGAACGGGCGATGACCCTGCCGGAATCGCTTCGCAAATCGGAACTGTCTTCGGTAGCCTCGGTGGAGGCCCCCGATCCGGCGACGCTGGTGCTCAAGCTCAAGCGGCCCGACGCCACGCTGCTTTCCCAGCTCACCGATCGCGCCGGCATGATGCTGGCGCCGAAGAGCCTCTCCGGCGATGTCGCGGCCAAGCCGATCTGCTCCGGCCCCTACAAGTTCGTCGAGCGCGTCCAGAACGACCGGATCGTGCTGGAGAAGTTCAAGGAGCACTGGGAGGCGGACAAGTACGGTTTCGACCGCATCGTCTATCGCGCGATCCCCGATACGACGGTGCGCCTCGCCAATCTGCGCGCCGGCGAGCTCGACATGCTGGAGCGGCTGGCGCCGACCGACGTGAAATCCGCCAAGGCCGACACCGCGCTCAAGGTGATGAGCATCGCCAATCTCGGCTATCAGGGCATCACCATCAACACCAACAACGGCGACGCCGCCAAGCAACCGATGGGTCAGGACAAACGCGTGCGCCAGGCGCTCTCGCTCGCCATCGACCGGAAAGTCCTGAGCCAGGTGGTGTTCGAAGGGCTCTACGAACCGATGAACCAGCCCTTCAACCCGGGCAATTTCTATCTCAGCAGCGATTTCCCGGTGCCGGAACGCGATGTCGCCAAGGCCAAGGCCCTGCTCAAGGAAGCCGGCCAGCCGAAGGTTACCGCCGAGCTCTTCGTCACCAACAACCCCGTCGAGACCCAGGTCGGGCAGGTCATCCAGGCCATGGCGCAGGAGGCGGGCATCGACGTCCAGCTGCGCGCGACCGAGTTCGCCAGCCAATTGCGGGACCAGCAGCAGGGCAAGTTCCAGATGAGCCGCATCGGCTGGTCCGGCCGCATCGACCCCGACGGCAATATCCATCCTTTCGTCACGACGGGCGGCGGCCAGAATGACGGCAAATACTCGAATCCGGAGGTCGACCGCCTGCTGAACGAGGCGCGCACGATCTACGACCCGGCCGAGCGCAAGAAGCGTTACGACGCGGCGCAGAAGCTCCTCCAGGACGAGCTGCCGATCGTCTATCTCTACAACCAGACGGTATTCTTCGCGCTGCGCAAAAACATCGAGGGTTTCGTCATCAACCCGGACGGGCTGATCCGGTTGGCAGGGCTGAAGCGCTCGTGACTGCGCCGGGCATGTGACGGCCAATGGCCACCCTCATCCTCCGGCGGATCCTGATCGCGATCCCGACGCTGTTCCTGGTGTCGCTCTTCGTCTTCGCCCTGCAGCGCGCGCTGCCGGGCGATCCTTTCCTCGTCCTCGCCGGCGAGGAGCGCGATCCCGAGACCATCGCCCGGCTGCGCGAGATCTACCGGATGAACGACCCGGTCTTCGTGCAGTTCTTCGCCTGGCTCGGACAGGTGATCCAGGGCGATTTCGGCCGCTCGTTGCGTACTGGAGAGCCGGTCCTGGGGCTGATCCTGCAGAAGCTGCCGGTGACGCTCCAGCTCGCCGTCGCCTCGATGCTGGTCGCAGTCGCCATCGGCATTCCGATCGGCATCCTGGCGGCGCGGCGCAAGGGTACGGTGGCAGACTATTCGGCGAGCGCGATCGCCCTTTCCGGCCTGTCGATCCCGAATTTCTGGCTCGGCATCATGCTGATCCTGCTGGTCTCGGTGCACCTCAAATGGCTGCCCGCCTCGGGCTACGAATCGATCTTCGTGGACCCCAAGGCCGCGATCGAGCGCCTGATCATGCCGGCCTTCGTGCTCGGCAACGGGCTCGCCGCCTTCCTGATGCGCCATACCCGCTCGGCCATGCTCGAGGTGCTGCGCTCCGATTATGTCCGCACCGCCCGCGCCAAGGGACTGGATGAGGACACGGTCGTGCATCGCCACGCGCTACGCAACGCGCTGGTGCCGATCATCACGCTGATGACACTCCTCTTCGGCGAATTACTGGCCGGCGCGGTATTGACCGAGCAGGTCTTCACCATCCCCGGCTTCGGCAAGCTCATCGTCGATGCGGTGTTCAACCGCGACTACGGCGTGGTGCAGGGCGTGGTGCTGTGCACCGCGATCGGCTTCATCCTGATGAACCTCCTGGCCGACATCCTCTACGTCGTCGTCAACCCGCGGCTGAGGGCGGCCTGATGGCCTCGATGGACTCCGTCTCCTCCGGCTCGGACGGAGCGAAAGGAACAACCTCCCGCCCCGGCGTGCTGTCCCGGCTTATTCGCAATCCCGCGGCGTTGATCGGCGGCGGGCTCGTGCTGCTTTTCGTGCTGATGGCGATGCTGGCACCGATCCTGCCGCTGGCCGATCCTTTCAAGTCGAACTTCCTCGCCATCCGCAAGCCGCCTTCGGAGCTCTACTGGTTCGGCACCGACGAGCTCGGGCGCGATCAGGTCTCGCGGCTGTTCTTCGGCGCGCAGGCCTCACTGCTCGCGGGCATCGTCTCGGTGCTGATCGCGCTCGCCATCGGCCTGCCCTTCGGCTTGCTCGCCGGCTGGTATGGCGGCTGGGTCGACATCGTGATCTCGCGCGTCACCGAGGCCCTGCTCGCCTGCCCCTTCCTGATCCTCGCCATCGCCTTCGCTGCCGTGCTCGGCCCGTCGCTGACCAATGCGATGATCGCGATCGGCCTCTCCGCCGTGCCGATCTTCATCCGGCTGGTGCGCGGGCAGGTGATGAGCGTCAAGGTCGAGGATTTCGTCGAAGGCGCGCGGGCCGTCGGCGCGCGTGACCTGCGATTGATGTTCCGGCACGTGCTGCCCAACACGCTCTCACCGATCATCGTGCAGTCGACATTGTTCATGGCACGGGCGATCATCCTGGAAGCCGCCCTGTCCTTCCTCGGGCTGGGCCAACAGCCGCCGGCGCCGTCCTGGGGCCAGATGCTCAATGTCGCCAAGAACTTCATGGAGCAGGCCCCCTGGATGTCGGTGGCACCGGGCATCTGCATCTTCCTGGCCGTGCTCGGCTTCAACCTGCTCGGCGACGGCTTGCGCGATGCGCTCGATCCCAGAGAGAATTAGATGACGCCAGCCGCTCACGACCTTCGCTGCTGACACCGTTTCGACCCTTTTCCACGACTGGATAGGCCCATGTTCACCACCCGCCCGGAAATCCTCGGCACTTTCGGCGTTGTCACCTCGACGCACTGGCTCGCCACTGCATCCGGCATGGCGATGCTCGAGAAGGGAGGCAACGCCTTCGACGCCTGCGCTGCCGCCGCCTTCGTGCTGCAGGTGGTCGAGCCGCATCTCGTCGGCCCGGCCGGTGACATGCCGGCGGTGTTCTATTCGGCGCAGACGAAGAAGGTCGAAGTGCTCTGCGCGCAGGGTCCAGCCCCGCAGGCAGCGACCATCGCGGCCTACAAGGCGCTCGGCCTCGACATGATTCCCGGCTCGGGCCTGCTCGCGACCGTGGTTCCGGGCGCCTTTGGCGGCTGGATGACGCTGCTGCGC
>JARYGW010000387.1:0-4774 GCA_033792295.1 Allobosea sp.
GTTCTTCTTCAGCCTCGTCATGTCGATCCGCAGCAAAGGAGTGTGAGGCATGGCACTTGCAATCCACGATCTGTCTTTCCGCTATGGTGCGACACCTGTTCTGACGCGGCTTTCGACCGGCGAATTGCCACGCGGCGAGCTCGCGGCTCTGGTTGGCCCTAACGGCGCCGGCAAGTCGACGCTCTTCCGCTGCGCGGCCGGGCTGCTGCGCCCGCAAGCCGGCAGCACGAGCCTCGACGGCGCCGACCTCGCCCCGCTCACCGGCCGCGAGCGGGCCCACAAGATTTTCTATCTGTCGCAGGATACCGAAGCGCGTGTCGCGCTCTCGGTCTTCGACATCATCCTGCTCGCCCGCAAAAGCCTGCATCGTGGCTTCGCGCTCGCAGCCTCAGCCGACGACATGCGCGCGGTGGAAGCCGTGATCGCGGAGCTCGGGCTCAATGCCTTCGCCTCGCGCGACATCGGCACGCTCTCCGGTGGCCAGCGCCAGCTCGCCGCGATCGGGCAAGCGCTGGTGCGCGAGCCCGACGTGCTCTTGCTCGACGAGCCGACCAGCGCGCTCGACGTGCGCCGCCAGCTCGACGTGATGGCGACCATCCGCGAGGCGACGCGTCGACGCCAGATCGTCACGGTCGCCGCCATCCACGACTTGTCGCTGGCAGCGCGCTTTGCCGACCGCGTGCTGGTCATGAACGACGGATGCATCGCCCAGGCCGGCCCCCCTGCAGAGGTGCTTGCCCATCCGGCCGTTTCCGAGACATACGCGGTCGGCGTACATCTCGAGCGCTCGGCCCGCGGCACGCTTCTGGTCGAGCCCTATATCCGGACCGAGTAAGCCATGTCGGCACCCACCCCTCAGGACAATTTCTCCCTCAAAGAGGAGATTCGCGCCTATTGGTCGGCCCGGGCGGAGAGCTTCGACCTCTCCTACGGCCATGCGATCAAGTCCGACCGCGAACTCCAGGCCTTCCAGCGGCTGATCCGCAGCTCATTCGGTTCAAAGCCGCTCGACGTGCTCGACCTCGCCTGCGGTACCGGCGAGATCACCCGCGCCCTGCTCTCGCTGAACCATCGCGTCACGGCGCTCGACTTCTCCGAGACGATGATCGCCCGCGCCCGCGCCAAGCACGGCAAGGCGGCACGTATCCTGCTGGGCGATGCCGAGCGCCTGCTCGATGACGACGCCAGCTATGACGCGCTGATCACGCGTCACCTCGTCTGGACACTGACCGATCCGGAGGCGGCCTTCGCCGAATGGTTCCGCGTGCTCAGGCCGGGCGGCCGGCTGCTCGTCATCGACGGCGACTGGGTCAACCGCAGCCGCTGGCAAGCCTGGGTCAATCGCTTCGGCACTTGGCTGCGCGATCGCCGCGGTGCGCCCGCGCACCAGATCGACGCCGACACTCACGCTTCGATCACCAGTCGCTTCTATTTCAAGGACGGACTGAGCCGGGCGCGGCTGGAGGCCATGCTGACGGCCGCCGGCTTCACGGAGATCACGCCGGCCGACTATGGGCAGGTCGTACGGGAGCAGCAGCGGGCCGCTCCCCTGCACGATGCGATCCGCCTCGCTTCCTCGACCCGTTTCGCGCTGGTTGCACGGAAGCCCGAAGCGGAGGCCAACTAGCGACGACGGCCGACGCCAAGCCGGGCACCTTTGCCTCGGAGCAATCCGCGACGCGGCGGCGATCGGGACCGCGACCAACTGCCCCGATACCGGCCGGTTCGTTCGTCAGGCCGCTTGAGACTGCTCGACCGGTGCCAGATAGGCGTTCTGGAAGGTCGTCATCACATGCGCGACCATATCGCGGGCGATATGGAGCTGATCCTCCTGGAAGGCGATCGCTCGCGGCGAGTTGAGCACGATCTCGTAGCTCGGGAAGTAGTCGACGAAATCGTGGCGCCGGAACAGCTCCTCAGCCACCGCCCGCAGCACCGATTTCGAGGCGCTGTTGGCGACGATGACATCGGCATCCTTGAAGGTCGCGCCGAATGGCACCGGCGAGACGGTGACAACGAAGCGCATCTCCGGATGGCAATGCTCGCGGATCAGTCCGAGCATCTCCTCCATGTCGGCGAGCGTCGCGTCGTAGCCATAGTCCACGAAACGGAAGCGCTCCGGCATCCGCTGCAGCCAGGACGGGCCCGGATGAGCATTCATGGCGATGCCGGTCTGCGCGTCGAGCCAGGTCTCGGTCAGGCCGAGCGTGAAGAAGCAGACGCGCGCCTGCTTGATCTGGGCGGTCGCCTCGGCGAGGCGCTTGCGGTTGGCGAAAGCGTTCTCACGATCGAGCAACCTGAGGCCGCTGGCCTGCGGATCGAACCACTGCCCGGGCGCGAGCTCGATCAAGCCTTCGTCCGGATAGCTTTCGCCGAGCAGGGCGCGCTTCAGCTCATGGGTCATCGAGCGCACCGAGTATTTGTTCAGCGCGCCCCGGCTGAGCTCGCCGCGATTGGCTCCGCCGCCGCGGCCGGTTTCCTCGTTCCAGGTCTCGAAATGCTCGGCCGGAACGCCATGGCCGTTAAGCAGCAGCCGAAGGCCGCGCATCATCAGGAGGTTCTCGACCTCGCGCGCGAAGCACGAGCCCATGGTGAAGATCGGCCAGGACGGGTCGATCTTGAATTTCGGCTTGTGCTCGACGGCGAGATAGTCGCCCGTGGTCAGGCGCTCCTTCGCCATCTTTTCCGGTTTGCCCGAGATCCAGCCACGCACGGGGTTGCCGCGCATGATCGAAAGCGCCGTGCCTGCATCATATTCGATCTTCATGACCGTCTCCTGATTGCTGGGAACCGATAGGCTTGCAGTCTTGGGCTCGCGACCTGCCGGATCTGCGAGGGCCTTCCATGGAACCGGGGCAGGCCGACCATGATCCCGCCATGGCCAGCCCTCACATCCGGTGGGGAATGCCGTTCCGGTCGAGGAAATTGCGCATCCGGTCGTAGGATCCGGCATAGCTCTTCGCGAGGCCGTTCAGCACCGCCTCCTGATAGACCGCGCGCCAGCCGCCCTCGGCCAGAGCCGCCTCGGGCACGACGGGGATCTTCAGCGTCTCGGCCAGTTCCTGGCTGCGCGTGTCATAGGCGACGAGCACGCCGGGCACGCCATGCGCGACGGCCGGCAGCACGCCGTGGACGCGATAGCCCACCGCGAGATCCTGCGAGCGGGCGAAGGCGTCGTAATGCTCGACATCGAAGAACGAGAAAAGCTGCTTCTCGTAGATCCGGCGCATCGCCGCATCCTCCGCCCCGCTCCACCAGCCGGTGCGGGTGAATTCGGCGACGGCCTTCTCCTTGGCCGCGGGATCGCGCAGGAAGAAGGCCTTCTCCTCCTGCTCGCCATGCGAGGACATCACCATCTCGCTCTGGGCATCGACCTTGAGCAGAGCAGCCTTCTGGTTGCGCAGATAGGCTTCGGGGTCGGCGGTATAGCTCTTGTCGGCCTCGCGGCGCAGGCTGAACGCGACCTTGCGGATCTCTCGCTGGTCGGGAACGCGGATCTTGAGGTCGCGGTTGCGGGTGCGGAAGATCGAGGGGCAACCGACCACCTCGACATTGCGGATGCCGTTCTGCCGGAGCGTCTCGGCGCTGAAGGCCCCCCGCACGCCGATGGCCGCCGAGCGCTCGGCCACGATCGACCAGAAGCGCTTCGAAGCGTCGGGGAGTTCGATCCTGCGATTCTGGCTCGCCTGCGCGCCGACGCCGATGGCATAGACCGGCAGCTTGACCTTCTCCAGCACCTCGACGGCGCGGAACCACTCCATGCTCTCATGGATGAAGTTGGAGCCGCGCACGAAGACGAAATCGAACTCGCTGGCATAGCGCGCGATATCGGCCTCGGTCGGCGCCATGATCTTCATCGGCTCCAGATGCGCATAGCGCAGGAGCTTCAGCGTCGAATCGTAGACGATCATGTCGCCGATGTTGAAATAGTCGCTGAGCAGCTTCTCCATCGGCGCGCGGTACCAACGCACCTTGTCGTGCTCATAGACTTCGCCGGCCGGATAGATCACCAGCGCACGCAGCTTGGTCTCGGTCGGGATCGGGCGCAGGCTCGAGCCGGGGGCGAGCGTGCCCATCGCTGCATCGGCAATCGCGATCGAGCGGAGGCGCCCCTCGGGCAGACGCGGCAACGGAATGGCCAACTCGGCGACAGGCGCCTCGCCGGTGACGATCGCGCCGGGCTGTATCGTGGCGTAATCCTGCCCGTCGAGCATCAGCTTGAGTGTCGGCCAGCTCCCATCGGACCGACGGCCGACCGAGACGACGACCTCGCCCGTGGTCGCGCGCAGGATCCTGGTGACGCTCTCCACCGAAGCGGCGGAGGCAGGCGAGAGCACGGGCGCGTTCATGGGCCCTCCTTGACGAAACGAAGTTTCAGGCGGACCAGATCGCGGTCGGGGCCGAGTTTGCAGCCGGTGACGTGCATCCGCGTCATGAACAGATAGGCAGTGTCGCCTGTTGTCTGGAAATTCCGCGAACGCGATTGCGGATCGGCGATGGCGCCATAGGCATAGCGCATCTGGTCACTGCAATCCTTGCTCCACATCGTCGGGTGCACGAGGAGCGTCTGCAGCGGCGACCAGTGGATCAGGTCGTCCGACCAGCTATAGGCGACGCGGCCGCCCGCAATGTCCTGACGCGGATCCGGACCGAGATGGAAGAGCGCGAGCCATTTTCCGCTCGCCTCATGCCGGGTGACGGAGCCGACCGTGGTCGGCAGTTGCTGGAGCGGCTGGCACGGCCGCGCCCGGTTCAGATCATCGCGATAGGGATC
>JARYGW010000388.1:0-4759 GCA_033792295.1 Allobosea sp.
ACTGCGCCTGCTGTTGCTTCTCGCTCAGCGCCCGCTGCTGCTGGTAGAATTCGTAATCGCCGGAATAGGTGGTGAGCGCGCCGCCGTCGATTTCGACGATCTTGCCGACGATGCGGTTCATGAAGGAACGATCGTGCGAGGTCATCAGCAGCGCGCCCTCATAGCCCTTCAGGAATTCTTCCAGCCAGATCAGGCTTTCAATATCGAGATGGTTCGACGGCTCGTCGAGCAGCATGGCGTCCGGCGCCATCAGCAGGATGCGGGCGAGGGCGACGCGCATCTTCCAGCCGCCGGAGAGGGCGCCGACATCGCCCTCCATCATCGCCGGGCTGAAGCCGAGACCGCTAAGCACCTCGCGGGCGCGGCCGTCGAGCGCATAGCCGTCCAGCTCCTCGAAGCGCCCCTGCACCTCGCCGTAGCGCAGGACGATCTCGTCCATCTCGTCGGCGCGGTCGGGATCGGCCATGGCGGCTTCGAGTTGCGCGAGCTCGGCCGCGACGCTGGAGACCGGGCCGGCGCCGTCCATCACCGCCGAGACGACGCTCATCCCCGCCATCTCGCCGACATCCTGGCTGAAATAGCCGATGGTGGTGCCGCGATCGATCGAGACCTGGCCCTCGTCGGGCACCTCTTCGCCGGTGATCAGGCGGAACAGCGTGGTCTTGCCGGCGCCATTGGGGCCGACGAGCCCGATCTTCTCGCCCTTCTGCAAGGCCGCGGAGGCCTCGATGAAGACGATCTGCTTGCCATTCTGTTTGCTGATGTTTTCGAGACGGATCATGGATTCAGTGAACTGGGGGAAAGGATATGAGCCCTCATCCTGAGGAGGCCCATAGGGCCGTCACGAAGGAAGAGGGCTTTGGAGGGTTGATCGGGCGTTTCAGGCGGCTTCCGCAAGGCTCGCCACCGCCGCGGCAACGCCGCCGGAGCCATGGGGAATGCCCTTGGCCTGCAGCGCCGTTTCGACGGCACCGAGCGTGCCGAGCAGGGCGGCGGCGTTGAAATGGCCCATATGCGCGATGCGGAAGGCCTTGCCGGAATAATCGCCGATGCCGATGCCGAGCCAGACGCCGCAGGTGTCGCGGACGAAATCGGTCAGCGTCGCGACGTCGAAGCCGGGCGTCAGGACCGTCGTCACTGACGGGGCGCGCTCTGCCGGCTCGCTGACGCCGAAGCCCAGTGCTTGGCTGCCGGCCCAGGTCTCGACCGCGGCATGCGTTGCCCTGGCGAGCAGAGCGTGGCGGCGCCAGACGGCTTCCAGCCCTTCCTCGAAGATCATGTCGATCGCGGCGCGCACGCCGAAGAGCAGGTGCTCCGGGGCGGTGCCGCAATGCTTCATATAGGCCAGCGTATCCATGCGGCCGCTCCAGTCCCAATAGCCGCTGCGCATGTCCGCGCGCTTATGGGCGGCCAGCGCCTTGTCGTTGGCGGCGACGAAGGCGAGGCCGGGCGAGGACATCAGGCCCTTCTGCGAGGCGGAGACCGCGACGTCGACGCGCCAGGCATCCATCTCGAATTCCATGCAGCCGACCGAGGCGACGCCGTCGACCATGAACAGGGCAGGGTGGCCGGCGGCATCGATCGCCTTGCGGATCGCGGGGATGTCGTTGACGACCCCGGCTGCGGTGTCGATCTGCACCGTCATCACAGCCTTGATCCGATGCTCGGTATCGGCACGCAGCCGCGCCTCGAGCGCGGCGGGGTCGACCGCGCGGCGCCAGCTCCCTGGCAGCATCTCGACATCGGCGCCCATGAAGCGCGCCATCTCGCCCCAGCCAACGGCGAAGCGCCCGCTCTCCAGCACCAGCACCTTGTCGCCGCGCGACAACACATTGGTGAAGGCCGCTTCCCAGCCGCCATGGCCATTGGCCGCGTAGACGAAGGTCTCGCCGCCTGTCCGGAAGATGCGCTTGAGATCGGCGAGGACCGTTTCGGTCAGCCCGACGATGCTGTCCGAGCTCAGCTCCTCGGCCGGGCGCATCATCGCCTGCAGCACGCGGTCGGGGATATTGGTCGGGCCGGGCATAGCGAGCAGCGGCCGGCCATTGGCCAGAGACATCGGGAATCCTCGGGGGTGGGAAAGGTCGCCTGTGGCAGGCAATCGGATATATCGCGGGGCCGCGCAAGCCGTGGCGCAACATTCCTCGCCCTCCCGCCCTGCATGGCGCGCTGTGGGCATGGTTCCGAACGCGCCTCGTGCGGATAGATCATCGCGCGCCCTGCCGGGCGTGGTGACGATGATCTATCTTATTGGTATCGCATCGGATTATCCCGAAAAGCGGATTCCACTTTTCGCTTCGATGCCAAAGGCCTTGCGTCCCATGCCGGAAAGGTCCCAAAAAAGCCGCTCCGGAATCGCGACTCCCGTCGCCGATCATGTCCACGGAGCGACCATGACCGATCTCGCCCTCCGCCGCCCCTTCAGCCCGCTGCGCCTGGAAGGCCGCTCGCTCGCATGGCAGGCCGGCGCCGTCATCGTCGGCAGCCTGCTGCTGGCACTCTCCTCGCAGATCAAGGTTCCGATGTACCCGGTGCCGATGACCATGCAGACCTTTGCCGTGACGCTGATCGGCGCGCTCTATGGCTGGCGGCTCGGCGCCGTCACCGTGATCGCCTGGCTGCTCGAAGGTGCGGTCGGCATGCCGGTCTTCGCCGGCGCGGTCGGTGGTGCGGCCTATTTCGCCGGCCCGACGGGCGGCTACCTCCTCGCTTTCCCCTTCGCCGCGGCCCTGACCGGCTGGCTCGCCCAGCGCGGCTGGAACGGGAGCCGGGTCGGGCTCGCCTTCGCCGCGATGCTCGTCGGCAACGCGCTCTGCATCGTGATCGGCGTGGCCTGGCTCGGCGCCCTGATCGGCCTGCCGAAGGCGATCGCGGTCGGTGCCGTGCCCTTCCTGCTCGGCGCCGTGCTGAAGTCGGCCCTCGCCGCGGCCACGCTCAAGGCTTTCGCGCCGCGCGGCTGAGCCGGCAGAAACCTGTTCTCGACGTGGACCCGGCGGCCTCGGCCTGCCGGGTCTTTTCATTCCGGGCCATGCGGTCGAGCGGGATGGGAACCCGCACAGGCGCATCATCGTCCTGACGATGGCTGACAGGGCCGGAGCTGGCCTTGCCTGCCATCCTGCGCGATGCTGGCGGCATGAGGTGCCTGGTGTTTCCGCTCTCGGGCGGAACATTTCCGGCGCTTCCGCGCTTCGTGGACAAGGCCGGTCGGCGGGAGCACGATCCGGCATCACAGCCAGCGGGGGAATGCGATGATGAAAGCCGTTCTGCGAGGCGCTGTTCTGGCGCTCGGCCTGGGCCTCGCCGCCCCCGTCCTCGCCTGCGAGCTGGACCGGCCGCTGAAGATCGCCGGGCTCGACTACGATTCCGCCGCCTTCCACACCGCCGTGGCCGGCGCCATCGCGGAAAAGGGCTTCGGCTGCAAGGTCGAGCGCGTGCCGGGCGCGATCGCGCCGCTGGTCAACGGCATGGGGCGCGGCGATGTCGATATCGTCATGGAAATCTGGATGGCGAACCCGGTCGAGGCCTGGGTGAAGCAGGCGGCCGACGGCAAGGTCGAGCCGCTGGGCACGACGTTCCCGGACGCCAGCGAAGGCTGGTTCGTGCCGCGCTATCTGGTCTCCGGGCCGGACGCCAAGGCACCCGAGCTGAAATCGGTGCAGGATCTCAAGCGCTACAAGGCCCTGTTCGCCGATCCGGACGAGCCGGGGAAGGGGCGCTTCTACAATTGCGTCGCCGGTTGGGTCTGCGAGGGCATCAACACCAAGAAGCTCGCGGTCTACGGGCTGGCCGGCGACTTCACCAATATCCGCGGCGGCTCGGGCGAGGCCCTCGTCGCCGCCATCGAGGCCGCGCTGAAGCGCAAGCGCCCGGTGGTCTTCTACTATTGGGGACCGAGCTGGCTGCTCGGCGCCTATGATCTGGTCAAGCTCGAGGAGCCGCCTTTCGATCCGAAGATCTGGGAGGCGCTCAAGACGAGCGATGCGCCGAAGCAGGCCACCGCCTATCCGACGAGCCGCGTCGTCATCGGCGCCAATGTCGATCTGGCGAAGAAGGCGCCGCAGCTCGCCGGCTTCCTCAAGAACTACACCACCACCAGCGACCTGACCTCGAAGATGCTGGCCGAGGCCCGCGAGAAGGGCGTCACCCCGGAACAGCAGGCGCTGGTCTTCCTCAGGACGCAGCCCGATGTCTGGAAGAAATGGCTGCCGGCGGATGTCGCCGCCAAGGTCGCGTCCAGCCTGTGACGCTCGATTGGCTGCCGGATTTCGGCAAGACGCTCCAGGGACTGGTCAACCGGGGCGTCGACGCCGTGGTCACCGGCTATGGCGACAGTCTCGACGGCTTCAGCGCGCTCCTGACCGCGCCGGTGCGCGCCGTCGAGACCGCGCTGCTGCACATTCCCGTTCCGGCCTTTGTCCTGGCCGTCGCGGCCGGCGCCTGGCTCGCGCGGCGGAGATGGGGCTTCGCGCTGGGGATGGCGGTCCTGCCGCTGGTCCTCGCCGGCCTCGGCGTCTGGGCCGAGGCGATGCAGTCGCTCGCGCTCGTCACGGTGGCGGTGCTGCTTGTCGCGTTCCTCGGCCTGCCGCTCGGCGTCGCCGCGGCGCGCCTGCCGCGGCTGGGGAGGGTGCTTTCACCGCTCTACGACCTGATGCAGACCATCCCGAGCTTCGTCTATCTGATCCCGGTGGCGATGGTGCTGGGGCTCGGCCGGGCGCCGGCGCTGGTCGCGACGCTGATCTACGCCCTGCCGCCCTTCGCG
>JARYGW010000389.1:0-4752 GCA_033792295.1 Allobosea sp.
CACTTGCCCATTTCAGCCCGGGACAGCGCGTGCCCTCGGCTCCGACTGGCTAGTTGCACATCGACCTTCGGCATCACGCGTCCTCCAACCTGCGCAGACGAGCCTTAACCCCATTGCTGATGCTGTCAGCGACTTCGGCAGGAAACGCCTTGGGGAGCGATGCGGCGACCTGTTCGACCGCTGCTGGCGTCTGTGCGCGCAGCTCATCAAAGATCGCGGTGACGAGTCTCGCACCAATGCCTGCCTTGGCCGCGGTCTCGATAAAATGGCGGGGCATGACGCTGTCGACGACGTAGTGACGGCTATTGCCGACGGCCATGGCCAACTTCATCTTGTTACGCTGGATCTGGCCTGCGTCGAGGCTGGGCTGCGCTGAGATCACATCATAAAGCGGGGTCATGCGGAAGCGGCCGCCGGGAGAGAGAAAAACGCTGAAATTCTTGGCGTGACCATCCGTGGCGCCGAGCAGCCAGAAAACAATCACGGCCTTCAGCAAGGTCCTTTGATCCACCTGCGGCTGATCGCTCCCCTTCAGCAGATTGAGGATAGCTGGAATGCTGGGTCCACCATCGGATTCGTATTTCAGCGCCGGCGGCACGGACAGAGCCTGACAGCAATCCTCCTGGGGCAAACGCAGGAGACGACTGTCGCTGGTCCAGCGGCGATCGAACCGCTCGACAACAAGCACACGGTTGCCTTCAAACTCCTCGATCGCGACGGCCGCGCTCGGAAGCCCGAGGGCGGCTGTCAACTTAAGGCAGAAAAACTCATTCTCGACGCTGTCGGAAAGATCGATGCCGTTCGGCAGCTGGCCGATCTGGGGTTTGAGGATGTGCGTCGTGGCCGTGGTCGCCAGTGGCTTGTACCAACGCCCTTTCCAGAACAAGAGCGCGGTCTTTTCCTGGGCACCCGCAATCAAGATCCGAAAATCCTCGTCCTCGCCAAGCCCAAGGGGAGCCGATGCAAGGTCGCCGAGAAGCCGGGCAATCTCCTTGTCGTCGACGGGTCTGCCGTCCACAGCGCCGGCGGCGCCAGGTTCGACACCGTCTGGCAGGAATTGCAGTGCGCCGACGCAGTCCCGTCCGACGGCGGCAAGCAGGTCGTAAGCACCTATTCCCTGAGCGTGGACTCGCTCCGCCATGCGACGGCGGATGGGAGTGCTGTCGGGCAGGAGATTGTCGAATACGGCGACGACAGGCGCGCCAATATAGCGATCCTCACGCAGAGGCAGAGATAGCGAGACGGGCAGCGCATGCTCCCAGGCAAGCCAGGAGGGATCGTACTGAAAGTCGATCGCGCCGCTGGATTGCCTATTCAGCCGCCCGACGAGACGGCCGTTCAGGAAGACATTGAGCGGGATATGCCGCCGTGGGCGGGCCATCAAAAGATATCCTCGATCTCGGCCGGCTTTGCCTTCGTCCTGGGACGGATAACGAACTCGAGGTCAAGCGCGGCGAGAATGTCGCAAAGCGTTGCGAGCTGTGTCCCGGGCGCGCCACTCTCTACGGCCGAGATGGTCGCCTGACGCAGCTTCGTCCGATCCCCGACACTGGTTTGGTTCAGGCCGAGTTTGCGGCGCTGCCGGCGGATGGCGTCTCCGATTTGCTTAGGCGTTCGGGCGATCTGGTCCACGGCGCACCTCTCTAGGCACGCCATATACGGCAAAGCGAATAAATGTCAATATACGCCAAACCGTATTAGATCGCATATACGGTAAAGCGAATAAAATACCGAAATACGCTTTGGCGTATATACGACCTCCCGCCGCGTCTCCAAACAAGCAGTGAGTTCGGGCTTGCACACCTTCTACCCACCAACAGTAGGTAAAATAACCCAATATTCAAAATGCCAAGGCAAAGGATCCCCGAGAGAGACGGGCGAGCCGACCAGCGCTCTCGGCTCGCCCATCACATCATGCGGGGCAACAATCCCACATGCGGCTGGCCCATATGACGGCCAGCCTAGTGGGCCTGTGCGGGTTCGCCGCCATTCCCACCACCATGCTTGATCCGCCCCACAGTGCGGCTTCTCCCATGGTCCCCGCGCTTATCGGGTCCGGGTCCCCATTTTCTGTTCAGGCGCCGGGCGCCTCGGCGATCAGGCCGAGCGTGTCGATCTCGGCGATCTTCTGAAACTCGCTGAGATAGTCCTGCTGATGGGTCGCCAGCCAGCGGGCCACCCGATTGTTGGCAAGGAGCTTGGCGATATATCCGCGCGCCACGGTCAGGTGCAGATTGTCGATACCATAGGTTTCCTCGACCGATTTCACCTGGGTCTGAAGCGCCGCCAGCTCCCGTTCCATGCGAGCAATCTGTTGACTTGACGGGGTAGGCGCGCCGCCGCCTTTGCCCTTCCTCACAGCAACAAGCTGGTTCTCGGACGTGGCAGCGCGCAGCGCGCGGGCGAACATGACCGTGAAATTGTTCTGACCGATCATCAGATCGGCAGCCTCGATCTGCCTGACGGCGGTCATCTGACGCAAAACGTCAAACACCTTCATCGAGCAAGGCGTGTCCTTTAGCATCTCGGCCGCTTCGGGGCTGATCCCTTCCAGCAGCCGGAACCGCCGCAGCACAGACTCGACCTGAAGATTCAAGGCAGTGGCAATGTCAGCGGACGAGACGCCGCGCTCCATGGCACGCGCGATCATCCTGTGTTCCTGAATCGGCGGGATGCGGTTGACGCGCTTATTGTAGGTATAGGTGTCGTCGTCAGTGGCCAGCAGGCATTCGACATCGGCAATGCCGAGTTCCTTCAGCGCCTCCAACCGCAGATGGCCGTCAAGGAGAAACCACGTTCCTGCATTCTTGGCATCCGCCATGACGACAGGCGCTTCGATCAGGCCAATGGCCTTGATGGAACTCAGGACCTGCGAATAGGACCGGCTCGCTCTGGCGCCATCTGGCAACGTCTTGAGCAGAACGATCGAGGCCACAGGAATCGTCACAAAATCTCGGTCAAAAGCCAGATGAATATGGCCATCGTCCCGATGTTTCGGCCCATCAGTCATGAACGCCCCCTGATACGCGAGCCGTGAGCGCCCGAGGCATGGTCGCCAATCCCTCCGCTCGCAGCAGGTTGATGAAACCGTCATTGGCGAGCAGATCCTTCAGCGCCTCAACGATGAACAGCAACCGCGTCTGGGTGAAATCCGATTTCTTGACCAGCAGGCGCTGCTTGTCGGCCTCACGCTGATAGACCTGCATGAGATCGGCGGCTGTCATCCGCCGGCTGCTGGTTTTGCGACCCAGACGCCCGGTCGGCAGCCCGCCCTTGCGCTGGCTCCGCAAGCGCATGTCGAGCATACGCCGGACGGCCGCAAGCTTCTTGCCCCTGAGCGTGCCAGTTTCATAGGCGTCAAGGAGCAGGTTCTGCGCCTCTTCCGTCTCCGCCTTGGAAATCTCCATCGCCAGGGTGATCGGAATGAGGCCGGTTTCGACCGCAGCCACCAGGCGCTCTTCGCCGCGTTCGAGAAGCGAGGCGATCATGTTGACCCAGGATGCGCCGACGCCGATTTTTTCGCCGATGGCGCCGTCGCTATATCCGCGCGATCGCAAAGCGCCGATTTCACGCATGATGTCGATGGGACGGGGCGTGCGCCGTGCGATATTTTCGACCAGGCTCATCACGAGACATTCGCTCTCGCTGGCCTCGATCACCACGGCGGGGATTTCGGCTTGGCCGAGCATCTGGAACGCTTCCAGCCGGCCCTCGCCGCAGACGAGATCATATCTCGGACCACCAGCCCCTTCACGACGGCTTACCGTGATCGGCCGCTTCAGGCCAATGGCCTCGATATTGTTCACGATCTCCCGATGCTGGCGCTTGTTGCGCGCGCGTGGATTCAGGACCGTGATCCGGGAGATCGGGATCATTTCGATTCGATTTGGACGTACCGCTGGCATCAGGCCGCCTCCGACAGTGGAATGGGCGTTACGATGTCGTAGAGAAGATCGAGGTCATCGAAGCGATAGGCGTCGAGGCCCAGGGCGTTGTCCTCCATCAGCCGCAGTTTCTCGGAGAGCATGTCGATGCGCGGAAACAGGTAGTAGTCGAGCGGCACGCGGTTGGCGCGGTCCATACGCACGACGATGGTGATGTCGGGCGCAAGCGAAGTGTCAAAGCGAAGCTTCCAGCGCAAAAGCCCCGTCGGGGTCTCGAAGCATCGAGCCACCACGACCGAAAGGTTGAACTCCCCGTTGACGTTCACTCGGTCGGTCTGAAGATCTTGCCAGGCGTCGCTGCCCGTTGCGCGCAACCCGTCGATCACCTCGCGGAGAATGTCAGGGTGGAGCTTGCGCAGCTCGCGATTGATTTCGACGTAGCGATAATCGCGATCCGGCGTGAACCCCACGAGGTGGTAGGCCTGAAGCAGGCTGCCGAAGCGGGAGCTATAGGCGCTGCTGGACGGCAATCCATCGCATTCGTCGATGACGATGCCCGACAGCAAACCTTTCTGCTGGTAGAGTTCTTTCAGTGATTGCAACATCTCACTGTCGCTCAGGCGAAACGAGCGGGCATTGATGATCGTCCTGGCCGCTTCAAAAAGCTCGCGCTCGACAATCGCTTCGAACGCATCCTGCGCTTTGATCCACTCACCGGGTTCGTTGCGAACGCGCTTCTTCTTCAGCTTGAAGGAACGGCGATTCCAAACGTTGTCGCCGACGTATTTCTCGTTGATCAGGAGCTGGTGAACCGTCCCTCTGGTCCATGGGCGCCCGACATCGGTCGAAATACAACGTCGATTCAGAT
>JARYGW010000038.1:0-22484 GCA_033792295.1 Allobosea sp.
GTCGAGCATCACGGCCGAGGCTTCCGCGCCGAAGCGGCCGGATTGCGCCACCCAGCGGATCAAGTGCTGGATCAGCGTCTTCGGCACCGAGCCGTTGACGTTGTAATGCGACATGTGATCGCCGACGCCATAGGTGCACCAGCCGAGCGCCAATTCCGACAGATCGCCCGTACCCATCACCAGCGCGTTGTGCCGGTTGGCGAGGCGGAAGAGCACCGAGGTGCGCGCGCCGGCCTGCACATTTTCGAACGTAATATCGTAGACGGGCTCGCCCTTGGCGAAGGGGTGGCCGATATCGGCCAGCATCTGCCGGCAGGCCGGCGTCATGTCGATTTCCTGTGCACTGACGCCGAGCGCCCGCATCAGCCGCCAGGCATTGTCCTTGGTGTCCTTGCTGGTGGCGAAGGCAGGCAGCGTATAGGCGAGGATGTTTTCGCGCGGCAGGCCCAGCGCATCGAAGGTATGGGCCGCGACGATCAGCGCCTGCGTCGAATCGAGACCACCCGAGACGCCGATCACCACCTTGTCGATGCGCGTGCTTTCCAGCCGCTTGCGCAGGCCGTGCGACTGGATGTTGTAGGCCTCGAAGCAGAGCTCGTTGAGCCTGGCATCGTCGCTCGGGACGAAGGGGAAGCGCTCGACCGTGCGCGCCAGTCCGAGATCGCTGTTGCGGTCCGGGTCGAGCGCGAACTCGACGTGGCGGAAATTCAGCCTGTCACGATGCATGTCGATGCTGTCGCCAAAGGTGTTCTGGCGGATGCGGTCCATCGCCAGCCGCTCGAGGTCGATATCGGCGAGGATGAGCTCCGGCTCGGCGGCGAAGCGTTCGGCCTCAGCGAGCAGCGCGCCGTTCTCGTAGATCATCGCCTGCCCGTCCCAGGCGAGGTCGGTGGTCGATTCACCCGTGCCGGCGGCCGAATAGGCATAGGCCGCGATGCAGCGGCCGGAATGGGCTTTACAAAGAGCATGGCGCCATTCCGACTTGCCGATGGTGACGTTGCTGGCAGAGAGGTTCAGCAGGAGCGTCGCACCGGCGAGCGCCGCGTAGGAAGAAGGCGGGATCGGCGTCCAGACGTCCTCGCAGATCTCCATGTGGATGGCGAGATCCGGGATATCGGTCGCCGCCAGCAGGATATCCGTACCGAAGGGGACATCCTGCCCGCAGAGCTCGATATAGAGCGCGCCGGCGCGCTCGCCCGAGGCGAACTGGCGGCGCTCGTAGAACTCGCGGTAGTTCGGCAGATAGGTCTTCGGCACGGCGGCGAGGATGCGGCCGCGATGAACCGCGACGGCGCAATTGAACAAGCGCCCGTCAACCCTGAGCGGCGCCCCGACCACGGCGATGCAGCCGAGTGTCCGGCTCTCCTCGACGAGCCGGCCGAGCGCCTCGCGCACCGCGTCGAGCAGCGCATTCTGCTGCAGCAGATCGTCGATGGCGTAGGCGCTGAGGCCGAGCTCGGGGAAGAGACAGAGCGCGGCACCGCCCTCATCCGCCCGGCGCAGCAGCGCGAAGGTCTCGGCCAGATTGAAGGCCGGATCGGCCACCTTGAGCCGCGGCGCGGCGCAGGCGATCCGGACGAGGCCCTGGGCGTAGATGTTGCGGAAGCTCATGGCGATCCCGTTACGCCGAGGCGGACAGGCCAGGGCCTGCCGCTTATCGCGCAGGCGGGGTGGCAGGGGCAAGGGGATCGTCCGCCCCCTCTCCAGAGACCGGCCCGGCCGCCACAGCGGCTCTGGCGGCTGCCGTCGCCTCGAACGCGGCCTCGCTCTCGTCCTTCAGCGCCACGCCCGTCAGCGACCGTCGGAACGCCTGATCGATCAGCCAGGCGAGCTTGAACGCGGCCGTCGCGGCATCGAGTCCGCCCGGACGGATGTTCGAAATGCAGTTGCGCGACGCGTCGGTCAGCCCGGGCCGCGGGCCGAACGTCAGGTAGGCTCCCAGCGAATCCGGCGAAGAGAGGCCGGGACGCTCTCCTATCAGCACGGCGACGGCACGCGCACCCAGAGCCTGCGCAATCTCGTCACCAAGCGCGACGCGGGCCTGGGCCGCGATGACCACCGGTGCCAAGGCCAGCCTCTGGCGCTGCAGGAAAGGCAGCAGAGCCGCGATCAGGGCCACGGCGTTCTGGTGCACCGCCGTGGAGGACAGCCCGTCGGCGACCACGATGGCGAGATCGGCCCGGCCCCGTGCGGCCTCCAGCACGGACAAGCTCTCCGATGAAAGGCTCCGCCCGAGATCCGGACGGCGCAGATAATCGGCGCGCGAACGGGCCGCACTTTCGACGAGCACCGTCTCCAGCCCCAGTGCCGCGAGCCCCGCCACGACCCCGGCCGGCTGGAACGGCGTGTGCACGGCGTCGCGCGCCTGAGCATGGGCGAGGCCGAAACGCAGCACTTCGCGCGTCGGCAGGGAAGCTCCGGCGCGGCCGAGGGCGATGCGGGCCGGCGTCAGCCGCGCGAGCTCGGCGAAACGTCCGGCCGGCGAAGCGGCCCTGCGATCATTGCCCGCGCCATCCCCGCTCATGCGGCCTGCTCCCGAATGGCGGCCAGCAGGGCCTGCCCGCCCTGGCCCGCGCTCAATCGCCCGGCCGCGTCGACGATGTCCATGCGCCGCAGCCAGTCCTCGAATTCCGGCGCCCGCTTCAGGCCGAGCGTCTCGCGGATGTAGAGCTGGTCGTGAAAGGAGGTGGACTGGTAGTTCAGCATCACATCGTCGGAGCCCGGAACGCCCATGATGAAATTGACGCCCGCCGTACCGAGCAGCGTCAGCAACGTGTCCATGTCATCCTGGTCCGCTTCGGCATGGTTGGTATAGCAGATGTCGCACCCCATCGGCACGCCCATCAGCTTGCCGCAGAAATGGTCCTCCAGCCCGGCCCGGATGATCTGCTTGCCGTCATAGAGGTATTCCGGGCCGATGAAGCCGACGACCGTGTTGACCAGCAGGGGCTCGTAGGCTCGGCAGACGGCATAGGCCCGCGCCTCGAGCGTCTGCTGGTCGACGCCGTGATGGGCGTTGGCCGAGAGGGCCGAGCCCTGCCCGGTCTCGAAATACATCAGATTGTCGCCGACCGTGCCGCGCTTCAGCGAGCGGCCCGCTTCCAGCCCTTCCTGCAGCAGCGCGAGCGTGACGCCGAAGGAGGCGTTGGCCTGCTGCGTGCCCGCGACGGACTGGAAGACGAGGTCGACCGGGGCCCCCTGCTCGATCAGCGCGATCGAGGAGGTGACATGGGTCAGGATGCAGCCCTGCGTCGGGATCTCGAACCGGGCGATCATTTCGTCGAGAAGGCGCAGCAAGTCGCCGATGCGCCCCGTGCTGTCGGAGGCCGGGTTGATCCCGATCACCGCGTCGCCGCAGCCATAGGACAGCCCGTCGATGGTCGAGGCGAGAATGCCGGCGACATCGTCGGTCGGGTGATTCGGCTGGATGCGCACGGCGAGCCGTCCGGGCAGGCCGAGCGTGTCGCGAAAGTGTGTCACGACCCGGCATTTGCGCGCGACCAGGATCAGATCCTGGTTGCGCATCAGCTTGGAGACCGCCGCCGCCATCTCCGGCGTGATGCCGGGCGACAATTTAGCCAGCGTTTCGGTCGTCGTGGTGTCGGCGCAGAGCCAGTCGCGAAACTCCCCCACGGTCAGCGAGGCGACCGGCGCGAAGGCCGTCGCATCGTGACCATCGACGATGAGACGCGTGACCTCGTCCTCCTCATAGGGTATCAACGCCTCGTGCAGAAAGGTGCGCAGGGGCAGATCGGCGAGCGCCATCCGCGCCGCCATCATCTCCTCCATGCTGGAGGCCGCCAGCCCGGCGAGTTGATCCCCGGAGCGCAGCGGCGTCGCCTTCGCCAGCAACGCCCTGAGGTCGTCGAAGGCGTAGGTCTGCCGCCCGAGCGCGACGCGATACACCATGAGCCAAGTCTCCTGAGCGGGGATAGCGCCCCCGCGATTTGAACCGCACCCGCGCCCACAGGCAAGCACCGGGCCGAAGCCTCTCGTTCCGCCCCGCCAACGAACGTGTTTTCGCGCACGTCGCCCTGTTTCCGCGCACATCGCCCTTGGGGCTTTCGACGCATTGCCGCGCCGCGTCATGGGCATTATCGCTCGGATGGCAGACAGAACGGGATCAGCCCGCCACAAAACGGGAAACGCCATGTCCAACGCCCAGACCGCCGACCGCCGCCTGATCGGCACCTTCGACTACGTCGTGATCGGTGCGGGCTCGGCCGGCTCCGTCGTCGCCAACCGGCTCTCAGCCGATCCCGGCACCAAGGTGCTGATGCTGGAGGCCGGCGGCAAGGACGACTGGATCTGGTTCCACATCCCGGTCGGCTATCTCTTCGCCATCGGCAATCCACGCGCCGACTGGATGTTCCAGACCGAGCCGCAGGCCGGGCTCGGCGGCCGGGCGCTGGCCTACCCGCGCGGCAAGGTCGTCGGCGGCTCCTCCGCGATCAACGCCATGGTCTATATGCGCGGCCAGGCGGCCGACTATGACGGCTGGCGCCAGCTCGGCCTCACCGGCTGGGGCTGGGACGACGTATTGCCCTATTTCCTCAAGCACGAGGACCATATCGCGCCGCCACCCGGTGGCCTGCACAGAGCCGGCGGAGAATGGCGCGTCGAGCATCCGCGCGTGCGCTGGGCCATCCTCGACGCCATCCGCGACGCGGCCGAAGCCGCCGGCATCGCCAAGATCCCGGACTTCAACACCGGCGACAACACCGGCTCCTCCTATTTCCAGGTGAACCAGCGGCGCGGGCGGCGCCTCAGCGCCTTCAACGCCTTCATCAAGCCGATCATCGACAAGCGCGACAATCTCCGGCTCGAGACGCGCGTCCATGTCGAGCGCATCGTCTTCGAGGATGGCCGGGCGAAGGCGGTGGAATTCACCCACGGCGCCGAAAAGCTGCGGGTCGAGGTCAGCGGCGAGGTCGTGCTGTCGGCCGGCGCCGTCGCCTCGCCGCTGCTGCTCGAACGCTCGGGCATCGGCGGCGGTGCGCGCCTGCAAGGCCTCGGCATCGAGACACTGGTCGATGCACCCGGCGTCGGCGAGAACCTGCAGGACCATCTGCAGATCCGGCCGGTCTACAAGGTCCACGGCATCAGGACGCTGAACAGCGACTACGCCAAGCTCTGGCGCCGCCCCTTGATGGCGCTGGAATGGGCGGCATTGCGAACCGGCCCTCTGACCATGGCGCCCTCGCAGGTCGGCGCCTTCGCCAAATCCTCGCCAGACTACGCGACGGCGAACCTGCAATATCATTTCCAGCCGCTCTCGCTGGACAGCTGGGGCTCGGGGCTGCACCCCTTCGACGCCTTCACCGCCAGCGTCTGCAACCTCAGGCCGACGAGCCGCGGCAGCATCCATCTGCGCTCCCCAGACCCTTTCGACGCGCCGGTGATCGCACCGAACTATCTCGACACCGCCGCCGACCGGCAGGTCGCGATCGATGCGCTGAAGCTGACGCGGCGGATCGTGGCGCAGGCGCCGCTCGCACGCTACCGACCCGAGGAATACCTGCCGGGCGAGGCCGCGCAATCGGATGCGCAGATGCTAGAGGCTGCGGGCAAGCTCGGCACCACGATCTTCCATCCGGTCGGCACGGCGAAGATGGGCCGCGACGACGATCCCCGCGCCGTGCTCGACGGGCGGTTGAAGGTGCGCGGCGTGAGCGGGCTTCGCGTCATCGACGCCTCGGTGATGCCGGCCATCACGTCCGGCAACACCGCCAATCCAACGATGATGATCGCGGAAAAGGGCGTGGCGATGCTCAAGGAAGACGCGCGCGGCTGAGCGACCGGATTTTCGGCACGCCGCTCCCACAGGCTTTGAAACGCCACAAATCCGCGCCTATGTATCGGCCTGCAATGTCCGACCACCTCCCTCCCTTGCCCGCCCCGGAACGCGGCCCGCTCATCCGGGGCCTGCTCGTGGCGCTGCGCGCCGTCCTCACCGTCTTCATCGTCCTCGACGAATTGCTGCGGCCGCTCTACCAGCCGCTGATCCGCAAGCTCGCGGGCTTGCGGATCATGCGCAGACTGGAGGAGACGGTCGCCGGCCTGCCGCGGCCGCTCGTGCTGGTGGCGCTGGCCATCCCCTTCGCCATAGCCGAGCCGCTCAAGCTCATCGGCCTCCTGCTGTTCGCGGATGGACGGTTCTGGGCCGGGCTCGTGGTGACGGCCTTCGCGCATCTGATGAGCTTCGACTTCGTCGAGCGCATCTACCATGCCGGGCGTGAGAAGCTCCTGACCTATCGCTGGTTCGCCTGGATCATGGGGCAGGTGACGCGCGTGCGCGACAAGGTGCTCGGCTGGGTCAGGGAGACGCCGGCCTATGGCTTCGCCATGCGGACGCGGGATGCCGCGCGGCGCTGGTGGCGCACGATGCTGGCCTGAGACTCCCCTCAGGCGGGGCGGCTGCGCGCGAGCATGAGCAAGGCGCCCGCCGCCAGCGCCGAAAAGCCGACCAGCACCAGCGTCGAGATCGCAACGCCGCCACGTTCCAGCGCGATGGCGAAGACCAGCGGCGCCGCCGCCTTGATGACGAGGCCGGGCGCCGAGAGCTTGCCCATCATCGCGCCGAAGCCGACGGGGCCGAAGAGCTGCAGCGGCACCGTGCCGCGCACGATCGAGCTCAGCCCCATGCTGATACCGAAGGCGACGGCGAAGGCACCGGCGACGACCGGCAGCGCCCCGCCGGCCAGCAGGAGCAGCAGGCCGAGCGGCATCAGGCAGGCGGAGACCCAGGCCGTGGTGACCGGAGGCACCGCGCGGCCGAAGAGCATCTCGACCAGCCGTCCCGCGACCTGCGAGGGCCCCAGCATCGCGCCGATGCCGACGGCGACGGAGGCGGCGAGGCCGAAGCCTCGCAGCAGCGTCAGCATATGCACGGCCATGGCCGAGACGACGAAGCCCTGGAGCGAGAAGGCGAGCGCCAGTAGCAGGAAGGCCCGGCGCCGCTCCGCACCCTTCAGATAGGCGGTCTCCGGCGGCGGTTCGGCGACCGCCTGCACTGCCGCGGATGCCACCGGCCGGCGCAAGCGGCCCGGCAGGAAGGCGAGATGCAGCGGCACGCAGACGAGAAGCTGCGACAGACCGTAGAGCCGGTAGACCCCGCGCCAGTCGAGCAGGCCAAGCAAGGCGCTGGTCAGGGGCCAGAACAGGGTCGAGGCGAAGCCGCCGATCAGGGTGAGCTGGCTGATGGCGCGCCGGGCCTGGCCCCCCCGCGCCTGCGTCAGCGCCGCGAAGGCCGCGTCGTAGAACACGGCCGTCGTCACCGCCTGGAGCGCCACCATCGCCGCGACATAGCTGGCGAGGCCGCGCGCCTCGGCCAGCGCGAGGAGCGAAAGGCCCGCCAGCGCCGAGCCCAGCGTCATCACCAGCCGCGTGCCATAGCGGTCGATCAGGCTGCCCGTGACGGGAGCGACTGCACCGCCAAGCAGCAGGCCGAAGGCAAAGCCGCCGAAAGTCCATTCCGGCACCCAACCGAACTCGGCCGTGATGCGTGGCGCCAGCACGGTGAAGGCATAATAGAGCGCCCCATAGCCGAAGATCTGCGTGACGCCGAGCGCCGGGATCAGCAGCGACCCGCCCGGCCGGAACAGATGAGGAGGAGGCACGCCTGTCGGCCTTTTCTAGACGAGCCCGTTCCGGAGATTGGTGTCGCCGCGCGCCAACCGATCCAGATTGTCGAGGAGGATATCGACGACATTGCTCTCGTAGAGCCGCGTCTCGCCGGCGCTGTGCGGCGTGACGATCACCTGCGGCATTCGCCAGAACGGCGAAGCCGACGGCAGCGGCTCTTCATGGAAGCAATCGAGCCCGGCGCCGGCAATGCCGCCGCCAGCCAGCACGCCGAGCAGCGCCTCCTCGTCGACGACCCTGCCGCGCGCGACATTGACCAGATAGGCGGAGGGCTTCATCGCACCGAGGATGCGGGCGTCGATCAGCCCCTCGGTCTCCGCGGTGAGCGGGCAGGTCAGGGCGACGAAATCGGCCTGCACCACGACTTCGGCGAGGCGGTCCGGCCTGACGATCTCCTCGACATGGGGATGCGCCTCCGGATTGCGGCGCACGCCGATGACGCGCATGTCGAAAGCCGAGGCCAGCTTCGCCAGCCGGAGGCCGATGCGCCCGAGGCCGACGATGACCAACGTCTTGCCACCGAGCTCGTCCTCGCGACGGGCGCGCTCGCCGATCATCGGACGCCAGTGCTGAACAGCCTGGTTGTCGCGGCCGAAATGAAGCTGGCGGGCCAGCGCCAGTATCAGCGCCATCGCATGCTCGGCAACGGCGCGCTCGTTGGCGCCCTGGGCGCTGGCCAGCCGGACGCCGGCCTGCGCCAGCGCCGCCTTGTCGAACTGGTCCGTGCCGGCGCTGATCGACTGAACGAAGCGCAGTTTCGGCAAACGCGGCAGCAGGTCGTTGCGCCAAAGGCCAGAGACGACGAGCACATCGGCTGCCGGCGCACGCTCGCGCAGCTCGTCCAAGCTGCGCACCTCGAAGCTCTTTGCCGCCCGCCCGCGGGCCGCGAACTCGTCCTGCATCTGATAGGCGGCATGGGCGAAGCCGATCGTCAGCTCGCGCTCCGCTGGCAAGAAAGTCATACTTCCATTCCTCCCCAATCCGTATCTTTGCAAGGTTAGACGGCGCGCCGGTTCCTGTCCCCGCGCTCATCGCATGCAAGCTTCACGCTGACGGCGATACCTCCGACGCATCGCCGGCGAGCGCCGCCTGCAGGCGCACCCAACCGGACGCATCGCCCGGCAGACCGAAGCGCAGACGGTCCGGCGCGTTCTGGAAGCGGCGGACATAGATGCCGTGGCGACCAAGGCGGGCAAAGAGCGCCGCTGCCGCCGATGTCTCGAGCAGGCGAAACAGGCTGGTGCCACCGACGATACGGCCATGGGCTGCCAGCAGGGCGTCAAGGCGAGCGGCGTCGCGGGCGCGCTCCTCACCGGCCCGCACAAGCCAGCCGATATCGGCCAGCGCCTGCGCGCCGACACGGAGAGCAGGACCGGCAACCGACCAGGGGCCGAGCGCCGCCTTGAGCTTCGCCATCGGATCAGGCGCCCCGATGGCGAAGCCGAGGCGCAGGCCCGCCAGCCCATAGGTCTTGCCGAAGGAGCGCAGCACCACCGTATCCGGCGGCAGATCCGGCAGGACGCTGGCCTCGGGCGTGAAATCGGCGAAGGCCTCATCGACGACGAGCAGGCCGCCGCGAGCGCCGCATTGCGTGGCGAGGCTCGCAAGTTCTTCACGCAAAAGCACGCGACCATCGGGATTGTTGGGGTTGACCACGACCACCGTCGCAGCCTGTTCCGGCATGGCCGCCTCGCTGACGGCGAAGCCCGCCTTGCGCCAGGCATGACCGTGCTCGGCATAGGTGGGCCCAAAAATGGCGACCGGGCCCGACGGCGCCAGATGCGGCAGCAGTTCGATCAGGATCTGCGTGCCGGGCGCCGCGACGATTCCTGCATGAGCCGGCACGCGATAGGCGTTGCGGGCGGCGGCAAGCAGCGCGGCCTCGTCATCGGCACCGGGCAGGCGCACCCAGAGACTTAACGGCAGCGGCGGAAGCGGATAGGGGATCGGATTGATCCCGGTGGAGAGATCGACCCAGGGCTGCGGCGCCTCCGGAAAGAGCGCGCGGGCCGTGGCGAGATCGCCACCATGCCAGATGCCGTCCTCAGCCACGATTGCGCCCGCGCCCCGCATGAACCTCTCCGCCAGCCTGCCGCTGCTCTTGCTCGCGCTTACGGTTGAGGCGGCTTTCGGCTATCCGCAGCGCTTCTATGCCGCAATCGGCCATCCCGTCACCTGGATCGGACGCCTGATCGGCATGCTCGACCAGGCGCTCAATTGCGAGACCGCCTCCTTCGTCGCCCGGAAGACGATGGGCATGCTCGCATTGACGCTGCTGCTGGCCGTCACCGTCACGCTGTCGGCGCTGGTCCAGCACCTGTGCCTGTCCTTCGGGCCGCTCGGCCTGTTTCCGCTCGCGCTCCTCGCCTCGACGCTCATCGCCCAGCGCAGCCTCTACGAACATGTCGCGCGCGTCGCCGAAGGGCTGGAGCGTGAGGGGCTGGAGGGAGGGCAGCGGGCAGTGTCGATGATCGTCGGGCGCAATCCGCAGACGCTCGACGAGGCGGGGGTCGCCCGCGCCGCGATCGAGAGCCTCGCCGAGAATTTCTCGGACGGCATCGTCGCGCCGGCCTTCTGGCTGGGGCTGGGCGGCCTGCCAGGAATCGCCGCCTACAAGGCGGTCAACACCGCCGATTCGATGATCGGCCACCGGACGCCGCGCCATCTCGCCTTCGGCTGGGCGGCGGCGCGGCTCGACGATCTCGTCAACCTGCCGGCCTCACGGCTGACGGCCCTGCTGCTCGTCGCCTCGGCCGCTCTCGACAGGACGGCGGATGCCGGCGGCGCCTGGCGGGCGCTCCGCCGCGACGCCGGCAAGCATCGCTCGCCCAATGCCGGCTGGCCGGAGGCGGCGATGGCGGGGGCGCTCGGACTCAGGCTCGCCGGGCCGCGCATCTATGGCGAGACCCGCGTCGAGGATCATTGGATGGGCGACGGCCGGGCCGAGGCGACGGCGGCCGATATCAGGCGGGCGCTTTCGCTCTACCGACGCTCCTGCGGCCTGCTCTGGGCGCTGGCAATCCTGCTCGCGGCCGCGACGCTGCTCTGACCTTTGCCCTCATCTCGCTCTGGACCCGCACCGTCATTCCGGGCGCAGTGAAGAGAAGGCCTGGAATCCATCATGGAGCACACAGCCCTGATGGTTTCCGGATCGGCGCCGGTCTCGCGGCTTGTCCGGGACCGTCAGAGACAACCACGCTCTTCAGAACTCGATGCCTTCCTGCGCCTTCACGCCCGCTGCGAAGTGATGCTTCACCAGCGTCATCTCGGTGACAAGATCGGCCGCCTCAATCAGCTCCGGCTTGGCATTGCGGCCGGTTACGACGATGTGCAGGTCCGGCCGGCGGCCGCGCAGCACTTCCACCACCTCGGCCAACGGCAAGTAGTCGTAGCGCAGGGCGATGTTGAGCTCGTCGAGGACCAGTAGCCTGATCTCCGGATCGGCCATCAGCTCCTTCGCCTTGGCGAAGGCGCGCTCGGCGGCGGCGATGTCGCGGGCCTTGTCCTGCGTCTCCCAGGTGAAGCCTTCGCCCATGCTGTACCACTCGACCCGATCACCGAAGGCTTCGAGCGCCTTGCGTTCGCCGGTCGACCAGGCCCCCTTGATGAACTGCACCACGCCGATACGCCAGCCATGGCCGAGCGCGCGCAGGATCAGCCCAAAGGCCGCCGTCGACTTGCCCTTGCCGGGGCCGGTATTGACGATCAGCAGCCCCTTTTCCAGCGTCTTGGAGGCGACCTCGGCGTCCTGCACCGCCTTGCGCTTCTCCATCTTCGCCTTGTGGCGGGCGGCATCTTCGGCGTCGGTCATCATTTCACTCGCATCGGCAATCCGGCGACCATGAACACCACGCGGGCCGCGCGCGCCGCAAGCGCCTGATGCAGCCTTCCGGCCTCGTCGCGGAAGCGGCGCGCCAGCGCGTTCTCCGGCACGATGCCGAGGCCGACCTCGTTGCCGACTAGCACGAGCGGAGCAGAAACGCGCTTGCAGGCGGCGATCAGGGCCTCGCACGCAGCAGCCGTATCTCGCTCCGCGAGGATCAGGTTGGTCAGCCAGAGCGTCAGGCAATCGACCAGGATCGGCCGGCCGGCCGGCCGGGCCTCTATAGCCTCGGCAAGAGCGAGCGGCGCATCGACGGTTTCCCAGCCCGATGGACGGCGCGCCCGATGCTCGGCGATGCGCTGCCGCATCTCGTCGTCATAGGCCTGCGCTGTGGCGATATAGGTCCAGGGCGCCGGCAGCGCCTCGATCAACGCCTCGGCATGGCGGCTCTTGCCGGAACGGGCGCCACCGAGGACGAGGGTGAGGTGGGGGATTTCGTTCGGCATCATATCCGCTGCGTTCCTGAGACCTCATCCTGAGGAGCCGCGAGAGCGGCATCTCAAAGGATGCTCCAGATGGTTCCGGAGCCTCCTCGAACGTCCTTCGAGACGCGCCTGACGGCGCTCCTCAGGATGAGGGCTCACGAAGAAGATCGCGCCCTGCATTGCACAGCGCCGCGTCCGTGGCTAATGATGATCCGCGACGGTGCCTCCGCGAGGAGGTGAAAAGGGAACGCGGTGAGACACCGCGGCTGCCCCCGCAACTGTAAGCGGGTGTCCCCCGCCATCGGCCACTGGAGCGAGCGCTCCGGGAAGGCGGTGGGGTACATCGAACCCGCGAGCCAGGAGACCTGCCGTCGACCCGCAGAGTTCCAACCGGCTGCCGGCGGGGCGGCCAAGGAGAGCACGATGAACACCGTTTCGGTTTCCACCACCCAGACCAGCGTCTCGGAGCGCGTCAAGGCCGTCGCCGCCGCGCTCATCGTCGGCATCGCGCTGGTCTACACCACCGGCTTCGCGGCCTCGACCAACGTCCACAACGCCGCGCACGATACCCGCCACGGCCTCGCCTTCCCCTGCCACTGAGGGAAGCATTCCATGGTCACGCGTGTTCTCACGGTCAGCCTTCTGGCCGGGCTTCTGGCTGGGCTGATCGTCGCCGCCCTCCAGCATGTCACCACCACCCCGCTGATCCTCAAGGCGGAGACCTATGAAAGCGCGCTGATGGCGCCGATGCCGTCGCACGCCGCCTTCGACGGCGGGGCGCGGATCATCCTCGCCCATGGTGGCGCCGATCACGCTGCCGGCGCCGAGCATGAGGAATGGAAGCCACAAGACGGCACCCAGCGCATGCTCTTCACCAGCGCCGCCACGATCGGCACCGCGATCGGCTTCGCTGCGTTGCTGCTCGCCGGCATGCTCGCGGCCGGCGACAGCATAGATCAGCGCCGCGCGCTGATCTGGGGCGCCTGCGGTTTCCTCGCCTTCGGCCTCGCGCCGGGGATGGGGCTCGCGCCGGAACTGCCGGGCGCGGCCTCGGCGGCGCTGCAGGAACGCCAGCTCTGGTGGATCGGGACCGCAATCGCCACGGCGATCGGCCTCTTCCTGTTCCTGCGCCATGAGGCGCCCTGGCTCAAGCTGCTGGCCGTCGTAGTGATCCTGCTGCCGCACATCGTCGGGGCACCGCATGCGCCGACGCCGGAAAGCAAGGTGCCGGCCGAGCTCGCCGCGCATTTCACCTCGCTCTCGCTCGGCATCCAGGCGGCGCTCTGGCTGGTCACCGCCTTCGCAGTCGGCACGCTCTGGCCGTGGTTGAGTCGTCGCACCGAAGCGCGCTGAGGCAGGGCGCGGCCCACCGCGCCGAAAGGCTTGAAGCCATGTCCGAAGGCGACCTCACCATCCATGTCTGCACGGCCTGCCGCCGTGCCCGCGCCGATCTGCCGGAGGGTTACGACCAGCCGGGGTTGGCGCTCGCCGAGGCGCTCGCAGAACGCCTGACAGCCAAGGGCAGCGCGATTTCCGTGCTGCCCGTCGAATGCCTCGCCGTCTGCAAGCGGCCCTGCACCGTCGCCTTCGCGGCCGACGGCAAATGGACCTATCTGATCGGCGACCTCGACACCGACACCCATCTCGACGAGATCGTCGGCGTGGCGGAGGCCTATGCCGCCAGCGCCAACGGCATCGTTCCCTGGAAAGAGCGACCGCAATCCTTCCGCAAGGGCGTGGTCGCGCGCGTGCCGCCTTTGCCGGCGCGCCAGCAAGGATGACAGCATGAACGCCCCGCAGACAACGAACCTGGGCAAGGTTCCCTGCACGATCATCACCGGCTTCCTCGGCGCCGGTAAGACGACCCTGGTGCGCCATCTCCTCGAGAACGCACAGGGCAAGAAACTCGCCGTGCTCGTCAACGAATTCGGCGATCTCGGCTTCGACGGCGAGTTCCTCAAAGGCTGCGGCATCGCCGGCTGCAGCGACGAGGACGTGGTCGAGCTGCCGAACGGCTGCATCTGCTGCACCGTCGCCGATGATTTCGTCCCGGCGCTGGAGAAGCTGCTCAACCGGCCGAACCCGCCCGAGCACATCCTGATCGAGACCTCCGGCCTCGCCCTGCCGAAGCCTCTGGTGCAGGCCTTCAACTGGCCGCCGGTCCGCGCCCGCGTGACCGTCGACGGAGTCATCGCCGTGGTCGACGGCCCGGCCGTGGCCGAGGGCCAGTTCGCCGACGATCCCGAAGCGCTCGCCGCGCAGAAGGCGGCCGACGCGTCGGTGGATCACGACAATCCTTTGGAAGAAGTGTTCGAGGATCAGATCCTCTGCGCCGACCTGATCCTGCTCAACAAGAGCGATCTCGTCGACGAAGCCGGCCGCGCCCGCGTCAAGGCCGAGATCGCCGAGCACCTGCCCAAGGCGATCAAGATCGTCGAGACCGCCCATGGCAAGGTCGAGCCGGCGCTGATCGTGGGCTTGGGCGCCGCCGCCGAAAGCGACCTCGCCGCCCGTCCCTCGCATCACGGCGAGGGCGAGCACGATCACGACCATGACGATTTCGATTCGATCGCCGTGCCGCTGCCGGCCGGCCTGACGCCCGAGGAGCTGTCGGCGCGCGTCGCCAAGGCGGCCGAAGCCGAGGGCGTGCTGCGGCTCAAGGGCTTCACCGCCGTGCCGGGCAAGCCGATGCGGCTCGTCGTGCAGGGCGTCGGCCGGCGCGTCGGGCATCATTTCGACCGCCCCTGGGGCGCGAGCGAGCCGCGCGACGGGCGCCTCACCGTGATCGGTCTCAAGGGCTTCGATCTGAAGGCCGTGGAAGCGGCCCTCGCGGGGGCGTAACCTCAACCGATGCACCTTCTCCCGACCAGCGAGATCAGGCTCGACGACGGCGAGGACGCCGTCGATCTCGCCCTGCCGCCGGGAGATGTGCTGGCGCTTTCCTTCACCGACAGCGACCTCTCGGCGCTGGCGGTGGCGGCAGATGACAGCAGCCTGTCGGTGCGGCTCGCGCCGCTCCGGCGCATGAAACACCCGCTCTCGGTCGATGTCCTGATCGAGAAGACGGCAGCGCAGTGCCGCTTCGTGCTGGTGCGCTGTCTCGGCGGGCTCGACTATTGGCGCTATGGGGTGGAACAGCTCGGAGCGGCCTGCCGGGAGCGGAATATCCCACTCGCGATCCTGCCCGGCGACGAACGCGACGATCCGCGACTAGGCGAGCACGCGACGATACCGCCGAAGGTCGCGAACGAGTTGCTGGCCCATTTCCGGGCCGGCGGCGGCGCCGAGAACATGCGGCGGTTGCTGGGGCGGATTGGGCGCTATCTCGCGCAGACATCCGAAACCGCGGACTTAGCGCCGCTCCCGCTTCCCGCTTTCTTCGCGCTCGGCGATAGCGGCGCGATCCTGCCCTGGCGTGACGCTCTCGCCGCTCAGCCGACCGACAAACCGCTCGTCCCGATCCTGCTCTACCGCTCCGGCGTCGCAGCCGGCGACACCGCCATGGGCGAGGCCATCGCCGCCGCGCTGACTTCTCGCAGCCTCGCGCCTCTGCCGCTCGCGCTGACAAGCCTGAAGGACCCCGCCGTCACGGCCGAACTCGCAACCCTGATCGCGACGCGCAAGCCGGCCCTGATCGTCACCACCACCGCCTTCTCGGCCCGCGAGGGCGCCGATTTCGTGCTCGACGGCGCCGATTGCCCGATCCTGCAAGCGGTTCCCGTCGGCAGTCCGCGCGAAGCCTGGGAGGCCTCGCCGCGCGGCCTTTCCGCCGCCGACCTCGCCATGCAGGTGGCGCTGCCGGAATTCGACGGGCGGATCGGCGCCATCCCCGTCGCGTTCAAGGCCGAGGAGAACGACCCGGCGACCGGCCTCGTCATCCGCCGGCTCGTGCCCGATCCGGCAGGCACCGCCGCACTGGCCGATCTCGCAGAAGGTTGGATCGCACTGGCGCGAAAGCCCGCCGCCGAGCGAAAGCTGGCGCTGGTGATGTCAGATTATCCCGCACGCGGCGGGCGCGCCGGCTTCGCCGTCGGTCTCGACACGCCCGCGAGCGTGATGGCGATCCGGGAATGGCTGAGCGATGCGGGCTATGCCCTCGGCGAAACCGATATGGACGGGGCTGCCCTGATGGCCGCCCTCACCGCGGGCCCCGCAGACATGGCCCTCCCGCTTGCTGCATATCGTGACTGGCTTGCCACCATTCCCGCTGGCGCCCGCCAAATATTGCTGGCCGCGCACGGCGCGCCGGAAACTGACCCAGCCTGCCGCGACGGCGCCTTCCGTTTCCGCGTCGTCCGCTACGACCGCCTCACCGTCGCGCTCCAGCCCCCGCGCGACGCCTCGCCGGAGCGCAAGGCGCGCTATCATGACCCCGACGCGCCGCCCGGCCATGGCTACCTCGCCTTCTATCTCGCGCTGCGCCAGACGGAAGCCATCGATGCGCTGATCCATCTCGGCACGCATGGCACCACCGAATGGCTGCCAGGCAAAGCTGTGGCGCTCTCCGCCGGCTGCTGGCCGCGACTCGCTGTCGGCGGGCTGCCGGTGATCTACCCCTATGTCGTCGACGATCCCGGTGAAGCGGCGCCGGCCAAGCGGCGGCTCTCGGCCGTGACGCTCGGTCACCTGCCGCCGCCGCTGGCCGAAACGGAGGCCGCCGGCGAAACCGCGCTGCTGCGCGACCTCGTCGAGGAATTCTCGCAGGCGCAGGCACTCGATCCGCGCCGCGCCGACATCGTCGCCGCCGAAATCCGCGCCCGCGCCGAGGCAAGCGGTCTCGCCGCCTCCTGCGGCGTTGCACCCGATACCGAGATGAGTGAGGCACTCACCCGGCTCGACGCCCATCTCTGCGATATCGCCGAACTGCCCTTCCGTGATGGCCTGCATGTCTTCGGGCAGTCCGAGGCCGACCCGGCTTCCGCCCGCAACGAGTGCGAGAACCTGCTCGCCGCGCTCGATGGCCGCTTCATTCCGCCCGGTCCCGCCGGTGCGCCGCAACGCGCCCGGCCCGACGTACTGCCGACCGGGCGCAATCTCTCGACGCTCGATCCGCGCGCAATCCCGACCCGCGCCGCCACACGTCTCGGGAAGCTGGCGGCACAGGCTGTCGTCTCGCGCCATCTGCAGGACCATGGCGACTATCCGCGCCGGATCGTCATGGATCTCTGGGCCTCGCCGACGCTGCGCTCGGGCGGCGAGGATATCGCGCATGCGCTGGCGCTGATGGGTGTCGAGCCTATCTGGGACAATGCCTCGACCCGCGTGACCGGATTCAGCATCATCCCTCAGCCGAAGCTCGCCTTTCCACGTCTCGACGTCACCGTGCGCATCTCCGGCACATTCCGCGATACGTTTCCCGGCCAGATCGCACTGATCGATCAGGCAACGCGCGCCGTGGCCGCGCTGGACGAGCCGGACGACTGGAACGAACCCGCCACCGCCCGCCGTCACGGCAAGTACGGAGCCCGTATCTTCGGGGCCGCCCCCGGCCGCTACGGAGCAGCGATGGCCGACCGCGCTCTCAATGGCGACTGGAGGGAGCGCGCAGAACTCGGCGCCGCCTATCTCGCGGCTTCGAACCACGCCTATGGCGGAACGGAAGGCGTGGGCACGGCCGATTCCGGCTTCACTGAGCGCATCCGCTCCTCCGATGCCTTCATCCATGTCAGCGACACGGCCGGGCGCGATATTCTCGAAGCGACCAGCGCGGCCGATGTGATCGGCGGGCTCGCGGCGGCAGCCAAGGCGCTCGGCGCCGATCCCGCGCTCTACAGCCTCGACAGTTCGAATCCCGAGTCACCGAAGGCCCGCACGCTGGCGGAGGACATCGCCCGCATCGTCCATGGCCGGCTGACGCATCCACGCTGGATCGCCTCCCAGCTCGCCCATGGCTGGCGCGGCGCGGCGGAACTGGCCGAGGCGGTCGACACGCTCTTCGTCTTCGCAGCCAGCACCGATGCGGTCGCGGACGGACTGTTCGATGCGGTCTTCCAGGCCTATTGCGCCGATCCGCAGGTCTGGACCGGGCTCGAAGCCGCCAACGCCCCGGCCGCCGCCTCGATCCGCTCGCGACTGGCGGAAGCCGCGCGGCGGGGGCTCTGGACCAGCCGGCGCAACTCGGTCGGCGCCTTCCTGGCGCGGGAGGCGGCGGAATGAGCGCGCGGACCAAGGAAGCGCTGCGGCGCGGCTGGTGCCCGAGCACGTTGAAGCCGATGGAAACCGGCGATGGCTGGCTGGTGCGATTGCATCCCCCCGGCGCAACGCTGACGCCCGCGCAGCTGCGGCGGATCGCGGCACTGGCGGCCGCGCATGGCAACGGGCTGATCGAGATTTCGGCCCGCGCCAACCTGCAGATTCGTGGCGTGACGCCGACAAGCCACCCGAGGCTCGTCGAGCAATTGCTGGCGGAACGGCTCATCGACGAGCATGATGCAGATGGGCCGCAGCGCCTGACGCTGGTCTCGCCGCTGGCGGGCAGAGACCCGACGGGGCTGATCGATGCGATCGCCCTGGCCGGACAGATCGAGCGGCAGGCCCGCACCGTCTCCGGCCTGCCGGCCAAGTTCGGCGTCGTCGTCGACGATGGCGGCTCGCAGTCGCTCGACGGTTTCGCGGGCGATATCCGGCTGGTCGGCATCGGCAGCGGGCGCGTGGCCCTGTGCCTCGCCGATCGCCTCTGGCATGGTCCTCTGCCTGAGCGAGAGGCGGCCGCAGCGGTCGAGGCCATCCTGCTCAGCTTCGCGCGGCTGCGCAGCGCTGCTCCCGAGCATCTCCGCCGCCTGCGTGATCTGCCTCCCGAAACGCTCGCCCGCCTCACCGCCCTATCGGGAACGTCCGCCCCCGCGCCACGCCCCACTCCTCGGCGCGCCGGGCTTTTCGCTCTCGGCGGAGACCGGTTCGCGGTGCTGATCGACCTGCCCTTCGGCCGGTGCGATACCGCCATTCTCGACGAGCTCGGCGCCGGCGCCGAGGCGAGCGCGGCTGACATCCGGCTTTCGCCGTGGCGGGGGCTCGCCTTCCGCAATCTCCACCGCGCCGAAGCCGATGAGCTGATGGCGCTGGTGAACGACCTCGGGCTGATCACAGGCGACGACGATCCGCGCCTCTCCGTGCAGGCTTGCGCCGGCAGCCCTGCCTGCCCGCGTGCAGAGGCGCCAGCCATGGCGGATGCGGCCGAGCTCGCCGGCGCGACCGCCGATCTGCTCGCACGGGGCGTGACGCTGCATGTCTCCGGCTGCATCAAGTCCTGCGCCCATCCGGCCACGGCCGATCTCACCCTGGTCGGGCGGGAAGGGCGCTACGATGTGGTTCTCGGCGGCACGACGCGGGACAAGTCGATGGCAACGCTTGACCTTTCAACGCTCAAGGCGCGATTGCAGCCCGGACAGGATATTCACGCACAGCTGGCCAGGGCCGTGCGTTCAACGGGGTCGCACGGTTGAGCAGGGCATACGATTACATCCAGGACGGGGCGGCGATCTATGAGCGCTCCTTCGCGATCATCCGCGCCGAGGCCGATCTCGTCCGCTTCAGCGGCACGGCCGAGCGCGTCGTGGTGCGCATGATCCATGCCTGCGGCATGACCGATCTGCCGCGCGACATCGAGATGTCGGCTGATTTCGCGGAAGCTGCACGGGCCGCACTCAAGGCCGGCGCACCGATCCTCTGCGACGCCAAGATGGTCGCCAACGGGGTGACCCGCGCGCGCCTTCCGACCGGCAACGATGTGCTCTGCACGCTCGACGACCCGCAGGTCCCGGCGCTGGCGGCGCAGATAGGCACGACACGCTCGGCCGCCGCGATGGAATTGTGGAAGCCGCGTCTCGCCGGCTCGGTCGTGGTCATCGGCAACGCACCGACCTCGCTGTTCCGCCTGCTCGAAATGCTCGATGCCGGTGCGCCAAGACCTGCCGCCGTGATCGGCATCCCCGTTGGCTTCGTCGGCGCGGCGGAATCGAAACAGGCGCTGGCACAGGATGGACGCGTGCCCTTCCTCGTCGTGCATGGACGGCGCGGCGGCTCGGCCATGGCGGCGGCGGCCGTCAATGCGCTGGCGCAGGACAAGGAATAGCGGCGTGAGCGGGACAGACAAAACCCTGCTCTACGGCGTCGGCCTCGGGCCCGGCGCGCCGGATCTGATGACGGTCAGGGCACGCGAGATCATTCTCTCGGCCGATCGGCTGGTGCATTTCTGCAAACGCGGCCGGCGCGGCAATGCCCGCAGCACGGTCGATGCGATCATCGCGCCCGATCCAGCCCGCGAGATCGAGCTCGGCTTCCCGGTGACCGTCGAGGCCACTGTCGGCGAGCCCGATTATGACGGGCCGATCGCGGCCTTCTACGAGGAAGCGGCCGAGCGGCTCGCCACCGAGATGCAGGCCGGCCGGACGCTGGCCGTGCTCTGCGACGGCGATCCGTTCTTCTACGGCTCCTTCATGCATCTGTGGCGACGACTCTCACATCGCTTCCCGACAGAGGTCGTGCCCGGCGTCACCGGCATGACCGGCGCCTGGGGCGAAGCCGGCACGCCGATCACCTGGGGCGACGATGTGATGACCGTGCTGCCCGGCACGCTGCCCGAGGCGGAGCTGGCACGACGGCTCGCCGATACCGACGCTGCGGTGATCATGAAGCTCGGCCGCAACCTGCCGAAGGTGCGCCGCGCGCTGAAGACGGCCGGACTCGCCGGCCGCGCAATCTATGTCGAGCGTGCGACGATGGAACGCCAAGTGGTCGCGCGGCTTGCCGACAAGGCCGATGACGAGGCGCCCTATTTCGCCATGGTTCTGGTGCCCGGCGAAGGGCGCCGGCTGTGACGGGCTCGCTCACCATCGTCGGCCTCGGCCCGGGCACACCGGAGTGGATCACGCCGGCAGCCCAGGCCGCGCTCGACGCCGCGACCGACATCGTCGGCTATGGCCCCTATGTCGACCGGGTGCCCGACCGGGCCGGATTGACCCGGCATGCCTCCGACAACCGTGTCGAGGTCGAGCGCGCCGCACATGCCCTGCAACTGGCGGCGGAAGGCCGCTCGGTCGCTGTGGTTTCGGGCGGCGATCCGGGCGTCTTCGCCATGGCGGCGGCGGTGTTCGAGGCGCTGGAGGCCGGCCCGGCGGGGTGGCGCGCGATCCCGATCACGGTCGAGCCCGGCATCACCGCGATGCTCGCGGCGGCGGCGCGGGCGGGCGCGCCGCTCGGCGGCGATTTCTGCGCGATCTCGCTTTCGGACAATCTCAAGCCCTGGGAGGTCGTGACGGTGCGGCTCGAAGCGGCGCTGGCCGCCGATTTCGTGATCTGCCTCTACAACCCGATCTCGAAGGCGCGGCCGTGGCAGCTCGGCAAGGCGCTGGAGCTGGCAGCCCGGCACCGCAAGGCGGACACGCCGGTGTTGTTCGCACGCGCCGTCGGGCGGCCGGACGAGAACCTGCGCATTCTCACGCTCGACGGGGCCGTCACGGCCTCAAGCTCGGCGGACATGGCGACGCTGGTGATGATCGGAGCTTCCATCACGCGGCTGATCGCGCGAGAGGGCGCCGCGCCTTATGTCTACACGCCGCGTTCGGTGACGAAGAGCCCCTGCGCCACCAGCCAGGGCAGGACCTGATCGATATGGTCGACGGTCTCGACATCGGGCTTGGGCGGGCGCTCCACCATGATGACCGGCAAGGAGAGCCGGCGTGCCGCAATGAGCTTGCCGACCGTCGCCGGCCCGCCCGAATTCTTGCTGACGAGCACCTCGACGCCCTCGCGGCGCATCAGGTCCTCCTCGTCGCCGGCATCGAAGGGGCCCCGCCCCAGGATGACGTCGGCATGCGGCACCGGCAGCCGGTCGCCGATCGGCTCGATGGCGCGCACCAGATAGCGGTGCTGCGGGGCATCGGCGAAGGCGGGCAATTCCAGCCGGCCGACGGTGAGGAAGACGCGGCGCGGCTCGCGCCCCAGCGCCTGCACCGCGGCCTCGATGTCCGGCACCGATTTCCAGCGGTCGCCGGGCTGCGGCTTCCAGGCCTCGCGGCGGATGGCGAGCAGCGGCACGCCCTCCGCCTTGCAGGCATGCTCGGCATTGAAGGGCATGATCGCGGCGAAGGGATGGGTGGCGTCGACGACGGCGACAATGCTGTTCTCGACCAGATAGCGCCTCAGCCCCTCGATGCCGCCGAAGCCACCGACACGCACAGGCAGGTTTGTCGGACGGGGATCGACGGTGTGCCCCGCCAGCGAGATAATGGCGCGAATCTCGGGAGCCTGATCGGCGATAAGCTCGTCAAGCGCCGCAGCTTCGCTCGTACCACCGAGAATGAGAACGGTCATGACGCAATCCTTGCTTGAAAACGAGGCAAAGTCGAGCATGGGAGCGGGAGTGCCCGCACCGTGGCTCTTCCTGATCGGGCTGGGCGAGGACGGTCCTTCCGGGCTCTGCGCCGAGGCCCGCGCCGCGCTCGCCGATGCCGAGATCGTCTTTGGCGGAGACCGGCATGTCGCGCTGGTGCAGGGCACGGTGCCCGGCGAACTCAGGCCCTGGCCGCAGCCCT
>JARYGW010000390.1:0-4670 GCA_033792295.1 Allobosea sp.
GGGCTGCCGGTCACAGGCATTCCCGGCCCCTCGGCCGTGCTGGCCGCGCTGGTGCTGGCCGGACTGCCGACGGATCGCTTCTTCTTCGAAGGGTTTTTGCCGCCGAAATCCGCGGCGCGCCGCACGCGCCTGACGGAGCTCGCCGCCATCCCGGGCACGCTCGTCTTCTTCGAATCGCCACGCCGTCTTGCCGAGATGCTGGCTGACGCTGCGGCCGTCTTCGGCACCCGTGCCGGTGCCGTCGCGCGCGAGCTGACCAAATTCCATGAGACGGTGCGACGCGGCACGTTGCCCGAGCTCGCCGCCCATTACGAGACGGATGAGGAAGCGCGCGGCGAGATCGTCGTCATCATCGGCCCGCCCGGTGCGGAGGAATTGCTGCCGGCTGGCGACGTCGTCGACGAGCGGCTGCGCACGGCACTGAACAGGCTCTCCCTCAAGGAGGCGGTGGCTCAAGTCGCGGCCGAGACCGGCCAGCCGCGCCGCAAGATCTATGCGCGCGCCCTCGAACTTACGCGCGGCGGTCCGTGACGGAGCGGGCGACACGTTCCGAACTGCGCAGCCGCCGGGCGCGGCGCTCAGGCCTGTCGGGTCGGCGGGCGGAATGGCTCGCCATTCTCTGGCTGATGATGAAGGGCTATTCGCTGCTGGAGCGACGTTTCGGCGGCAAGGGCGGCGAGATCGACATCGTCATGCGGCGCGGGCGCACCGTCGTCTTCGTCGAGGTCAAGGCGCGTGGCCGGCTCGAGGATGCGCTGACGGCCGTGACCGCCGAAAAGCAACGCCTCGTCGAGCGTCGCGTCCGGCAATGGCTCGCCCGCAATTCCTGGGCGATGGGCTACGATCTCAGGGCGGATGCGGTCTTCCTGGCGCCCTGGCATCGGCCGCGCCATGTGCCGGCCGCCTTCGCGCTTGTCCTGTGATGCAGGGCGCCCCACTTGCAGGAACCGGGTCCGCGGCCCGATAAGAACTGCCTGCAACAGGAAGCTTGTCATGACTCTCAGCGTCGCCATCCAGATGGACCCGATCGAGCGCATCCGGATCGCCGGGGATACCGGCTTCGCGCTGATGCTGGAGGCACAGGCTCGCGGCCACACCCTCTACACCTATACTCCCGACAAGCTCTCCATGCGCGACGGCAAGGTCACGGCGCCGATCCGCCCCGTCACGGTACGCGATGTCGCGGGCGATCACTTCAGCCTCGGTGCCGAGGAGAAGGTCGATCTCTCGACGCTCGATGTCGTGCTGCTCCGGCAGGACCCGCCCTTCGACATGGCCTATGTCACCACGACGCATATGCTGGAGCGCATCCATCCCAAGACGCTGGTGGTCAACAACCCGGCCGAGGTCCGCAACGCGCCCGAGAAGATCTTCGTCACCCATTTCCCGGAGTTGATGCCGCCGACGCTGATCACCCGCGACAAGGCCGAGATCGAAGCCTTCCGCGACGAATACGGCGAGATCGTCATGAAGCCGCTCTACGGCCATGGCGGCGCCACCGTGTTCAAGACCAGCAAGACGGATCCGAATTTCGGTTCGCTCTTCGACCTGTTCAGCAACCTTTTCCGTGAGCCCTGGGTTGTGCAGGGCTTCATCAAGGAGGTCACGGAAGGCGACAAGCGCATCATCCTGATCGACGGCAAGGCGGCGGGCGCGGTTAACCGCGTGCCGGCGGTGGGCGACCTGCGCGCCAACATGGTGCGCGGCGGCGCGGCGCGGCCGACCGACCTGTCGAAGAAGGAGCTCGAGATCTGCGAGGCGATCGGCCCGGCGCTGCGCGAGCGCGGCCTGCTGCTGGTCGGCATCGACGTCATTCACGGCAAGCTCACCGAGATCAACGTCACGGCGCCGACCGGTGTACGCGCCATCAAGAAGCTCGGCGGCCCCGATCTCGCGGCGCAGCTCTTCGACGTCATAGAGGCCAAGCGCTGACCCCGACGCCTTCGCGTGCCCTCCCCGAGGAGCGGTTTTGCCGCATGTCGGGGATAACGGTGAAGACTTAGGCCGCGACGCCGGTCCCGTTCAGCGGGTTCGTCTCATCCCAGCCATAGCGCAGCGTCTCGAAGCGCATCGTCAGCGCGTCGACCAGCAACAGCTTGCCGACGAGCGGTTCTCCGAAGCCGGTGATGGCGCGCACCACCTCCAACGCCATGAGTGAGCCGATGACGCCGGGCAGCGCTCCGAGCACGCCGGCTTCCGCACAGGTCGGGATCGAGCCCGGTGGCGGCGCTTCCGGGAAGAGGCACCGCCAGGTCGGGTTCGGCTGCCCGTCCGGTCCGTTTTCATGGGCGCGGACCGTCGTCAGCGAGCCGTCGAAGCGCCCGAGCGCACCCATCACCAATGGCCTGTGCTCGTAGAAGCAGGCGTCGGAAACGGCATAGCGCGTGTCGAAATTGTCCGAGCCTTCGGCGACGACATCGTAGAAGGCGATCATCGCCCGGGCATTATGCGGGTCGATACGTGTGACATGCTCCTCGACCACGACGTTCGGGTTGAGCTGCCGGATGAAATTCGCGGCCGCGACCGCCTTGCGCTTGCCGATATCCTCGGTGGTGAAGATGGTCTGGCGCTGCAGGTTCGAGAGCGAGACGACGTCGTCGTCGACGATGCCGATCTTGCCGACGCCGGCTGCGGCCAAGTACTGGATCAGCGGTGCGCCGAGTCCCCCGGCGCCGACGACGAGCACGCGGGCGTTCTTCAGCTTCTGCTGCCCCGGCCCGCCGATCTCCGGCAGGACGATGTGGCGCGCGTAGCGCTCGATCTCGTCATCGTTCAGCATGATGTCTTACGATACGACCGGAGGCCCGGCCTCGGCAATCGCATCTCGCGGAAAGCTTGACCTTTCGCCAGCTTGGCCGCGCCGCCGCGCCATGCCATCGTGGCTTGATCGAGGGCCGGTTAACGGTGCCCGGCATCAGACAGGGGATATGCGGATGCGGTTGGGTTCTTTCGCGGCGACGCTGGCCGGCTTGGCGCTTTCGGCGGTTGCGGCCTTCGCACAGCAGCCGATCAAGCCCGCGGTCGTCTACGACAAGGGTGGCAAGTTCGACAAATCCTTCAATGAAGGCGTCTTCATCGGGGCCGACAGGTTCAAGAAGGAGACCGGGGTCGAATTCCGCGATTTCGAGCCGACCAATGATGCCCAGATCGAACAGGCGCTGCGCCGCTTCGCCCGCGACGGCAATTCGCCGATCATCGCCGTCGGCTTCTCGCAGGCGACGGCCTTGCAGAAGGTCGCGGCCGAGTTTCCGGACCTGAAGTTCACCATCATCGACATGGTGGTCGATCTGCCCAATGTGCAGTCGATCGTCTTCAAGGAGCATGAGGGCTCCTATCTCGTCGGCCTGCTCGGGGCGATGGCCTCGAAAACCGGCAAGCTCGGCTTCGTCGGCGGTATGGATATCCCGCTCATCCGCAAATTCGCCTGCGGCTACGTCCAGGGCGTGAAGGCGGCCAAGCCCGAAGCCGAGATCTTCCAGAACATGACCGGTTCGACCCCGGCTGCCTGGGCCGACCCGGTCAAGGGCGGCGAGCTCGCCAAGTCGCAGATCGACCGTGGTGCGGACGTGATCTACCACGCTGCCGGCGCTACCGGCATCGGCGTGCTGCGGGCCGCGGCCGATGCGGGCAAACTCGGCATCGGCGTCGATTCGAACCAGAATGCGCTGCATCCCGGCAAGATCCTGACCTCGATGCTGAAGCGCGTCGATGTCGCCGCCTATAATTCCTTCATGGCGGCGCGCGACGGCAGCTGGAAGCCGGGTGTCTCCGTGCTCGGCCTCAAGGAAGGCGGCATCGACTGGGCGCTGGACGACAACAACAAGGCGCTGATCACACCCGAGATGAAGGCTGCCGCCGACCAGGCCAAGGCCGACATCATCGCGGGCAAGATCCAGGTCCACGATTATATGTCCGACCAGAAATGCACGATGTGAGGCGCGGGCCGCGTTCTTGAGCACCGCTCCTTCCCCCCCGGCGATCGAACTCGTCGGCATCTCGAAACGCTTTGGCGCCGTCGCGGCGAACAAGGACGTCTCGCTTGCGGTCGCCTCCGGCTCGATTCACGGCATCGTCGGCGAGAATGGCGCCGGCAAGTCGACGCTGATGTCGATCCTCTACGGCTTCTACGAGGCGGATGCCGGCGAGATCAGGATCAAGGGGGAACTTCGCCGCATTCGCTCGCCGGCCGATGCGATCGCGGCCGGCATCGGCATGGTCCACCAGCATTTCATGCTGGTGGAGACGCTGAGCGTCGTCGAGAACATCGTGCTCGGCGCCGAGGGCGGCGGCGTGCTCAAGGGCGGCCTGGCGAAGGCGCGTGCGGAACTGGCCCGGCTTTCGCGGGAATTCGGGCTCGTCATCGACCCTGACGCCATCGTCGGGGACTTATCGGTCGGCCTGCAGCAGCGCGTCGAGATATTGAAGGCGCTCTATCGCGGGGCCGAGATCCTGATCCTCGACGAGCCGACCGCGGTGCTGACGCCGGCCGAAGCGGACCAGCTCTTCACCCTGCTCCGGGCGTTGAAGGCACAGGGCAGGACGGTGATCCTGATCACCCACAAGCTGCGCGAGATCATGGACATCACCGATACCGTCTCGGTGATGCGCCGCGGCGAGATGGTCGTTCATTTCCGCACAGTGGAAACCTCGCCGCCAGCTCTGGCCGAGGC
>JARYGW010000391.1:0-4661 GCA_033792295.1 Allobosea sp.
CTGCCCGAGAAGAACGGCTGACGACGATGCCTCTGCTGCCTGCCGGGCGAGCCTTGCCGCTCGCCTGTCTCTTCGCGCTGTCGCTTGGCGCCTGCGTTGCCGGCCAGGCCGACACCAGCTCCGGCCGCGCCTCGGCGCTCGCGACGACGATCTCGCGGGCAAGCGCCTGCAGGGCCGGCTCGCCGCAGCGCGGGACGCTGGAGCGCTTTCTCGCGACCGAGACGGCGCGTGGCGCGAGCGCGGAGCAGATCGCCGCGGCGCGCTCGGCCTATGTCTCGGTCTCCGAAGCCGAAATGGTCAATCAGGCCGCACAGCCGCAAGCCTGCACGGCCGAGGAGCGCGCGGCGCTGAAGGAGCGCATGGTCCGGATCAGGGCCGGGCAGTTCGACCAGCTCTGACACGGCGACGCTGAGCCCCATGCTTCCGAAACCGGTTCTCGGCTGTGCGCTCCTGCTCGGCCTGGCTGCCTGCACGACGGCCGGGCCGGTTCCGGGCACCGTCGAATACGCTGCGGCGACCGTCTCGCGCGGTTATGATTGCGGTCTCAGCGTCGATCGCGGCCGCATCATCGCGCGGCTTGGAAAGCAGGAACGCGCGAGCTTCCTTGCGGCCAATGCCAGCTATGCCGTGAAGTCGTACAAGGCGCCGCATCGTTGCGGAAACGCCGAGCGCGAGCGTGTGCAAGGCGCACTCGCGGTACTGTCGCGACGCTGAATTCGCTTGATTCCAACCGGTCCGCATGGCCAGAAGGCCGCAATGCCCGCCGCCGCGATCACCGCCATCGTCGTCAGCTACGACAGCGCCGAAGTCCTGCCCGCTTGCCTCGATGCACTGGCAGGCGAGGGCATCGGGACCATCGTCGTCGACAATGCCAGCCACGACGACAGCCGGGCCATCGCGGCGAGGCATGGCGCCCGCGTCATCGCCAATGCCCGCAACGAGGGCTATGGCCGCGGCAACAATATCGGCATCGCGGCGGCCGACTCGCCCTATGTACTGATCGTCAATCCCGATCTGGAGCTGAGGGCAGGTGCGGCCGCCGGTCTGCTCGCCGCTGCGGAACGCTACGCCGATGCCGGGATGCTGGCGCCGCGCATCGTCGAGCCTTCGGGACGGGTGTTCCTGCAGCCGCGCTCGCTGCTCTCGCCGCCGCATCTCAATCGCAGCGGCACGATGGAGGTGCCGGAGGGGGACGCCTGCCTGCCGTTCCTGTCGGGCGCCTGTCTGTTGATCCAACGCGAACTCTTTCAGGCGCTCGGCGGTTTCGATCCGGCGATCTTCCTGTTCTACGAGGATGACGACCTGTGCCGGCGGATGCGCGATGCCGGCCACGCGCTGGTGCATGTCCATGACGCGGAGGCGCGGCATGGGCGGGGTCAGTCGAGCACGCCGTCACCGCAGCGGCGCTTCAAGGCGCGATGGCATCTCGCCTGGTCGGAGCGCTATATCGCCCGCAAATACGGGCTCGCAGAGCCGAGCCCGGTGCGGACGCTGCAAAACCTAGGCAAGGCATTGGGTTACGGGATTCTCCTCAATCGCGAGAAAATGTTTGCGCACGCCGGCTCGGTCGCCGGCGCGCGCGCCTGGGCGAGGGGCGAGACGGCTTTGGCGCATGAGGGGCTGGAGCCATGATCCGCGGCGCACCCAAGGTCGCGGAAGGGCTGGCCAATCCGCACAATAATTTCGGGCTGCTCCGGCTGGTGATGGCGATCGCGGTTGTGGTCTCGCACGCATTCAGCGTGACCGACGGGCGGGTCGAGCAGGAGCCCTGGTTTCATACCAGCGGCTTCACGCTGGGCGAGCATGCGGTCAACGGCTTTTTCGCGATCTCCGGGTTCCTCGTGACGATGAGCTTCGTCAGGCGCGGCTGGCGCGACTATGTGCTGGCCCGCTTGCTCAGGATCGCTCCGGGCCTGATCGCGGCGACGCTGGTCGTGGCACTGGTGCTCGGCGCGGCAATGAGCTCGTTGGATCTCGGCGGCTATTTCAGGGATGCGCGGCTCTGGCGTTTCATCGAGGGCACGCTGGTCAGCTTCAAGAGCGCAGCGGCACTGCCCGGCGTCTTCGAGCATAATCCGCTGCAGTTCCCGATGGGGACGGTCTGGACGCTGAAATACGAGACGCTGTGCTATATCGGCGTGCTTGTCGCGGGGCTCGCCGGTCTGCTGGCGAAGCCGCGCCTCATGCTGGCGGCGGCGGCGGCGCTCACGCTGGCGGTGGTGCTGCGCGAGGTCGTGGTGCCGCACGGGTCGAAGGGCACCGAGACGGCGCTGCGCTTGCCGCTGATCTTCCTCGTCGGCGGGCTGTGCTACCTCTACCGCGAGAAGGTACCGCTCTCGCTGCCGCTGCTGGCGCTGGCCGTTCTCGCGCTGGTGCCGCTGTCCTTCACGCCGCTCTACAAGGCGGCGCTCTTCCTGGTCACGGCCTGGGGCGTTCTTGTGCTGGCGCTGGCGCCGGCCCTGACGCGCCGCTCGGTCGAGCCGCCGGCCGATCTCTCCTACGGTGTCTACCTTTATGGCTGGCCGGCGCAGCAGGCTCTGCATGCGCTGTTCCCGGGCCTTGCGGCCGTGGCGTTGCTGTGGCCGTCGCTGCTGGCGACGCTCCTCGTGGCCGCGCTGTCGTGGTTCCTGATCGAAAAGCCGGCGCTGGGCCTGAAGCGCCGCCTGCTTCGAGCCCGATGATTTCAGACGGAATCACAAAGTGATCCCGTCTGAAATCTGAATCCGCCTTTCAGCAAGGAGTTGGAGCAGGATTTTCGCGAAAAACCGGTTCCCGCTTTTTCGCATCCTGCTCTAAGGGCTCCTGACCGCGGCGATGAACTCCTCGATGCGGCTGCTGAGCAGGAGCGGCAGCAACGCCTCGACCCGCGCCTTCGGCAGATCCCACCAGCGCGTTTCCAACAGGGCGGCGACCTTGGCCTCGTCGAAGCGCAGGCGGAAGACGCGGGCCGGGTTGCCGGCGACGATGGCATAGGGCGGCACATCGCGCCTGACCACGGTGCGGGCGGCGACGACGGCGCCATGGCCGATCGTCACGCCCGAGAGGATCATGCATTGCGAGCCGAGCCAGACATCGTGGCCGATGACGACATCGCCGCGTGTCGCGTCATGCCCGGTGAAGCCCGCTGCCGTTGGCCAAAGCCCGGGGAGGGCCGGGAAGGGGTAGGTCGTCGTCCAGTCGAGACGGTGGTTGCCGCCGAGCAGGATCTCGACGCCGTCGGCGATCGAGCCGTAGCGGCCGATGACGAGCTTCGCCCCGCTTTCGGGAAAGCGCACCTTCGGCCGGCCATAGGTGTAGGCGCCCACGACGATCTGGCCCGGCCGCCGGGCGACGAGATGCGCCAGATGCAACCTGGTCTGGTTGTCGCGGTTCAGCCGTTTGCGCAGCAGGCTGCGCATGGTCTGCGGCAGGCCTGCCCACCAGGCCTGCAGCGCGGAAGGGCGCCAGTCGCGATCCTCTGGTGCGATGGCGCCCATTCCTCCATCTGACCGCGTTTCCTTCACGCGAAGCGGCTCCCGCTTCGCGTGAAAAGGCTCCGGCTCACTGGGCATCGGCCTTGACGTCGATCTTGTCGAAGATCTCGGTCGGCTGGCTGATGGTCAGCACGTCGGCGAGGCCGAGGCCGGTCGGCGCCTTGGCCGAAGCGTCGATGGTGAGGGTGCCCGGCTTGGCGACGAAGCGGGACGCGGCCGAAGCCAGCGTCTTGGCCGCTTCTGACGGGCCCAGCATGGCGGCAAGGCCGACGCTGGCGACCATGGTGAACTGCTGGCGAACCTCCTCGACCTTGCGCTTGGTCTTGCGGGCCTGATTCTCGATCAGCTTCTCGACGAGGCCGAAATTCTGCAGCTTGACCTGCAGGTTGCGAGCCGTGGCGCCGAGCGCCGCGACCTGCGCGAGAGCGAGATCGCTCGAGAACAGGTCCTGCGTGACGTTGCCGAGTGTGCCTTTCGCGTCGAACTGCACGAGGCCCGCGCTGCCGAGCGAGAGGTTGCGGATGGCGAGCTCGTTCTTCGCCGCTTCCCAGGCGAGGTCGAGCCTGGCCGAGAGGTCGAGCTTGTCGATTCCCATGGCGAGCATGTCCTTCAGCGCCGGATTGTCGCCCGTGTCGACGACGGGGGTGACCAGCTTGTCGATGGTCAGGCCGAGGCTAGTCGGGATGCCGTTCAGCGGCTCGCCGCCCTTCAGCTCGAAGGTGCCGAGTGCGATCTTGATCGGCTGCTTGTCCGGCATGATCGCCGGTGCGTCCACCGAGAGGCCGGTGAGTCGCACGGTTCCGATCTTCGGAATGAAGCGCCGATAGTCGATGTTCTCGATATCGGTGTCGGGATTGGCGAGCGCGGCCCGCAGTTCACGGAAAGCGCTCGTGAAGGCGAAGCCGGAATAGCTGATCGAATCGACGCGGCCCTTGCCGGGGCCGGCGGTGAAGGCCATGCCCTCGACCGCGAAGCCCGACTTGTCCGGCGCGTTCTCGCCGAAAGCGATGCGGTCGATCGTCCAGTCGACGGCGTCCTTCGGCTTGCCGTCTTCGGTGGCCGGCGGGCGGATCGTGGCCTTGAAATCGCGGGCCTCGCCGCTGCCATAGTCGAACATGTCGAACAGCGTCAGCATCGCCAGGGCGAAGCGCTTGTCGATCTCGCTCTTGTCGTCGTCCTTATCCGCCG
>JARYGW010000392.1:0-4579 GCA_033792295.1 Allobosea sp.
ATGACGCCGCGGCAGCGACCGGCGTCACCGCAGCACTGTTCGAGCGTCCCACCATCGCCTCCGCTGCAGTACTCGGCGGCGGACCCGGCACGCGCGACACCGCCCTGCTCGAACCCGAGATGACCGTCGAGCATATCGACGCCGTCGTCCTCTCGGGCGGCTCCGCCTGGGGCCTCGGCGCGGCCGACGGCGTGATGGGCTGGCTCGCCAGCCAGGGCCGCGGCTTTCCGGTCGGCAGCTTTCGCGTGCCGATCGTGCCGCAGGTGATCCTCTTCGACCTGACGAATGGCGGCGACAAGCCCTGGGCGCGCGGCGAAGGCGAACCCCCCTATCGCCGGCTCGGCGCCAAGGCGGCAGCGACGGCCGGTGCCGATTTCGCGCTCGGCACCGCCGGCGCCGGCTACGGCGCGACGACCGTCAATCTGAAGGGCGGCCTCGGCTCGGCGAGCGCGCGGGCCGCGACCGGCCAGATCGTCGGCGCGCTCGTGGCCGTCAACGCCGTGGGCAGCGCCACCATCGGCGATGGTCCGCATTTCTGGGCCGCCCCCTATGAGCATGACACCGAATTCGGCCGCCTCGGCTGGCCGGCGGCGATCACCCCCGCGGAAACCGCCTTGCGCTTCAAGGGCGGAACCGGCCGCAACACCACGATCGCGCTGGTCGCAACCGATGCCGTGCTCACCAAGGCGCAGGCCAAGCGGCTGGCGCTCGCCGCCCATGACGGCCTCGGCCGGGCGCTCCGCCCGGCCCATGCGCCGCTCGATGGCGACATCGTGTTTGCCGCTGCGACAAGCTATAGCGGCGCCCCTTCCGATGCCTTCGCATTGACCGAGCTTTGCGCCACCGCCGCCGACGTGCTGGCACGGGCGGTGGCTCGCGGCGTCCATGCCGCGACGGCTCTGCCCTTCCCCGGCGCACTCCCGGCATGGCGCGATCGCTTCGGCACGTGAAGAACTCCGTCATTCTCGAGCTCGACCCGAGTATTTCGAGACGAAAGGCGCCCCTTCCGGGAGGAGATTCTCGCATCAGGCCCTAGAATGACGAGCGTGCACCGGTGCCACAGATCCAGAGCTTCCCGCCTCCGCCCGAAATGCGCTAAGCCTGCGGCCCATGTCTACCGACGATTTCCTTGCCCGCTTCGGCTCGCCCGGCGCCAGCCAGCCCGACCCTGTCGCAGCCGCTCAGCAGGCGATGCGCAATTCCCTGCCCGCACGCTTCTACAAGGAAGCGGGCGTCCTCGACCGCGACGGCCTGTTCCATGTCGCGCTCGACGGCCGCACCGCCCGCACGCCCGCACGCAAGCCCCTCGCGGTCGGCTCGCGTGCCGTGGCCGAGGCACTGGCCGCCGAATGGGATGCGCAGGGCGAACGTGTCGACCCAGCCCGGATGCCGCTGACCCGCCTCGTCAATTCGGCGCTCGACGGCGTCGAGGACCAGCAGGAAGCCGTCCGCGCCGAGATCGTCCGCTATGCCGGCTCCGACGCGCTCTGCTATCGCGCCGGCGAACCTGAGGCGCTGGTCGCACGGCAGGATGCGCTCTGGCAGCCTGTCGTGAAAGGCGTCGAGGCACTGATCGGCGGCCGCTTCACCCTGGCCGAAGGCGTCGTCTTCGCCGAACAGCCGACCGAGACGCTCGCCGCCGTCACCCGGCAGGTGGCACGGATCCCGGCCCCACTCGCATTGGCCGGCGCCCACAACGTCATGACGCTGACCGGCTCGACGATCGTCATGCTCGCCCTCGCCAATCGGCTGATCGATGCCGAGACCGCCTGGGAGGCAGCCCATCTCGACGAGGACTACCAGATTTCGGTCTGGGGCCAGGATGAGGAGGCGGCCGAGCGCCGCGCCATTCGCCGGCGCGAATACGACGCCGCCGTGCTGTTGTTGGAACACGGCTAGCCAAAAGCCGAACAGCACAGGCGTAGACTCGCGCCTCTGCGCCCCTTAAGCCGGATGCGACCATTTCGTCGGCTCCGGGACCTCGCCATGAAGGATATCCTCGAACAGCTCGAAGCGCGCCGCGAGGGTGCCCGCAAGGGCGGCGGCGACAGGCGCATCGAGGCGCAGCACAAGCGCGGCAAGCTCACGGCGCGCGAACGCATCGAGCTCCTGCTCGACAAGGACTCCTTCGAGGAGTTCGACATGTTCGTGCAGCACCGCGCCGTCGATTTCGGCATGGACAAGTCCGAGAAGATTCCCGGCGACGGCGTCGTCACCGGCTGGGGCACGGTCAATGGCCGCACCGTCTTCGTCTTCTCCAAGGACTTCACCGTCTTCGGCGGCTCGCTCTCCGAGACCCACGCCCAGAAGATCATCAAGATCCAGGACATGGCGCTGAAGATGCGCGCCCCCATCGTCGGCCTGTTCGATGCCGGCGGCGCCCGCATCCAGGAGGGCGTGGCCGCGCTCGGCGGCTATGGCGAGGTTTTCAAGCGCAATGTCCAAGCTTCGGGCGTCATCCCGCAGATCTCCGTCATCATGGGCCCCTGCGCCGGCGGCGACGTCTACTCCCCGGCGATGACCGACTTCATCTTCATGGTCCGCGACACGAGCTACATGTTCGTCACCGGCCCCGAGGTGGTGAAGACCGTGACCAACGAGACCGTGACCTCCGAGGAGCTCGGCGGCGCCAAGGTCCACACCTCGAAATCCTCGGTCGCCGACGGTTCCTTCGAGAACGATGTCGAGGCGCTGCTGCAGGTGCGCCGCCTGATCGACTTCCTGCCGGCCAACAACACCGTCGGCGTGCCGGAATGGCCCTCCTTCGACGTGCCCGACCGCGTCGATACCAGCCTCGACACGCTCGTCCCGGACAATCCGAACAAGCCCTACGACATCAAGGAGCTGATCCTGAAGGTCGTGGACGAGGGCGACTTCTTCGAGATCCAGGAAGCCTACGCCCGCAACATCGTCACCGGCTTCGCCCGCATCGAGGGCCGCACCGTCGGCATCGTCGCCAACCAGCCGATGGTGCTGGCCGGCGTGCTCGACTCCGACGCCTCGCGCAAGGCGGCCCGCTTCGTGCGCTATTGCGACGCCTTCGAGATCCCGATTATCACCTTCGTCGACGTACCGGGCTTCCTGCCGGGCACGGCGCAGGAATATGGCGGGCTTATCAAGCACGGCGCCAAGCTGCTCTTCGCCTATAGCGAATGCACCGTGCCGCTGGTGACGATCATCACGCGCAAGGCCTTCGGCGGCGCCTATGACGTGATGGCCTCCAAGCACATCGGCGCCGACGTCAACTATGCCTGGCCGACGGCGCAGATCGCGGTGATGGGCGCCAAGGGCGCGGTCGAGATCATCTTCCGCGGCGGCGACGCCGAGACGATCGCGCGCCAGACCAAGGAATATGAGGACCGCTTCATGTCGCCCTTCGTCGCGGCCGAGCGCGGCTATATCGACGAGGTCATCATGCCGCACTCGACGCGCCGGCGCATCGCCCGCGCACTCGCCATGCTGCGCACCAAGAGCGTCGAGCGCCCCTGGCGCAAGCACGACAACATTCCGCTCTGAGCAGCCCTGCTTAAGGCCAGCGCGTGAACACGGCGCTGGCATTCACCCCGCCGAAGCCGAAGCCGTTCGAGATGGCGTGCTCCATCGCGAACGGCCGCGCCACCTTCCCGACGAGGTCGAGCCCGGCCGCCGCCTCGTCCTGATTCTCCAGGTTGAGCGTCGGCGGGGCGGTCTGGTCGCGCAGGGCCAGGATCGTGAAGATCGCTTCGAGCCCGCCCGCCGCACCGAGCAGATGGCCGGTCGCCGATTTCGTCGCACTGATCGCGATGCCGCCCGCGGTGCCGAACACCGTCCTGATCGCAGCCAACTCACCGCGGTCGCCAACCGGCGTCGAGGTGGAGTGGGCGTTGAGATGGGCGACATCGGCCGGCCGGAGTCCCGCCTGCTTCAGTGCGATCTCCATGGCGCGCTGCGCGCCGGAACCGTCTTCGGGACCGGACGTGATGTGATAGGCGTCCGCGCTCGTGCCATAGCCGGTCAGCTCGGCCAGGATCGTGGCGCCGCGCGCCCGCGCATGCTCCAGCGCTTCGATCACCAGAAGCCCCGCGCCCTCGCCCATAACGAAGCCGTCGCGGTCCCGGTCGAAGGGGCGCGAGGCCTTTTCCGGTTCGTCGTTGAAGCCCGTCGAGAGGGCTCGTGCCGCGGCGAAGCCGCCGAGCGCGACGAGGTCGACGCAGGCCTCGGCACCGCCGCAGAGCGCGATGTCCGCCTCGCCCGCGCGGATCAATCGCGCCGCATCGCCGATCGCCTGGACGCCGGCGGCGCAGGCCGTGACGGGCGCGCCGATCGGCCCCTTGAAGCCGTGCTCGATCGAGACATGGCCGGCGGCGAGATTGACCAGGAAGGACGGCACGGTGAAGGGCGAGAGGCGGCGCACCCCGCGCTGATCGGTCGTCCGCACCGCCTCGGCGATCGCCGGGAAGCCGCCGATCCCCGAGGCGATCACGGTTGCCGTGCGCTCGCGCTCGGCCTCGTTCCGCGGGTGCCACCCCGCCTGCTCCAGCGCTTCCCTGGCGGCGACCAGCGCGAACTGGATGAAACGATCCATCTTGCGCTGATCCTT
>JARYGW010000393.1:0-4548 GCA_033792295.1 Allobosea sp.
TGACATTCCGCGCGGCGCCCGCTTCGGAGGCTATCCGGCCCAGCCGGCACTCAGCTGGGCGCGTGAGAACGCCTGGCTGAAGGCGGCGGTGGCGCGGCGCGGCCGCAAGGAGGACGGCTCCCGGGAGTGAGGCGGCGAAGGACGGCGGCTTCGCCGTTTCTCGCCGCTGTGAGCCGAAAATTCCTGTTGCCCACCAGGCCGCGTTTCCGGCAAAGGGGCATGAATTTCGAAAAACCTGCCATGCACAAGGAGTCCGCAGCGGCAGGGCGATAGATCAAACGGCGCGAGGGCAAGGACAGCGCGCCGACGTTGTGGAGAACTGGGGCGATGAGCGAGCCGAAGACGACGCTGGATGTAATCGACATCCAGAAGATCATGACGTCCATCCCGCATCGCTACCCCTTCCTGCTGGTGGACCGCGTCGTCGAGATCAATGGCGACGAAAGTGGCGTCGGCATCAAGAATGTCACCGCCAATGAGCCGCAGTTCACCGGGCACTTCCCTGAGCGGCCGGTTTTTCCAGGCGTTCTGATGATCGAAGGCATGGCGCAGACGGCTGGTGTCCTGGTGGTGAACGCGCGCGCCGTCGGCGAGCAGCAGGTCAATTCCGTGCTGTTCACCACGATCGATAAGGCGAAGTTCCGCAAGCCCGTCATTCCGGGCGATCAGATCCGCTTTCATCTCACTAAGCTCGCTCGCCGGCGCAACATCTGGTTCTACCGCGGCGAGGCCAAGGTCGACGGTGTCCTCGTCGCCGAGGCCGAGATTTCGGCCATGGTGGCCTGAGCGGTTTCCGGCGCGAGCAAGGTCAAAGAGCTTTCGATGAGTACCACGATCCATCCCATGTCGATCGTCGATCCCCGGGCTCAGCTCGGAGATGGGGTCGTCATCGGCCCCTTCTGCACGGTCGGTCCGGATGTCGTGCTCGGCGATGGCGTCGAACTCGTCAGCCACGTCGTGGTCGCTGGCCGGACCACCGTCGGCCCACGTACGCGGATTTATCCCTTCGCCTCGATTGGCCATCCGCCGCAGGACGTGAAGTATCGCGGTGAGCCCTCGACCCTGTTGATCGGTGCCGACTGCCTGATCCGCGAAGGCGTTACCATGAACCCCGGCACCGAGGGCGGCGGCATGGAAACCGTCGTCGGCGACCGCTGCTTCTTCCTGGCCAATTCCCATGTCGGCCATGACTGCCGGCTCGGCAACAACATCATCTTCTCGAACAATGTGATGTGCGCGGGGCACGTCACCATCGGCCATTTCGTCATCCTGAGCGGCGGCTGCGGCATTCAGCAATTCGTCCGCATCGGCGATCATGCCTTCATCGGAGGCGGTGCAGGCGTGATGAGCGACGTCATTCCGTTCGGGACCGTCCGCGACAACCCCGCGCACCTGGCTGGGCTGAACCTGATCGGTCTGAAGCGGCGCGGCTTCACGCGCGAGCAGATCAACGAGCTGCGCCGGGCCTATCGGCTGCTCTTCGCCGATGAGGGCACGCTGTCCGAGCGCGTCGAGGACGTGGCGAGCCAGTTCGCGGATCACCCTCTGGTTCACGAGATTCTCGATTTCATCAGGGAAGGCGGCGACAAGGCGCTATGCGTGCCGCGTGACGTCACCCTGCCGGACCGGTGACGCAACCGGCGGGCGACGGCGCCGGTCCTCTGGCGCTCCTGGCCGGCGGTGGCGATTTTCCGGTTGAGCTGACGCGCATCCTCGTCGGCCGCGGTGAGAGCCTGTTCGTCGCGGCCCTCGAAGGTGTTGCCGATCCGGTCAGTTTTCCCGGTGCCGATGTGCGGATGCTCCGGCTCGGGCAGGTCGGCAGCCTGTTGGACGAGTTGCAGCGTCGGAGCATTCGCGATGTCGTGATGCTGGGCGGCTTGCCGCGGCCGAGCTTCGGCGCGCTCAGGCCCGAGCTGGCGACGCTGAAGTATCTGCCTTATTTCGCCCGCGCCTTCCGTGGCGGAGACGACCATCTGCTGAGCAGGGTGGTGCGCTTCTTCGAGCATCACGGCTTCCGCGTCCACGGCCCGGCGGATATCGCGCCCGAGTTGGCTGCGCCGGTCGGGCCACTCGGCACCAGGCAGGCGACCGAGGCCCAGCGTGAGTTGTTCCTGCGGGGCTTTTCGCTGCTCGATGCGCTGTCGCCCTTCGATGTCGGGCAAGCTGCCATCCTTGCCGATCATCGCGTCGTCGCCATCGAGGCGGCGGAGGGAACCGATGCCATGATCGAGCGCGTCGCGGACCTCGTGGCTCGCAGGCGACTGAGACTCGACAAGAGGGATGGCGTATTGGTCAAGGCGCCAAAGACAGGGCAGGACCTGCGCGTCGACATGCCCGCCATCGGGCCGCAGACCTTGCACAATGTCGCTCAGGCCGGGCTCGCCGGCATTGCGCTCAAGGCCGGCCAGGTCCTGGTCGGCGACCGCGCCGGGCTCGGCCGGCTGGCCGACGAACTCGGTCTCTTCATCGAAGGTGTGGCCTGATGCGCCCGTTCCGCCTGGCCGTCATCGCGGGAGAGGCTTCGGGGGATGCGCTGGCGCTGCGCTTCCTGGCAGCCCTGCGTCAACGTCTCGGCGAGCGTGAACTCGATCTGCGGGGCGTCGGCGATCATGGACTGCCCGAGGCGGGATTGAAGTCGTTTTTTCCGCAGGCCGATATCGCCGTCATGGGGTTCGGCCCAGTCATTGCCCGGTTGCCGTTGCTGCTGCGCCGGATGGAAGAGGCCGCGCGCGGCATCGTTGCTTTCCAGCCTGATTTGCTGCTGACGATCGACAGCCCGGATTTTTGCCTGCGCGTCGCAAGGAAGGTGCGGGCGAGGGCGCCCGACATCCCGATCGTGCACTGGGTCTGCCCGAGTGTCTGGGCCTGGCGCTCCGGCCGCGCGCCCGCAATGGCGCCGAACATCGATCGGATCCTCGCCTTGCTTCCCTTCGAGCCGGAGGCGCTCGCACGGCTGCACGGTCCGGAGACCGTCTATGTCGGCCATCCGCTGATGGAGCGGCTCGACGAGTTCCGCCCCGGCAACGAGGTTGAACAGACCTCGCGCGGCGATGCGGCGCGGCCGCTCGTGCTCGTCCTGCCGGGCAGCCGCCGTGCCGAGATCAGGCACATCATGCCGATCTTCGGCGAGGCAGTCGCGAAGGTTGCGGCTTCCGCTCCCGGCGCACGCTTCGTCCTGCCGGCCGTCGCCAGATTGCAGCCGATGATCGCCGAGGCGGTGGCCGCCTGGCCGGTCGCTCCTGAGATCGTTACCGGTGAAGCCGCCAAGCTTGCGGCCTTCCGGAATGCGCGTGCCGCGCTGGCGACATCGGGAACGGTGACGCTCGAGCTCGCCCTTTCCCAGGTCCCGACCGTCGCGGCCTATCGCGCGGCGGCCTGGGAGATCGCGATCGCCCGGCGTCTGGTCAAGCTGCCGAGCGTGATCCTTCCCAATCTGATCTTCGGTCGGAACATCGTCCCCGAGTTCATCCAGGACGAGGCGACGCCGGATGCGTTGAGCCGCCATCTGCTGGCGCTGCTGGCCGAAGGGCCCGAGCGCCAAGCCCAGCGTGACGGCTTTGCCGAGATCGAGACGATCATGCGTTCAGCCGGCCCAAGCCCAGCCGCCAATGCCGTCGATGCGGCTCTGGCGGTCGTTGCCGCCCGCAGCGGCAAGGCCGTGCTCTCTGGTTGACGACTGTCTGAGCATTTTGGAGCGAAACGGACACCGGTTCGCGAGAAGAAAATGCGATGATGCGGGAACCGCTCCCGGATCGCGGTTTTTCGCGTTGCTGTAGCCGGATCGGCCTGAGTTCCTTGACGGTCGACGCAACAAAAAAGGCGCGGCCGAAGCCGCGCCTTTCTGTCTGTAGCCCGGACCGCGATCAGCGGCGGCCGATCGGGGTGTAGTCGCGCTGCGGCGAGCCGGTATAGAGCTGGCGCGGACGGCCGATCTTCTGGGACGGGTCCTCGATCATCTCCTTCCACTGCGCGATCCAGCCGACGGTGCGGGCGACGGCGAAGAGCACGGTGAACATGGAGGTCGGGAAGCCCATCGCCTTCAGGGTGATGCCCGAATAGAAGTCGATGTTCGGGTAGAGCTTCTTCTCGATGAAGTATTCGTCCGAGAGCGCGATGCGCTCCAGCTCGACCGCGACGTCGAGCAGCGGATCGTCCTTGATGCCGAGCTCGTTGAGCACTTCATGCGTGGTCTTCTGCATGATCTTGGCGCGCGGATCGTAGTTCTTGTAGACCCGGTGGCCGAAGCCCATCAGGCGGAACGGATCGTTCTTGTCCTTGGCCTTGGCTATGTATTTCGGGATGTTGTCGACCGTCCCGATCTCCTCCAGCATCTTCAGCGCCGCCTCGTTGGCGCCGCCATGGGCCGGGCCCCAGAGGCAGGCCGTGCCGGCCGCGATGCAGGCGAAGGGATTGGCGCCCGAGGAGCCCGCGAGACGCACCGTCGAGGTGGAGGCGTTCTGCTCGTGGTCGGCGTGCAGGATGAAGATGCGGTCGAGCGCGCGCGACAGCACCGGGTTGACCTTGTACTCCTCGGCCGGCACGGCAAAG
>JARYGW010000394.1:0-4539 GCA_033792295.1 Allobosea sp.
CCATATCCGCCGCTCCACAACGACAGTGGCCTGCTTTTACTCCGCCACGCTGGCCTAGAATCCGACCGCCGTTGACAACGCGAGCCTGCGTTCGTGCCGTAGACGCACCCGGGAAGCAGATTGCAAGGCTCGGGAGAATGATGGCGAGACGGTCAATCGGCGTGCCGTAAGCCCTTCGGTCGGAAGCGGACTCCGCGCCCGAACCAGCTTAGTGGGAACGGCATGCGGGCATCTCCTCATGGCCTGGCTGCAGCAGCAGCCCCTTAGGAAATGCCATCGGTTCGCACACCCACTATCAACTCGATGCGGCGCTCGGGTCCGCTTGTGCAAGCGTGGTACGACGGCCTTTCAGCGTAACGTAAATCTGCCAAGCGAAGAACAACCCGAGCACGGTGAGCAGCGTCGCACTGATTGGATGCTCGAAAAAGGTAAGGAAGCTGCCGCGGCTTAACAGCATCGATCGCCTGAAGTACTCCTCCAACATCGGCCCCAATATGAAGCCCATCATAAGCGGAGCCGGATCGAATGAAAGCCGCATTAATATGTATCCAATGAAGCCGAATGCAGCAGTTGTATAGATATCGTGCAAATTATTGTTGATACTAAACGTTCCTATGCAGCAAAAAAATAGAATTGAAGGAAACAATACGTTGTATGGGATTTTGAAAACCGAGAGCCAAAATCTGACAAGCGGCACGTTCAGTAGCAAAAGAAAGCAATTTCCGATCCACATGCTGGCGACAAGACCCCAGAATAGGTCAGGATGCTTGGCGATCATGTTCGGACCAGGTTGGATGCCCTTGATGATGAAGGCCGCCATCATCAGTGCCATGACGGCGTTCTCGGGGATGCCGATACTCATCAGCGGGATGAAGCTGGTGCGCGCCGCCGCCTCGTCGGCCGCAGCCTGGCCGGCGACGCCTTCGATCGCACCCTGGCCGATCTCGTCCTTGTACTTGCTGACCTTCTTGTCGAGGCCGTAGGCGGCGAACTGCGCGATCACAGGCCCGCCGCCCGGCAGGATTCCGAGGAAGGAGCCGACCACGCTGCCGCGCAGCGCACTGGGGATAATGCGCTTGAACTCCGGCCAAGTCGGTATGAGCTTGATCTTACCGTTGAAGGGCGTGCGCTCCTCGCGCGCATCGAGATTCTTAGTGATCTCTGCGATGCCGAAACAGCCGAGCGCGAGGCTGACCAGACTCACGCCGTCAATCAGCGACGGCAAGCCCATGGTGAAGCGTTCCATACCGGTCTCCAGATCGGTGCCGACCTGGCCGAGCAATACGCCGAGCAAGCACATAGCCATGCCGTTCAGCAGGCTGCCGGTGGTGACGAAGCTAACGCAGGCGAAGCCGAACAGCATCAGCGCGCAGTAGTCGGTCGGACCGAATTTAAGGGCGATGCTGCCGAGCGTCGGCGCGAGCGAGGCCAGGACAACGATCGCGATCGTGCCGCCGATGAAGCTTGATACGCCGGCTGTGAACAGCGCTAGGCCGGTCTTGCCCTTGAGCGTCATCTGGTAACCGTCGATGCAAGCCACGATGCTCGACGCATGAGGAATCTTCATGGTAATGGCGCTGACGCTGTCGCCGTATTGTGCGCCGTAGTAGATGCCGGCGAGCATGATGAGCGCGCCGCCGGTCGGGATGGAGTACGTCAACGGCAGGAGCAGGCTGATTGTCGCCAGCGGTCCGAGGCCGGGCAACAACCCAACCAGCGTACCGACGACGCAGCCGATTGCGCAGTAGAGCAAGTTCTCCGGCGTCAGCGCGTGACTGAAGCCGTAGGCGAGATTGTTAAGCACCTCCATCACAGCAGCCTCAGGTTAAGGCCGAGGAAGTGCTGGAAGACGAACGCCACTGCGATCAGGCCGATGGCGATCTTGGCATTACGGACCCAGGAGTAGCTTGCGCTGGCGAAGCCAGCGACGAAGACCAGTAAAACGATTCCAGCGATGACGTTCACATACTCGGACGCGACAACGAAGCCGATGAGGCTCGCCATGATTAAACCGATATTCTTCGGGTTGAACTGAAGCGGCACTGGCTCGGCAAAGCGCGCCTTCATGATGATTGCACAGGCTATGATCAGCAACGGAACGCAGATCAGTAACGGGAATAGCCCGGGGCCGGCATGAGCGAGATCACCGATCGGATAGCGCAGGGCGTTGCCGGCGAAGAACAGCACGATCCCGGCCAGGAAAGCCCCTCGAACGATATTTTGGTTGACCATCTCCACCCTCAATCTTTTTTATTTCAAAAAACTGTTAAATAGAATGCACCATGCCTTCAATGTGAATAATTTTTCGTATCAAATGGGATAACTCGCACACGCCGACGCGTGCTCTAAACTCCAGCGGGTTGAATTCTGGCCGCAGTTTTGTCGATGACGCCTCAAAATGGCCCACTGAACCGCACCGGATTTGTCGGAGGCCCCACCTCCTGAGAGGATGGGGCTATGACGAGCACGACGACGAACAAGTTTTCGCTTGAGGTGCGTGCTCACGCGGCGCGGATGGTGCTGGATCACGAGGCTGAGCGTCCGTCGCGCTGGGCGGCGATCATGTCGATCGCGGGCAAGATCGGCTGCACGGCGCAGGCGCTGAACGAGTGGGTGAAGAAGGCCGAGGTCGACAGCGGTTGTAAGCCCGGGCTGACTACGGATATGGCGGCCAAGCTCAAGGCTCTCGAACGCGAGAACCGGGAGCTTCGGCAGGCGAACGAAATCCTGCTCAAGGCATCGGCGTATTTTGCCCAGGCGGAGCTCGACCGCCGACACCGGTCATGATCGCCTTCATTGACGACCACCGCGGCGCCTATGGGGTCGAGCCGTGGGGGCGATAGCTATGACAACGCTCTCACCGAGACGATCAACGGTCTTTACAAGGCTGAGGTCATCCATCGACGCGGGCCGTGGCGATCCTTCGAAGCCGTCGAGTTCGCGACGCTGGAATGGGTCGACTGGTTCAACGATCGACGGCTGCTGGAGCCCATCGGCAACATCCCGCCGGCCGAAGCCGAGGCGCGCTACTACGCCATGCTGGATGAGCCAGCCATAGCGGCATGACTCAAACGAAACGGCCTCCGGAGAACCCGGGCCGGTTCACAACAACCCCATTGATCGTCAAGGAGTTGATCGAGACAACGGCCTAAATGAGATTGCCGCAAAACTCGTCGATCCGCTCGATCCCCATGACGATCTTTGCGGTATCCAGGGCGTACGACAGCCGCAAATACGGGCTGAGCCCAAACGCGCTCCCGGCCACGGATGAAACGCCCGCTTCGGTGAGCAAGATTTCCGCCAATGCCACGTCCGACGCGATATGTTGGCCAGCAGCGGTTCTGCGGCCGATCAGCTCTGAACAGTTGGCATAGACATAGAAGGCCCCCTCCGGAGCCCGAACCGAGAGGCCGGCGATCGCATTTAGGCCGGACACCAGGAGATCGCGCCGTTCGCGGAGGTTCTGCCGGTTGGCCTCCAGACTATCATTGCCCCCGCTGAGCGCCACGACCCCAGCGGCCTGGGCTATGCTACTGGAACTTCCCTGGATTTGACCGACGACATTGGAGATCGCAGCCATTACGTCCTGGGGGCCGACGGCGAAGGCCAGCCGCCAGCCAGTCATGCAGTAGCCTTTCGAAAAGCCGTTGATGGTGATCGTGCGGTTCGAGATCGCGGGCGCGGCTGCAGCGAACGAGACCGGCTTCGTCGGGGTGTAGTACAGATGCTCGTAGAGTTCGTCGGCGATGACCCAGATCTTCTCGTGATCGGCGAGGGCTTCAGCAAAGCCCCGCAACTCGTCCTGGTCGTAAACGGCGCCGCTCGGATTTGACGGCGAGTTCAGAATGAGCGCGCGTGTTCGGGGGCCGAGAACACTGTTCAGCTCGGCCGTGGTCAGCTTGAAGCCCGATGCCTCTGTGGTTGGAACGATGACCGGCGTGCCGCCGGCGAGTTTGACGAGATCGATGTACGAAGGCCAGTAGGGCGTCGGGATAATGACCTCGTCGCCGGGATCCAGAATGCACTGAAGCGCGGCGAAGGTCGCGACCTTGGCGCCGCCGGCAACAACGATCTGATTTGCTTGCGCCGAAATGCCGTTCTCACGTCGGAGCTTTTCGAGGATTGCGCCCTTGAGGTCGGATGTGCCGTCGGCGGCAGTGTATTTCGTAAAATTCTGCTCGATCGCTCTGATGCCGGCCGCCTTGACCGGCGCGGGCGTGTGGAAGTCCGGCTCGCCCAGGCTCATCGGAATGAGCGGCCGGCTCGCGGTGCCGGCTTCGCGCGACCGTTTGTTCATCGCCAGGGTGGGCGACGGCGATATGCTGCGCGCTAGCGCTGATAGTCTCTGACGGGGCTCGGTCACTGTGAGACTCCTATGCGACGCAGGCGCCGGATTGTCGGCAACTCGACCAACCGACCGTCGACGACCAGCGGCGTTCCTGGCGCAGCCTCGAACAGGGCGACGATGCGTTGTGCATGGGCGATCTCCTGCGGGCTTGGGCGCAGAACGTCCTGGATGATACCGATCTGGCGAACGTC
>JARYGW010000395.1:0-4527 GCA_033792295.1 Allobosea sp.
TGACCAACAGATAGATCGCCGATATCGCATCCGGTCGGATGCGCGGTGATTTAAAGCAGCGAGCGGCGGGAGGCGGCCAACTCCCGCGTCGCGCCATAGTCGATCTTGCCGTTGCCCAGCACGGGAATCGCCTGCGTCACCAGGATCGCGCGCGGCACCCAGAGCTCCGGAAAGCCCTGCGCCTTCGCCCCTTCCAGCAGGGCCGCGCGGTCGGCATCCGGCTTTTCCGTCACCAGGATGAGCTGCTCGCCCTTGCGCGGATCGGGCAGGCCGACGACGACGTGATTCTGGTCCGGCCAGAGTTTTGCGATCATCGTCTCGACCGCGGCGAGCGAGATCATCTCGCCGCCGAGCTTGGCGAAACGCTTAGCCCGGCCGCGAATCGCGACGAAGCCGTCCTCGATCACAACGATGTCGCCGGTATCATGCCAGCCACCCTCCGGCGGCACGATCCTGCCCGGCTGCGCCGGGTCGAGATAACCCGCCATGACGTTCGGCCCGCGCAGCCGCAGCCGCCCGCCCTCATGGATGCCTTCGACAGGGTCGAGCGCGGCTTCGAGTCCCGGCAGCAACTTGCCGACCGTGGCCTCGCGCATCGCCTGCGGCGTGTTGACCGCGATCACCGGCGAGCATTCCGTGCAGCCATAGCCTTCGAGGATCGTGGTGCCATAAGGCTCCCACATCCGCTTCGTCTCGGCCTTGACCCGCTCGGCGCCCGCGACGACGAAGCGGACGCTGGTGAGGTCGTCCTTGTCGGAGGCGCGGGCGTATCCTTGCAGAAAAGTGTCGGTCGCGAGCAGGAAGGTCGCCTTCATGTCGCGGATCAGCTTCGGCACCTGCTTGTAGTGCAGCGGGCTCGGATAGAGCACGACCTTCATGCCGTGCAGCAGCGGCACCAGCATTCCGGCCGTCAGCCCGAAGGAGTGGAAGGCCGGGAGCGGGTTCATGAAGATGTCGCGCTCCGAGATCGCCCCGCCGGCATGGGCGAAGACCTGCCTTGCATTCGAGACGAGGTTGGCGTGGCTCAGCACCACTCCCTTGGGCGTGCCCTCGGTGCCGGAGGTGAAGAGAATCACGGCCGGATCGTCCGGCTTGGCCTCGTAACGCTTGTGCACCAGCCCGGGCGCAAGGCTCTGCAACGCGCCCCAGGCCTTGTCGAAGCTCGTCACCTGCTTGCGGACGTCTTCGAGATAGATCACCCGCCGGCCCTCGCCGAGCGCCGCGATCTCCTCGTCGAGCTCGCCCTTCTCGACGAAGCGGCGCGAGGTGACGATGGTCTTGAGCTGGGCCAGCTCGCCTGCGGCCCGCAGGTTCCGGACACCAGCCGTGAAGTTCAGCATCGCCGGCACCCGCCCATAGGCGAGAAGCGAGAACAGCGTCACCGCCATGCCCTGCATGTTCGGCAGCAGCACGCCGACATGCTCGCGCTCCTGCGTCAGCGCCGCGAGCTTGCGCCCCAGCACCAGCGCCCCGAGCACGAGCCGGCCATAGGTGATCGGCTGCCGCTCGGGATCCTCCAGCGCGACGCGGCCCTTGCCGTGCTGCGCAATGGTCTGGAGCAGCGCGCGGAAGACGGTGATCCGTGCGGCTGCGGCATCGAAAATGGTGGCGGCCATGCCTGGCTCGTCTCCCGGTCGGCGTTTTTCTGGGCCGCCAACGTAGTGCCATCGGCGCGGGTTGCAACGCTTGGCCGGCAATCGATGCGACGGCATCGGCTCTGACGCCGATGATCGCGTCCAGGCCGCCTTTGGCGGCGCCGGTCCGGGATGACGGGTGACGAGCAACGGAGCGCTAGCCGAACGCCCCGATCTCATGCTGGATCGCGCCGGAAATCTCGCGGATCAGCGCGAACAGCTCGCTCATTGGCGTCAGCACGTCGCGATGCAGCGCCTCATAGGTGCCTTCCTCGCGCGGCCCCGGCGGCTCGCCGAAATCGAGCCCGATGGTCGGGTCGGGATCGCGCGGGAAGATCTCGGCCAGCAATGCGAGCGAGGCCGGCAGGTCGAGCCTGAGCAGGCGCTCGAACAGCGCCTCGCGCGTCAGCCCGGCATGAGGGCGGAAATCCGGGACATGTGCAGCCGCCAGCCAGATCCTGTGCATGGCGGCGAGCCGGAGCGCATGCAGCGCGGCGAGCCTGACCGGCATGCGCGGCACGTCGGCGGCGGTCGCCCGGAGCTTCAGCGCATCGGCGGAGAGGCGCCAGAACAGCCGACGGAGTGCCGGCGCGAGTTCCAATCGCGACAGAGCCTCGGCGACGACGAGCAGTTCCTCGCGCCGCCCTTCCCTCATCGTCCGCCGGGCCCGGTCGAACCAGCTTCCGGGATCGAGCGAGTCGAGATAGGCGCGCAGCACGTCGAGATCGCTATGCCCCATCGCATGGGCGGCGAGCCGGTAGGCCCGGTCGAAACGGTCCGACTGCTCGCGCATCGCGCTAAAGATGTCGGGCGCCCGCGCCGCCGCATGGCCGATGCCGTGCAGGCTGTTCGCCATCCAGCCGAGCTGCTGCAGGATGGCGTTGTTGGGGATGGCGCGCAATTCGCGCGGATGGCGGATGCGCGCCGGCCCCGCTCCTTCCGTCTGTCGCGCCGCCGGGCGCGAGCCCGTCTTGTCGAGCAGCGAAGGGCCGAAGGTACCGATCAGCGCGGCATAGCCGGGGTCGTCGACCAGTGCGTTCATCTCCTCGCGCACGGTCTGGAAGAACTCGCTGGCGAAATCCGGCTCGTCATAGATTGGGTCGTCGCCGGCTTCGGGCGCCGCGAAAACCGCTTCCGCGATCCGGCCGACGGTCGCCCCCGCGAGCTGTGGCGTTCCGAACAGCAGATAGCCGTCGCTGCCCTGGAAGCTGGTCTCGCGCATCGTGGCGATGCCCGCTTTTGCGAAAGCCTGCCTTGCATAGGGCGGGTCGAGATAGGCCAGCCGGTCGGCGAGGCTGTCGGCATGGGCGCCGCGCCCGACCGACTCGCCATGGGTATCGAAGATGACGAGCTCGACATCGGTGAGCGCGTAGCGGGCAAGCAGTTCGCAGATGCGGATGCGTAAACGCTCGACCCAGAAGGTCGAGGCGACCTGCCCGATATAGCGGCCGGAATCGGAATAGCCGAACTGGATGCAGAGCCGGCCATGCTGCTTGAGATAGTCGCGGAAATGCGGGCTGCGCAGCGCCTCGTCGATGATGCGCGGTCCCTGTTCCAGCGCGTCCGAGGTCTCGAACAGCGGCGAAATCTCAATCTTGTCGGCGATGCCGAAGCGGCTCGCCAGCCACAGGGCGCAGAGCAGCGTGTAGCCGGTCTCGGTCTCCGCGATCAGGAAGCGCACCGGCCGCGAGCCGTCGACATGCTTCACGATCTGCGCGATCGTCATCATCATCCGCGCGGCCGAAGCCCGCTCGGCCGCAAGCGCCCCGAAATCGACCCCGACCGGCGTGACCTTGCCGAGCGTCGCATTGGCGGCGGCCAGAAAAGCGCGACGCTTGGCCGGCTCGGCCGGCTCGCCATCGGAGGGAATGACGCCGCGCAGGGCATTGTGGAGCTGCGAGGCGTTGAGCCGGAAATGCGGCAGAGCGATCGAGACGCCGTGCGCAACGACGCCAGCGCGGATCAAGGCCAGCACCAGCCTTGTCTCTTCATCCGGCGCGGCGGCCAGCCCCTCGTCCAGCACCGCGAGCAGACGCGACGAATCCGACAGAGCCGTCTCGCGCTCATGCACCAGCGCCAACGCAAAGGCCTGCAAAGCTTCCAGCGAGGGTTGCGTACCGATCGGCGGAGCAAGAGCGAGCTGCCGCTGGACGGCGTCCCGCGCATCGCCGACGAGCTTGCGCAGAGCCTCGGTCGCCGGCGCTTCCGGCAGCTTTTCGAGGATGCGGGCGAACTGCCCGTCCTTCGATTCCAGCCGGTAGCGCAGCGTGTCCCACCAGCCGATATCGGTGCGCCCATCGGTATCGCAACCGACCCAGGAGGCGAGGATGACCGGGCGCGGCGCCAATGTCGTCCAATCTGTCGGCCAGCGCCGGCGCGCCTCGGCGAAGAAGGCGGCATTGAGCCGATCGATGGCATCGCGCGCTTGACGGACGGCGAAGCGCGCCTGCTCGAACTCGTCCTGCAGGGTGATCCGCCCGTCGGGGCGGAAGCTGAGCGCAGGCTCGTCGATGACGGCTACGGCGGCGGCCTCGTCGCCCGAGGCGAGAGCGGCCAGCCCATGTGCCAGCCGGCGCTGCATGCCGAAGGTCGGATGCGCGGTGAACACCGCGCCGAAGCGCGGCCGTTCGACCGCCGCGCGGAAGGCCGCGAAGGACTCCACCGCCTCCCCCTGCTGCCGGGCGATCGCTGCGAAAGCCGCAGCCTCGTCCCGCTCGAGCCCGACATAATGCGCGAGCCGCCCCGCCCTCTCTCGCAGAGCCCGGCGCCCAAGCAGGCGCACCAGCTCGCCCGCCGCCGCGATGGAGAGTTCGCCGGAATCCATCAGGCGGGTCAGCCAGAGCGTGACCCGCAACACCGGATTGCCGAAGGGATCGTCCCGCGCGGCGAGCCG
>JARYGW010000396.1:0-4509 GCA_033792295.1 Allobosea sp.
CCGACCAGAAGGCCGCGACCGAATGGTATGAGCGGGCCGATGCGCGCGGCGACATCAATGCGAGCTTCGCGCTCGCGACCGAGCTTCTCGACGAGAACAGCGGCAGGCGCGATCCGGCCCGCGCCGGGCAGTTGCTGGAGAAGGCCGCCGCGGCCGGCCATCCTCTCGCCAACTACAACCTCGCCCTCGCCCTGCTCGCCACCGGCCAGGAGGCGGACGACAAGCGCGCCATCACCTGCCTGAAAATCGCGGCGAAGGCCGAGGTCGGCGATGCGATGCACGCGCTCGGCATCCTCGCCAAGCAGGGCCGCGGCCTGCCGCAATCCGACGAGGTCGCCGCCGGCTGGATGAAAAAGGCGGCCACCGCCGGCAGCGTCCCGGCCGAGGTGGAATACGCGATCATGCTGTTCAACGGCATCGGCGTGCCAAAGGACGAGGTCGCGGCCGGAAAGCTCTTTCTGCGCGCCGCCCATCAGGGCAATGCCATCGCGCAGAACCGCCTCGCCAAGCTCTACCAGTTCGGTCTCGGCATCCCGCCCGACACGATCGAGGCTGCCGCCTGGCATCTGACGGCCCGCGCGCAGGGCCTCAACGACGCGGCGCTGGACGAGCTGTTCGATCGCCTCAACCCCGAGCAGAAAACCCGCGCCGCCCGCATGGCCGCCTCCCGCATCAGCACCTTCGTCTTGACGGCGCCCTAAGACCCGCGCAAGTGACGGGCTACGCTATCGCCGAAATACAGCCCTCATCCTGAGGAGCCGCGAATGCGGCGTCTCGAAGGATGTTCCAGAGCGCACTGGAGCATCCCCGAGACGTAAGCTTCGCCCGCTCCTCAGGATGAGGGCTGAGGATTTCCCAGTCTCCGCTTTTCCGTCGCACCTTCGGATGGTGTGCCAGAGGTTCAGATGATCCGTTCCCCGTTGATGACCGTGATGACCGACGCCGTGATGAAGGCGTCCCGTTCTCTCAAGCGCGACTTCGGCGAGGTCGAGAACCTACAGGTGCTCGCCAAGGGTCCGGGCGACTTCGTCTCCAAGGCCGACCACAAGGCCGAACAGATCCTGCGCGAGTCGCTGGAGAAGGCGCGACCCGGCTACGGCTTCGTCATGGAGGAGAGCGGCGTCGTCCACGGTACCGACGAGAGCAACCGCTGGCATATCGACCCGCTCGACGGCACCCACAACTTCCTGCGCGGCATCCCGCACTGGAACATCTCGCTCGCGCTGGAGCGCGACAACCAGTTCATCGCCGGCGTGGTCTACGACGCTGCCAAGGACGAGATGTTCATGGCCGAGAAGGGCAAGGGCGCCTATGTCAACAACCGCCGCCTGCGCGTCTCCGGCCGCCGCGAGCCGGCCGAGATGCTGGTCGGCACCGGCATCCCCCATATCGGCAAGGGCGGGCACGGTCTCTTCCTGCGCGAGCTCGCCGCCGTGATGCCGCGCTTCGCCAATGTCCGCCGCATGGGCTCCGCCGCGCTCGACATCGCCTATGTCGCCGCCGGCCGCCTCGACGGCTACTGGGAGCGCGGCCTCAACACCTGGGATTTCGCGGCCGGCAGCGTGCTGATCCGCGAAGCGGGCGGCACCTTCGGCACGCTGGACGGCAAGCCCGTCACCAGCGCCAAGGACGTCATCTGCGGCAATGAAACCTGCGAACAGGCCCTGCGTGCCGCGCTGAAAACGGCTGCCGCATAAGCAACTTCGCGCATTCGCCCTTGATCCTGGCCGCCTGGGAGGCGACAGTCTGCGCCGCGATCCGAGGCGAACGGAAGACGAAGCATGGCGAATGAGGATCTGGCGGCCGACGAGGTCACGGCTGCCCCGCCGCGAGAGGAAACCCGCTTCTCCCGGCCTCTCCGCTACGTCGTCCGCGCGCTGGTCTTCATCGCGCTGATCGGCTTCCTCGGCTATATCCTCCAGGCCGGGCTCATCAAGGCCTTCATGACCAATCCCGGTCTGAATGGCCTGATCCTCGGCGCCCTCCTCGTCGGCGTACTGGTCGCGTTGCGCGAGCTCTGGCGGCTGCACAGCGAGGCGCGCGCCGCCACCCGCCTCGCCGCCGCTCCGCGCCATGCCGAGGTCCGCCGTGGCGAAATCATCGCGCCGCTGGGTTCCGTTCTGCCGGCGCTCGACGAAGCCAGCCTCGCGCCGGCACAGGCTGCCTCGATCGTGGAGTCGATCGCGGTCAGGCTCGACGACGGCCGCGAGGTACTGCGCTATCTCGCCGGGCTTCTGGTCTTCCTCGGCCTGCTCGGCACCTTCTGGGGTCTGCTCGAGACGGTCGGCTCGGTTGGCGGCGTGATCAACTCGCTGCGCACCGGGGCGGAAGCCGGCGTGCTCTTCGACGACCTCAAGGCCGGGCTCTCGGCCCCGCTCGCCGGCATGGGCCTGTCCTTCTCGTCCTCGCTCTTCGGCATCGCCGGCTCGCTGATTCTCGGCTTTCTCGACCTGCAGGTCGCGCAGGCGCAGCGCCGCTTCCGCAACGAGATCGAGAGCTGGCTCGGCGCCCGCACCGCCCTGCCCGGCGTCGCGCCATCGCTGCCGGCCGGCAACCCGCTGGCCGACCGTTTCGACAAGCTCAGCGCCGCGATGATCGACGGTACCGCCAACAATCGCGCCGCGACTCAGGCGCTCGCCAATCTCGCCGAGGGTATTCAGGGCCTCGTCCAGCATATGCGCTCAGAGCAGCAGATGATCCGCGACTGGGTCGAAGCACAAGCCTCCCGCGAGAAGGAGCTCAAACGGCTGATCGAGCGCCTTACAGCCGACCAGATCACCGAGCCATGATGCGTAACCGCAGGCCCCCGACGGCAGGAACCTGACGATGGCCCTTTCCCGCGCCCACCGCCGCGAGGACGTGAATTTCTGGCCCGGCTTCGTCGACGCCCTCTCGACGATGCTGATCGGCATCGTCTTCCTGCTCACCGTCTTCGTGCTCGGCCAGTTCTTCCTGTCGCAGGAGCTGACCGGCAAGGACACGGCGCTGGAACGTCTCAACAAGCAGATTTCCGAGCTGACCGACCTGCTCGCGCTGGAGCGCTCCTCCAACCGGCAGGCGCAGGAGAACCTCCAGCTCATGCAATCGACGCTGGCCCAGTCGCAGGGCGAGCGCAACAAGTTGCAGGGCCTGCTCGACTCCCAGCAGAACGGCAATGCCGGCGCCCAGCTCGCCGAGACCCAGAAGGCACTGGACAGCGAGAAGCAGCTCTCCGCCCGCGCCCAGGCCACGGTCGACCTCGTCAACCAGCAGATTACCGCGATGCGCCGCCAGCTCGCCGCGTTGGAGGAGGCGCTGGCCGCTTCCGAGGCCAAGGACAAGGATTCACAGGCCCGCATCGCCGATCTCGGCTCGCGCCTCAACGTCGCGCTCGCCCAGCGCGTGCAGGAGCTGGCGCGCTACCGCTCCGACTTCTTCGGGCGCCTGCGGCAGGTGCTCGGCACACGGCCGGACATCCGCACGGTCGGCGACCGCTTCGTCTTCCAGTCGGAGATCTTCTTCGACGCCGGCCAGGCGGTGCTGAAGCCGGAGGGCCAGGCCGAGCTCGACAAGTTCGCGACCGTCCTGCTCGACCTCGCCAAGGAAATGCCGCCGGACCTGCCCTGGATCCTGCGCGTCGACGGCCACACCGACAACCGCCCGATCAAGACGGCGCAATTCCCTTCGAACTGGTACCTCTCCTCAGCGCGTGCCATCGCGGTTGTGGAGTACCTGATCTCACGCGGCCTGCCCAATGACCGGGTCGCGGCGACCGGCTTCGGCGAATATCAGCCGCTCGACCTCGCCAACACCGACGAGGCTCATCGCCGCAACCGGCGCATCGAGTTCAAGATCACGGAGCGCTGAGACCATGACCCGCAGGCTTGCGGCCACGCTGCCGCTGCTCGCCATCTTCGCGCTGCTGACGGCCTATCCCGCAGTGGCCGAGCCACGGACCTCGCCGGCCGACGAATGCGCCCCCTGCCACGGCCTCGACGGCATCGCGCGCAGCGCCGACGTGCCGCATCTGGCCGCCCAGAACGAGCTCTACATGTACAATCAGATGCTGGCCTTCCGCTCCGGCAAGCGGCCGCACAAGGAGATGCGCTACATGGCCCGCTCGATCTCGCTGGCCGAGGCGCAGGCGCTTTCGGCCTATTACGCCTCGCTCCCCCGCTAAACCCTCCGACGCGATACCGATGATCTAAGGGCCGCTCTCAGGCCGCTTCCAACCCGAACTGGAGCGCCGCGAGTCGCGCATAGAGCCCACCGCGCCCCTTGAGTTCGGCATGGGTGCCCTGCTCGACGATTCTCCCTTCCTCCATGACGAGGATGCGGTCGGCCGAGAGGATGGTCGCAAGCCGGTGCGCGACCACTAGCGTCGTGCGCCCCTGCATCAGCCGGTCAAGCGCGTCCTGCACCGCCCGCTCGCTTTCGGAATCGAGGGCGCTCGTCGCCTCGTCGAGCAGCAGGATCGGCGCATCCTTCAACACGGCCCGCGCGATGGCGAGCCGCTGCCTCTGCCCGCCT
>JARYGW010000397.1:0-4490 GCA_033792295.1 Allobosea sp.
GGGCTGTCTCAGGCCGAACGACCGAACAGGCCGGCGGGCTTCACCAGCAGCACCAGCACCATGATGATGAAGATCACCGTGGCCGAGGCTTCCGGGTAGAACACCTTGGTCAGGCCCTCGACCAACCCGAGGGAGAAACCGGTCACGATCGCGCCCATGATCGAGCCCATTCCGCCGATCACAACAACGGCGAATACGACGATGATCAGATCGGAGCCCATATTCGGGTTGACCGAGTAGATCGGCGCCGCCAGCACGCCGGCGAATGCAGCGAGCGCAACGCCGAAGCCATAGGTCAGCGTCACCAGGAGCGGCACGTTGACGCCGAAGGCTTGGGTCAGGGTGGGGTTCTCGGTCGCGGCGCGCAGATAGGCGCCGAGTTTCGTCTTCTCGATCATGAACCAGGTCGCGAGGCAGACGACGAGCGAGGCGATGACGACCCAGCCGCGGTAGTAGGGAAGGAACATGAAGCCGAGATTCTGTCCGCCGCGTAATTCGGGCGGAATTTGGTAGGGCAAGCCGGAAGAACCGTACTGGTTGCGGAACAGACCCTGGATGATCAGCGCCAGCCCGAAGGTGAGCAGCAGGCCGTAGAGATGGTCGACATGGGCGATGCGCTTGAGGAGCAGCCGCTCCATCGCGATGCCGACCGCCCCCACGACAAGCGGTGCCGCCAAGAGCGCCGCCCAATAGCTCAGGCCGAGATAGTTCAGCCCCATCCAGGCGACGAAGGCGCCCATCATGTACTGCGCGCCGTGGGCGAAATTAATAACGTTCAGCAGCCCGAAGATCACCGCCAGCCCGAGGCTCAGGATCGCGTAGAAGGAGCCGTTGATCAAACCAAGCAGGACCTGGCCGAACAAGGCCTGCGGGGGGACGCCGATAAGCTCGAACATGATGGGCTTGCCTTGGTCGGTGTTTGGCCGTTCGGGGATGGGCCGTGCCTGTGTGCGCGGCTCCGGCGGGGCGACCGGGCAAGCGCTCGCCCACCCGGGTCATCCCTTGCGCCGGACTCACTTCTTGACGAGCGGACAGTCGCCGGCGTCGAGCGGGCGGAAAGCCTGTTCGGCCGGCAGCACGGCGATCTGCTTATAGTAGTCCCAGGGCCCCTTCGACTCCGCGGGCTTCTTGACCTCATAGAGATACATGTCGTGCATCTTTCGGCCGTCGGCGCGCACCGAGCCCTTGCCGAAGAGCGGGTCGTCGGTCGGCAGTTCCTTCATCTTGGTGATAACGGTGGCGGAGTCCTTGGTCTTCGTCGCCTCGACCGCTTTGAGATAATGGAGCAACCCGGAATAAACGCCGGCATGAACCATGGTCGGCTGCTTGCCGCCGTTGAGCTTGGCGAAACGGGCCGACCAGGTTCGGGTCTGGTCGTCCCTATCCCAATAGAAGGATTCGGTGAGGACGAGACCCTGCGCAGCCTGCAACCCGAGCGCATGGATGTCGCTGATAAAGACGAGCAGGCCCGCAAGCTTCTGGCCACCCTGGGTGATGCCGAACTCGCTCGCCTGCTTGACCGAATTGGTGAGGTCACCGCCGGCATTCGCGAGACCGATGACTTTGGCCTTGGACGCTTGCGCCTGCAGCAAAAAGGAGGAGAAGTCGCTGCCAGGGAAAGGCGTGCGCACGGCGCCGAGCACCTTGCCGCCCGCCTTTTGCACCACCGCGGAGGTGTCGCGCTCCAGCGCATGGCCGAAGGCGTAGTCGGCCGTCAGGAAGTACCAGGTGTCTCCACCAGCCTTGACCATCGCGCCCCCGGTGCCTTGGGCAAGCGCATAGGTATCGTAGGTCCAATGGATGGTGTTGGCATTGCAAGCCTTTCCGGTCAGATCGGCTGTGCCGCCACCGGAAACAATGAAGACCTTGTTCTTGTCCTTGGTCAGCTGGCTGACGGCCAATGATACCGAGGAGGTCGGCACGTCGAGGATCAGATCGACGCCGTCCTGATCGTACCATTGCCGCGCGATCGTCGAGCCGACATCCGGCTTGTTCTGATGGTCGGCCGCGACGATCTCGACCTTGATGCCCTTGTCCGCCGCCTTGAAATCCTCGACCGCCATGCGCGCGGCGATCACCGAGCCCTCGCCCGTGAGGTCGGCATAAACGCCGGAGCGATCATTGAGCACGCCGGCCTTGATGGAGATCTGCTGCGCGAGAGCGGGGCTCGCCATCAGGCCTGCCAGCGCTGTGGCCGCCAGAAAGGTCTTGGTCGAAAGCATCTTCATGTCTCCCTGAAACCGTGGATCGTCGCTTTGGACATCGTTCTGGGGGGCCGAAATCAGACCCCGAGATAGTTGTGAAGCTTCTCGATGTTCCGGTGGAGCTCGGCATTGGGGATCATGTCGATCACCTTGCCCTGCTCGACGACGTAGTGACGGTCCGCCACTGTCGCGGCGAAGCGGAAATTCTGCTCGACCAGGATGATGGTGTAGCCTTCCTGCTTGAGCTTGCGGATCGTGGCGCCGATCTGGTCGATGATGACGGGCGCGAGCCCCTCGGTCGGCTCGTCGAGCAGCAGGAAATGCGCGCCCGTACGCAGGATGCGGCCGATCGCGAGCATCTGCTGCTCGCCGCCCGAGAGCTTGGTGCCTTGGCTGCGCAGCCGCTCCTTGAGATTGGGAAACAGCTGGAAGATCTGCTCGACGCTAAGACCGCCGCCCCGGATCCTGGGCGGCAACATCAGGTTCTCCTCGACGGAGAGCGATGAGTAGATGCCGCGCTCTTCCGGCACATATCCGATGCCGAGCCGGGCGATGGCGCGCGAAGGCAACGAGGTCGTCTCCTTGCCTTCGAAGACCACCGAGCCCCTTCGCTTGCCGATGACACCCATGATCGACTTCAACGTCGTCGTCTTGCCGGCACCGTTGCGGCCGAGCAGCGTCACCACCTCGCCGGACGCAACGTTGAAATCGATGCCGTGCAGCACATGGCTCTCGCCATACCAGGCCTCGAGCCCACGCACCTGCAGCAGCGGTGCGGTCGAGGTGCCCGCAACCTTACGCTCCAATGTCTCAGTGGCCATGGCCGACTCCCGAACCGATATAGGCCTCGACGACGCGGGGGTCCTTCGAGACCGTGGCGTAGTCGCCCTCCGCGAGAATCTGTCCCCGCGCCAGCACAGTGATGCGGTCCGAGAGCGAGGCGACGACGGAGAGGTTGTGTTCCACCATCAGGATGGTGCGGTTCTTGGAGACCTTGCGGATCAGGGCCTCGACGCGCTCGACATCCTCGCGCCCCATGCCGGCCATCGGCTCGTCGAGCAGCATCATCTCCGGGTCGAGCGCCAGCGTCGTCGCGATCTCCAGCGCGCGCTTGCGACCATAGGACAGCTCACCCGCCGTCAACTTGGCAAAGGCGGACAAGCCCACCGCATCGAGGAGATGCAGAGCCTCTTCGTCGAGCTCGCGGAGTACCTTTTCCGGGCGCCAGAAATCGAAGGAATCACCGCGCTTGCGCTGCAATGCGATGCGGACATTGGTCTTGGCACTGAGCTGCGGAAACACCGCCGAGATCTGGAAGGAGCGCACCAGCCCTTTGCGCGCGATCTCTGCCGGCTGTTCGCGGGTGATGTCCTGTCCATTGTAGACGATGGCGCCTTTTGTCGGCGGCAGGAACTTCGTCAGAAGGTTGAAGCAGGTCGTCTTCCCGGCGCCATTGGGCCCGATGAGCGCGTGGATCGTTCCACGCTTCACGTTCAGATCGACGCCGTTAACGGCCCGGAAGCCGCCGAACTCCTTGGTCAAACCGGAAGTCGACAGGATGATGTCAGTCGTGACGTCAGAGGAGCCAAGCGGCATCGGACAAGCTCCGTCAATACGATTTCGGCTGATCGAGCACGCGCTCGGCGATGTAGGAAAGGATGAGCTGCTCGCTGATTGGGGCGAGTCGCGTCACGAGAACTTCGCGCAGCAAGCGCTCGACCTGATATTCCTTCGCGTATCCCATGCCGCCGTGGGTCATCACGGCCTGGAGGCACGCATCGTATCCGGCGCGAGCGCCGAGGAACTTGGCGCCGTTGGCTTCGGCGCCGCAGGGCTTGCCAGAATCGTAGAGAGCGGCTGCCTTCATGGCCATCAACCAAGCGGCCTCCAGCGCTATCCAGCGCTCGGCGAGAGGGTGCTGAATTCCCTGGTTCTGGCCGATCGGCCTGCCGAAGACATTCCGTTCGCGGGCATAGCGGGCAGCGCGACCGAGCGCGTCCTGCCCGATTCCGATCGCCTCGACCGCGATCAGAACCCGCTCCGGATTGAGGCTGTCGAGCAGATAGGAAAAGCCCTTGCCCTCCTCGCCGATACGATCGCCTTCCGGCACGAACACGTCGTCGATAAAGACCATGTTGGAATCGACCGCGGCGCGGCCGTGCTTGGCGATGCTCTTCACTTCGAAGCGCGAGCGGTCGAGATCGGTGTAAAAGATGGTCATGCCGTCACTGGCACGCCGTACGTCCTTGCGCGCTGTTGTCCGCGTCAGGATCAGGATCTTGTTCG
>JARYGW010000398.1:0-4449 GCA_033792295.1 Allobosea sp.
GGCTGACACCCCGGCAGTCAAGGCTCGGCTCGATGCGCTGAAGCTCGAAGGCCTACGGCTCGTGCTGGTCGATGGCATCTTCGCGCCCGATCTGTCTTCGCTCGACGACATTCCCGAGGGCGTCTCGGTGCAGTCGTTGTCCGAGGCTCTGGTCTCGCCGCGCGAGGGGCTGACCCGCGTCCTCTCCGGCCCCTCGGTCGGCGCCGATGATACGGGCCTGGCACTCAACACCGCACTGATGCGCGATGGCGTCTTCGTCGAGATCGCCGAAGGCCGGAATCTGGAACTGCCGATCGTCATTGTCTCGCTCGCCTCCGGCGAGGAGGAGCGGGCGGTGTTCCATCGTTCAGTCGTCCTCGCCGCACAGGGCAGCCGTGCGACCATCGTCGAGGTCAGCGAGGCCGCCGGCTCCGCCGCGCAACAGATCAACGGCGCCATCGTCTTCGAGACGGGCGACGAGAGCGAGATCCAGCATGTGCGCCTCGTCACCCGCCAGCAGGCGGCGACGGTCGAGGTGCAGAGCCTGCTCGCGACGGTCGGCGCCCAGGCGAAGTTCGATTCCTTTGCGCTGGTCTGCAACGCCGGCACGCTCCGCCAGCAGCATTTTATCCGTTTCGCCGGCGAGCACAGCGAGATCGGCCTGCGCGGCGTCAACCTTCTCGGTGGCGCCCAGCATTCCGATGTGACGCTGATCGTCGACCATGAGGTGCCGCACGGCACCAGCCGCGAGCTGTTCAAGACGATCGCCGGCGGCGAGTCGACGGGCGTCTTCCAGGGCAAGGTCATCGTGCGTCCCCATGCGCAGAAGACCGATGGCGGCATGAAGAGCAACGCGCTGCTGCTGAACGAAGGCGCGTCGATGTACAACAAGCCGGAGCTCGAGATCTTCGCCGACGACGTGGTCTGCGGCCATGGCGCGACCGTCGCGCAGATCGACGGCGAGCAGCTCTTCTACCTGATGGCGCGTGGCCTGCCGCGGCCGCAGGCCGAGGCGCTGGTGCTGCAGGCCTTCGCCGGAGAGGCGGCGGAGTTCATCGCCGAAGAGGCCGTGCGCGATCTCGTCATGCATGAGATCGAGTCCTGGCTTCAGGCCCGCGAGGCCGCGTCCGAGGTGAGCACCGTCTGATGCCCTACATCAATCTCCAGATCACGAAAGGCGCGACGCGCGAACAGAAGGCGCAGATCGTCAAGGAGTTCACCGATACGCTTGTGAAGGTGCTCGGCAAGAACCCGCAGAACACCCATATCGTGATCCAGGAGATCGAGCGGGAGAATTGGGGGCATGCCGGCGTGCTCGTCGCCGACCGGCAGCCCGTTTCCGGAAAGGCGTGAGCATATGAACGCGGTTACCGGCCAGCCCGTGCTGAAGCCCTATGACGTCGCGACGATCAGGCGGGATTTCCCGATCCTGTCGCGCGAGGTCTATGGCAAGCCGCTCGTCTATCTCGACAATGCCGCCTCGGCCCAGAAGCCGAACGCGGTGATCGACGCGATGGCGAAACTGATGCGCGAGGACTATTCCAACGTCCATCGCGGGCTGCACTACCTCGCCAATGCCTCGACCGAAGCCTATGAGGCGGCACGCGAAAGCGCGCGGCGCTTCCTCAATGCCAAGCACCTGGAAGAGATCATCTTCACGCGCTCCTCGACCGGGGCGCTCAACACCGTCGCGTCCTCGCTTGGACGCCATCTCGATCTCGGCGAAGGCGACGAGATCATCGTCTCGATCCTCGAGCATCACTCCAACATCGTGCCCTGGCACTATTGGCGCGAGCGTCATGGTGCCGTGCTGAAATGGGCGCCGATCGACGAGGACGGCAATTTCCTCGTCGAGGCATTCGAGAAGCTGATCACGCCGCGCACCAAGATCGTCTCGTTGACGCATATGTCCAACGCCACCGGCACGATTATCCCCATCGCCGAGGTCGCGAGGATCTGCCGGGCGCATGGCATCCCGCTGGTTGTCGACGGCAGCCAGGGCGCGGTGCATCTGCCGGTCGACGTGCAGGCGCTGGGCTGCGATTTCTACGCCTTCACCGGCCACAAGACCTATGGGCCGACCGGCTCCGGCATCCTCTGGGGCCGCAAAGAATGGCTCGACAAGCTGCCCCCATATGAGGGTGGCGGCGAGATGATCGTCACCGTCACCGAGGATACGGTGACCTATAACGACCCGCCGCATCGTTTCGAGGCGGGTACGCCGGCGATCGTCGAGGCGGTGGGCCTGGGCGTCGCGCTCGACTACATGATGGCGCTCGGCCGTGAGAACATCGCCGCCCATGAGGCCAAGCTCGGCGCCTATGCGATGGAGCGGCTCGGCGAGATGAATTCCATCCGTATCTTCGGCAACGCCCGGGAGAAGGGCGCGATCGTCGCCTTCGAGATGAAGGGCGCCCATGCCCATGACGTGGCGACGGTCATCGACCGCGCCGGTGTCGCAGTCCGGGCCGGCACCCATTGCGCAATGCCGCTTTTGGCACGATATGGGGTGACGTCGACCTGCCGCGCCTCGTTCGGCCTCTACAATACGCTGGAAGAGGTCGACAAGCTGGTCGACGCCTTGCGGAAGGCGGAGAGCCTGTTCGCCTGACAATCGAGGATTTTGAGCCTTGGCTATGTCCGAACCCATTGCCCTGAAGGAAGACGGCTTCAAGCCGAACGAGCCGCAGGTCGGCTCCGGCGCGTCGCTTCCGCCCGAGGAGATCGACCGGCTGACCGACGATATCGTCGCGGCTCTGAAGACGGTCTACGACCCGGAGATCCCGGCCGATATCTACGAACTCGGCCTGATCTATCGTGTCGATATCGCCGATGACCGTCAGGTCACGATCGACATGACCCTGACCGCCCCGGGCTGCCCCGTCGCGGGCGAGATGCCGGGCTGGGTCGAGAACGCGGTCAGCACCGTCAACGGCGTGGCCGGCGTCACGGTCAACATGACCTTCGATCCGCCCTGGGACCAGTCGCGCATGTCCGACGAGGCGCGCGTCGCCCTCGACATGTGGTGAGAGCGGCGCTTTCCGCACCATCTCGTTTATCGTGACGACCGCCTTGGGGCGGTCGTTTTCTTTTGAGGTGGTCGCGCGCAGTCAGCCTTGCGCGATGACGAGGCGCAGCGAGCCGTCATAGCTCGGCTGGTGACGCAAGAGGCCGTAGCGCTCGTCCCAGGCGCCGGAAGCGAGATCGCCGCGCAACCGCTCGATCGAAGCCGCATTCTCCGCAGCATCGACGAAGCTCCAGGCCGAACAGGCGGAACGAGCACCTTTGTCGAGAAAGCTTTCCGGGCGGCCGTAATAGGCCTCGTTGAAGCCATCGCGGCAGGCGAGGGGGATCGATACGGGCATGATATCGACGCTGCCGCCCAGCATCTCGCCGATATGAGCGAGCGCGGGGTAGCGCCTGGCCTCGATAGCCAGAACCTTCGGCGCATAGTCGGCAAGCCAGAAGGCCTCCACCAGAGCGGGATCGCAGGACAGGACGACAACCGGTCCGCGCGTCACGCGCCGGACTTCGTGCAAGCCGGCTTCGAGATCCTGCCACTGATGCACCGTGAAGGTCGCCATCGCGGCGTCAAAGGATTTGTCGGGGAAGGGCAGTTTTTCGGCCGTGGCATCGATGGCGACCGCGATGTCGGCTGGCCGTTGCGCTCGCATCGAGGCGGATGGTTCGACGGCCGTGACATTGCGGCCGCGCGGCTCATAGGAGCCTGCGCCCGCACCGACATTGAGGATCGTCCCGGCCGGTCCCAGCACGGCCTCGATTTGCGCCCCAATCGCGGGTTCCGGCTGGCGGTAGGAGGCGTAGCCACGCCCGATCCGGCCGTAATCGGCATCGCCGGCGCTGCCATCAGCATGCCGCGCCGCGCGGGCGTTGTCGCTTGCCATCTCGTCACCTCATCTGCCGGAGCGCCAAAGCGGCAGCACATGGTCGCGGGTCAATGGCGCCAGTGTGACAGTCGCCGTCGCGTCCGGGGACAGCCATGCGATCTCCGCGATCTCCGCCGCCGGTTGCGGGCGCGCATCCGAGACGAGCCGGAACATCTCCGCTCTTACCGTGAAGCCCGGCTCGTTGGCGGCCGGCGCCGCGAAGGTTCCGAGATGGGCGAGCGATTTGCGCTCCTCTTCCAGCCTCAACTCCTCCCGCAGCTCGCGCAGCAGCGCCGCGCCCGGCTCTTCCTGCGGCTCGATCTTGCCGCCCGGCTGCATGAAGCTTTCGGTGCCGCGTTTGCGCACCAGGAGGAGGCGGCCCTGGCTGTCGGTCAGCAAGGCCGCAGCGATACGGATGAGACGGTCGGAGCTGGACATCGCGGGCGGCTGATCTTCGGGGGACAAATGGCAGGCTGGTCTGCGCTCGTGGCGAAGCCCGAACGATGGTGCTATAGCATCGGACCGAGGAGTGGAATCCACTTCTCGGAAGAATCCGATGCGATATCAATGAGGTAGATCATCG
>JARYGW010000399.1:0-4435 GCA_033792295.1 Allobosea sp.
ATCTGGCGCTTCTGGTCGGCGCCGACCAGAAGTGGCTCTCGACGACCGGCTTCCTCGAGAAGGTCAGCGAGAACATGAAGAAGGCGATGGCCGCCTGAGGGCGATGCGACTTGCCGATGATCATGAGCCCGGCCAATCTGGCCGGGCTTTTTTGTTCCCGCCGCCTGGCCGGACGTTCGAACGAAAGTATTGCTGGATGCGCAGATCGTCGACGATTCCGGTTCTGCTCGCGCTTGCGGTGCTGCCGCTGCCGGCTCGTGCCGATGAGGGCGCTCCGTTGCTCACCGGTACCTGGAGCGGCTCCTATGTCTGCGCGCAGGGGCTGACGGGGCTGACCCTCACGATAGAGCGACAGAGTGGGTCGAGCTTCTCGGGCGTGTTCCAGTTCTACCCCGTGAAAGGCAATCCGGCGGTGCCTGATGGCTGCTTCACGGTATCGGGGCGCGTCAGAGAGGCCGGGGCCGTCGAAATTCTCGGGTCTCGCTGGCTCAAGCAGCCGGCCGGCTACATCACCGTCGATCTTCATGGCCGGCTTGCGCGCGGCGGCGGGGCTCTTTCGGGCGTGGTGGAGACTCCGGCCTATGGCAAGCTCTGCTCGACCTTCGAGCTGACAAAGGCCTCGACGCGGCCGACCATCGCTGCCTCCTGCCGACCGGAAGCTCCGGCGATCAGCAAGCTATTCTGAGGATCGTTTCGGTCTGGGATCGGAGCGGCTCTATCGCAATGTGGGCATGCGCCGCGTTCGCCCGCTACTCCACCCTGACCGTCCGCCGCGCCAGAATCCGGTGCTCCGCCAATGGCGCGTGCATCACATAGCGCAGTTCGTAGACTCCCGGTTGATCCGGTGCCTCCAGCGTCGCCTCGACATTCTCGGCCGGGAAGAAGCGTGGGCCGTCCGTATCGGGCGGGGAATCGGGCTTCACCAGCATGACGCGGTCCTGCTCGCCGTTGGGGCCGATGCCGCGCACCGGCAGAGCCTGATTGCGGCCGACGCGCTCGGGCGCGGCGAGCGTCGCGCTCGGTTCCGAAGTGGCGAGAGGCTGGCGCAGCAGGATCTGTGGTTGACCATCTTTCTCGACGGTCAGCCGCAGTTCATAGGCGCCGACGGTGCCGGGTGTCTGTAGCGACGGGACGGTGTTCTTCGGCTGCAGGACGACGATGGCCTTGTCGGCCGGATCGTCCGGCCGGGCGATGGCGAGGCGCGCGCCCTGGGGCGCGTTGCTCAGGAAGACGCTGAGCGGAGCGCCGGCCATGATGCTGCGCGCCGCCGAGATTGCAGGCTGCGGTGGGCGCGGAGTCGGCTTTGCCTGCTTCTGGGCCAAAGCCGTGGCCGGCCAGAGGCCGGCCACGATCAACAGGGCACGGCGGGAGAGGGCGCCTGCAGGATGGGCGCTCTTCCCGATCGGCATCAGCCCATCGCGGCGGCGACGGCGTCGAGCGCGGCCTGCGCCTTGCTGCCGTCGGGCCCGCCGGCCTGAGCCATATCGCGGCGGCCGCCGCCGCCCTTGCCGCCGAGCTGCTCGGACGCCGCGCGTACCAGCGCGACCGCGTCGAAGCGTTCGGTCAGGTCGGGCGTGACGCCGACGACGACGCCGGCCTTGCCGTCATCGGCGACGCCGACGATGGCGACGACGCCGGAGCCGACGCGCGCCTTGGCCTCGTCGGCGAGGCTCTTCAGGTCCTTCATTTCGATGCCGCTGACGGCGCGCGCCAGCAGCTTGGCGCCGGCGATCTCGCGCACCGGATCCTCGGCCGCGCCACCGCCGCCCATGGCGAGCTTCTTGCGGGCCTCGGTCAGCTCGCGATCGAGCTTGCGGCGCTCCTCGATCAGCGCGGCAAGGCGGTTGCCGGCCTCGGCGGCCGGGACCTTGAGCAGGTTCGCAAGTCCATCGAGCAGGCGCGATTCCTCATTGAGGCGCAGGCGCGCACCCTTGCCGGTCATGGCTTCGAGGCGTCGCACGCCGGCCGCCACCGCGCCTTCGCCGACGATGCTGACCAGGCCGATATCGCCGGTGCGCGCTGCATGGGTACCGCCGCAGAGCTCGACCGAATAGGCGCGGCCGGCCGGGTTGGTGCCCATCGAGACGACGCGGACCTCGTCGCCGTATTTCTCGCCGAAGAGGGCGCGGGCGCCGGAGGCGATGGCCTCGTCGACGCTCATCAGGCGGGTGGTGACCGGCTCGTTGCGGAGCACGATGGCGTTGGCGATCTCCTCGACCTCGCGCAGTTCCTCCTCGCTGATCGGCTTGGGATGCGAGAAGTCGAAGCGCAGGCGATCGGGCGAGACCAGCGAGCCCTTCTGCGCGACATGGTCGCCGAGGACGAGGCGCAGCGCCTCGTGCAGCAGATGGGTCGCCGAGTGATTGGCGCGGATCGCGGTGCGGCGCTCGTGGTCGACGACGAGCTCGACCGGCTGGCCGAGCCTGAGCTCGCCTTCCTTCACCGTGACGCTATGGGCGAAGACATCGCCCAGCTTCTTCTGGACGTCGCTGACCTCGGCGACAGTGTCGGCGCCGCGGATCAGGCCGGCATCGCCGACCTGGCCGCCGGACTCGCCATAAAACGGAGTCTGGTTGACCAGCATGAAGCCGCTCTCACCGGCCTTGAGCGACTGGACCTCGGCATTGTCGCGGATCAGCGCCGTGACGACGCCCTCGGCTGTTTCGGTGTCGTAGCCGAGGAACTCGGTGGCGCCGACCTTGTCGCGCAGAGGATACCAGAGCGTCTCGGTCGCTGCCTCGCCGGAGCCGGCCCAGGCGGCACGCGCCTTGGCCTTCTGCTGCTGCATGGCGGCGTCGAAGCCCTCGACATCGACGCTGATCTCGCGGGCGCGCAGCGCATCCTGCGTCAGGTCGAGCGGGAAGCCATAGGTGTCGTAGAGCGTGAAGGCGACGTCGCCCTTGAGGCTCTGGCCGGCGGTCAGGTCCTTCGAGGCTTCGTCGAGCAGCGAGAGGCCGCGCGTCAGCGTGGTGCGGAAGCGGGTCTCCTCCAGCTTCAGCGTCTCGGTGATCAGCGCCTCGGCGCGCAGCAGCTCGGGATAGGCGCGGCCCATCTCGCGGGTCAGCGCCGGCACGAGCTTGTACATCAGCGGCTCCTTGGCGCCGAGCAGCTGCGCATGGCGCATGCCGCGCCGCATGATGCGACGCAGCACGTAGCCGCGGCCTTCATTGGAGGGCAGGACGCCGTCGGCGATCAGGAAGGCGGAGCAGCGCAGATGGTCGGCGATGACGCGATGGCTCGCCTTCATCGGGCCGTCCGGATCGACCGAGGTCAAGTCGGCGATGGCGCCGATCAGGGCACGGAACAGGTCGATATTGTAGTTGTCATGCGTGCCCTGGAGCACGGCCGCGATGCGCTCCAGCCCCATGCCGGTGTCGATCGAGGGGCGGGGCAGGTCAGTGCGGATGCCGCCGGCCGCTTCCTCGTACTGCATGAAGACGAGGTTCCAGATCTCGATGAAGCGGTCGCCATCCTCCTCAGGCGAGCCGGGCGGGCCGCCCCAGATATGGTCGCCATGGTCGTAGAAGATCTCGGAGCAGGGGCCGCAGGGGCCGGTATCGCCCATGCGCCAGAAATTGGCCGAGGTCGGGATGCGGATGATCTTATCGTCGGTCAGGCCGGCGATCTTCTTCCAGAGCGCATGCGCCTCGTCATCCTCGGAATAGACCGTGACGAGGAGCTTGTCCTTGGGCAGGCCGAATTCGCGCGTGACCAGCGTCCAGGCGTGGTTGATCGCCTGTTCCTTGAAATAGTCGCCGAAGGAGAAGTTCCCCAGCATCTCGAAGAAGGTGTGGTGGCGCGCGGTGTAGCCGACATTGTCGAGGTCGTTGTGCTTGCCGCCTGCGCGCACGCATTTCTGCGCCGTGGTGGCGCGGGAATAGGGGCGCTTCTCCTGACCGGTGAAGACGTTCTTGAACTGCACCATGCCCGAATTGGCGAACATCAGCGTCGGGTCGTTGCGCGGCACGAGCGGGCTCGAAGCCACGACCTCATGGCCCTGGGACTTGAAGTAGTCGAGGAAGGTCGACCGGATATCGTTGACGCCGCTCATCGCTGTTTGAACTCTTTTTATCTCAAGGCTCGCCGGGCTTTCCAGCGGTTCCAAGCGTTCTAGTCAGGCGGCTTGTCGCTGTCGAGAGATTGTGGCGCCGCAAAGCCTTGGGCGGAAACGAAAACGGGCGGCCCCGCAAGGCCACCCGATTGAAAGGGCACTTCGGCTTTTGGCCGTTTCCAAGCCCTCACCCTTCAGAGACGCAGCCTATGGCTGCTCCTCGGGATGAGGGCTCAAGAGGATGAAGCTCAGGCCTCGCCTTCGTCGAGATCGTCATCGCTCGGCGTCGCCTGCTCGAGGATGCGTTCGGCGACGAGGCCGGAATTCTGACGGATCGTGGCCTCGATCTTCGCGGCGAGATCCGGGTTGCTCTTGAGGAAGGCC
>JARYGW010000039.1:0-21474 GCA_033792295.1 Allobosea sp.
CCAGGAGGCCTCCCAGGGCGGCCAGAACACCTGGAGTTTGGGGGATAATGACGGACTGCATCCCCATTGCATCGGCCAGCAGGCAGCCAAGCATGGGACCAGCGCCACCAAAGGCCAGCAGCGCATAGCCGCTCGGCTCCTCGCCAACCTGGGAGAACAGCCGGCTCGTTTCGCGATACATGTTGGCAACGGCGAGCTGGATGATGGCTTCGGCTGCGAGCTCCGACGAGCGGCCGAGGCTCTTGGCGATCGGCTCAAGCACCGCCAATGCCCGAGCGCGGTCGACGTTGACGGCTCCGTACCCGAGCTCGCCGGCGCCTAGAACTCCGATCGTCGCGAAGGCATCTGTGATCGTCGCTCGCTCGCCGCCGCGACCGTAACAAGCCGGCCCTGGTGTGGAGCCGGCGCTTTCGGGCCCGACCCGCAAGACACCCAACGCGTCCACCGACGCAATCGAGCCTCCGCCGGCTCCAATCGAGGACACCGAAACCGTTGGAAGATAGATTGGATACTCCCCGACGAGCTCACCGGAGCGGAAGTCGGGCATGCCGTCCTTCAGCAGAGCGACATCGGCGCTCGTGCCGCCGATGTCGAGGCTCATGACCCTTGAGAAGCCGGCCAGTTTGGCTGTGAAACCTGCACCGATAACGCCGGCCGCCGTGCCGGACAGCAGCATTTCGATGCTGCGCACCTTGCCGGCCGCCGCGGTCATCACGCCGCCGTTCGACTTGGTGATCATCGGAGCCGGAACGACGCCTCGCTCGATCAGGGCGTCCTCGAGGCGGCCGATATAATGAGACACCCGAGGCTGCACAGAGCCATGGATGCAGGCTGTGATGGTACGCTCGTACTCCCTGACGATCGGCCAGATGTCTGCAGAGCAGAAAACCGGCAGGTCAGGCCGCAGGCGAGCGATCTCCGCTTTGACCAACCGCTCGTGGGCGGGGTTCTTATAGCTATGCAGCAGAGCGATGACGATCGCTTCGGCGCCCCTTGCCTCCGCCAGCTCAACGGCGGCGGCGATCGCGGCCGAATCCGGAATGATCTCCGCTTCACCATCCGCGTTGGTGCGTTCCAGCAAAGGAACCACTCTGTCTCGCGGAACCAGCGGAACCGGCCGACGCGAGAACAGGTCATAGGGATCCGGTATTTTGAGGCGAGCCAGCTCAAGCACGTCACGGAAGCCTTCGGTGACGATGAGCCCGAGTTTCGCACCCTTGCCCTGGATGATGCTGTTCACGCCGACGGTCGAGCCGTGAGTGAAGTAGCTGACCTGCGACGGCGCGATGCCGAAGCGCTTCTCGATCTCGTCCAGCCCTTGGAGGACTTCGGCTCCCGGAGCATCCGGCCGCGACAGGACCTTGAGCGTCTGGAGATGCAAACTTGCTTCATCCAGCACGCTGAAGTCGGTGAAGGTGCCGCCGATATCGACGCCGATGCGATAGCCCATCTGTCAGCTCCGGCTGCTGGCAGCTGACGGGACCGGCGCATCAAGACCCGCCTCCGAGGCGCAGTACCGGCAGATCTCTTCATGCGTGGCAAACCAGACCGATCCCTTGGCCTTTGCGGCTCTGATCACTTCATCCAGGATGAAGATCCGCGAGCGGTGCCCGATAATGTGCGGGTGCATCGTCAGTTGGAAGAGACCGCCTTCCTCCGCGGCGATGTCTAGCTCTCGCAGGAAGATGTCGAGCACCATCGGAGGGCCGCTATGAGGCCGCAGCCCCTTGAAGCGATCCATGCCGAAGTAGACGGCATCGTCGCGGATCCACTCGACAGGCAGCTCAACGATCCCGGTCGGCTCCCCCTCGTCGAGAAGTTCGTAGGGCTCGTCGTCCGCCATCAGGGAGGAATCGTACAGCAGCCCCATTTCGCGTACGATCTTCAAAGTCCATGGGCTGAAGTCCCATGACGCGGTGCGCATCCCTTTCGGCTCACGCCCGGTCAGCTTCGTCAGAGTGTCACGGGCACGAAGCGCCAGATCGCGCTCCGTGTCGTAGTCGAGAACCGAGTTCAGCTCGTGGATCCAACTATGGATCGCGACCTCGTGCCCGGCTTCCGCAACTGAACGGGCCTCCCGGTCATGCAGAAGCGCAGCGACGGCCGGCATGAAGAAGCTGGCCGGAACAGAATGACGAGCAAGCGTCGCGAGGATGCGCGGAATGCCAGAGCGATTGCCGTACTGGCCCTGACTGAGCTTCGAGTAGGAGCGCCCACCCTCCCGGAGTTCGTTCGTCTCGTGATCGGAGTCGAAGGACAGGGCGACAGCGAACCGAGCGCCATCCTTCCAGACACCGGGCTTGAGCGAACGTCCTGCACGGACATGATTCACGACCTGCCGCCAGGTTTCCTCACTCCATGTCCAAGGCTTCGTGTCGGGAGGCAGGGTGACGTTCATTGGGATCACTCAGCGATTGAACTGGAACCCGTCCACCACAATGTCTTGGCCCGTGATGAAGCAGGGGTTCGAGGTTGCGAGGAACGTGACGAGTTCAGCCACGTCATCGGGCTTGCCCATTCGCTTCAATGCGATACCGGCATCGGCGATCGCGGGGCCGCGATCTCGGGTTAACGTGTTGCCGACTTCCGTCTCGATGATGCCCGGGCAGACGGCATTGATGAGAATCTGCGGACCAAGCTCCTTGGCGAGAGCCCGGGTCATCCCGATAATCCCGGCTTTGGCGGCAGCGTAGGCGAACCGGCTGACTGCAGCGGTCACACCGCCCGAATGCGCGTTCAGCGACGACATCGACACGATGCGGCCACGACCCTGGCGCTGCATGACAGGAGCGACGGCCTGGATGTAATTGAAGCAGCTCTTCAGATTGAGAGCGATCGTGTGGTCGAATTCCGCTTCGGTTATTTCGAAGATGCCCTTCGGCATTCCCCTGCCCGCATTGTTCACAAGGACGTCGACGCGACCCCATTGCGCCACGACCTCGCTCACAACTCGATTTGCCTCTGCGATAGGAATTACGTCTGACTTAAAGCTCAGCGCGCGGCGACCGAGCGATTTAATCTCATCGGAAGTACAGATAATCTCCGCCTCCAATAGATCAACGAGCGCAACGTCCAATCCTGATCTTGCGAGGGAGAGTGCACAAGCGCGGCCGATACCTCTCGCACCGCCCGTGACAATAGCCACAGGCGCAGCGTTGCTAGAATTCATGATTGTCCCTCTTTCAAGAGTGTTGATTTCCTCTTGATTAAGGTGGAGCCTATCGCTGGCAAATTGGTTCGCCAAGAGAGATTCGGTTCACATCCATGAACACTGAGGTCAAGTCCGCTGCACGCGTGTTGGACCTGCTGGAATATCTCGCAGGCTGCTCCGAGCCTGTGAAGCTCAAGGAAATCATCGCAGCCCTCGGATTTCCCAAGAGCAGTGCGCACGCATTGGCACAGACGCTAGTCTCACGCGGCTATGCAATTCAGGATGCAACCGAACGCTATGTGCTTGTCCATGCCAGTCGGCATCAATCAGCCTCGCGAGCGCTCGAAGCCCGCCTCCTTTCCGCAGCGCATCCGATTATGGAACAGCTTCGCGACGAGACAGGCGAAACCGTCATGCTGGCGGTTTTAACGGCGCGAGGCGATTGTCGCCGCATAGCCAAATGCGTCAGCCGGCAGGCTGTACGCTACGACATCGAACTCGACGGCTTGTCCGATTCCTACTGCTCGGCAACTGGCCGAGTACTGCTTGCTCACTGGGATCCGGCGCTCACCGACGGTTATTTTGCGAGAGCGCACCTCGTACCCAGGACCCCTAAGACGGTTACGGACCCTGACGCGATACGGGGAATGTTTGAGACGATCCGTGCAGAAGGCATTGCGGTTAGCGACGAAGAGCATGTTACTGGCTCGACAGGACTTGCTGCGCCCATCTGGGGGAGAGAGGGCAAGGTGATAGCGGCTCTCAACCTTGGCGTTGTGACCCTACGATACCACTCTCGTGCGAGCGAGCTTGCAGAGCTCCTCAAGGATGGCGCGCGTCGCATTAGCGTACGGCTCGGCCACAAAGCCTGACCAGATCAATCAGCGTCACCGCGATATTGATGGCCGCCGCAAATTTTGACCGACGGGTCCTCTTCAAGAAGCCGAAGGTCGTGGTCTTTGCCGGCCTGTGCCGCGAGCACCAGCTGGGCACCCACCCGATTCAGGGATCGTCATCACGGTCGCAAGCCGGCAGGCTGCTCGGACCGTGACGCAGTTTATCGCACCTGCGCCGAATATGTTGATGCGCAGAATCCTGAACATCCCGGGTAGCCGTCCCCTCGCCATCCGCGAAGGGGTCCTCTGACCCCCCAGCTAAGCCACATCAATCCAGCGATGGTGGGCTCTTGCTAGCCCGTTTCCGGACATTGGGGACCTGCCGGGAAGCGGACATCTCGCGCTCGCAAAGGCAATGTCAGTTGGCCCCTCGACGCCGTGATTGCCGTTCCGGTCGGCATCCCGCCGACTCCGACCCCAGGCGTCGCCGCCCAGGCAGAATTCTGCCCCGGAGGAGTACCTGCTGTGGCGCTTTGCTTCATATGACGGCACCCTGCACGCTCTGTTCGAGCGGCAGTCAAGCGCGGCAGATACTCATCGACGAATGATACGCACTTCACGCCCCTCCTCAAACGGCGTTAAGTCGAGCTCCCTCCCTCGCGCTTGGGCGCGCGTAGCTGACGTGGCATGGCGTGAACCTCAAATTCCTCGAAACCTTCGTCTGGGTCGCACGACTGCGGAACTTCTCGGTCGCAGCCGACAAGCTCTGCACCACGCAGGCTGCGGTCTCCAACCGCATCGCAACACTGGAGCGGGAACTCGGCGTGCGCCTGTTCGAGCGCGACCTTCGCAATGTCGGACTGACGCCACTCGGCCAGCGAGCCCTGCCTCAGGCCGAGGCGATCATGCGGATGGTGGCCGAGCTCGAGCGCTCCATCGCCGATGCCGGCCAGATTCGCGGAACAGTGCTGATCGGCACGGTCGATTCCGTCGTCTATGCTTGGCTGCCGCGCTTGATCGAGCGGGTCAAGGAAGCCTATCCGAACGTCGTGATCGACCTCAACGTCGACACCAGCCTCAATCTCGCCAGCCAGATCCAGAAAGGGCAGATCGATCTCGGCCTGATCATGGGGCCGGTGGTCGCGCCGCATATCCGCAACATCGAGCTATGCGTCTTCGACTGTCTCTGGATCGCCTCTCCGAAACTGCCGCTTAAGCCCGGCCGGCTCGCCATCGGCGATCTCACCGCCTATCCGATCTTCGCCTATTCGAAGGGCTCGCAGCCGCATCAGTCGGTGCTGCGCGCGATCGAGCTTTCCGGAATCGATACCGATACGGTGCGGGTGTTCAATTCGAACTCGCTCGCCACGATCACCCGGCTGATCCGGGACGGCGTCGGCGTCGCGGTGCTGCCGCGGGCGGTGGTGCAGGAGTTCCTCGATACCGGCGAACTTCATGTGCTCGATGTCGAGGCAAAATTGCCGCCACTGCATTTCCACGCCGTCTTCAACGATAATCCCGGAAACACGCTTCCGGCTCTAATCGCCGATATGGCAGCGGAAATCGCGGCGTCATGAGTCCACAGCCAAGCCCATGACGCCCTGCCTCGACAACAGGCAGCCCCTGGTCACCGCGCTGTCATAAGCAATTCTTGTCGAAGCGAACAAGAATTTCGCGTTTGCCGGCCCGTCGCGCGTTTGCTCTCTTGCCCCACCGACAGCGGAGAGAATGCCGATGAAGGTCTCACTCATCCAGATGAACTCGCAGGACGACAAGTCCGCGAACCTGAAGACCGCCCGGACCATGGTCGAGAAGGTCGTCGCGGAAGACCAGCCCGATCTCATCGTCCTGCCTGAGTACTACGCCTTTCTCGATGGCAGCCCGGCGGCGATGCGCGAGAGCGCCGAGACCTTCCCGAACGGCGAGAGCTATCGCCTGATGTCGGGCCTGGCCGAGAAGCACGGCGTGACCATCCATGCCGGCAGCGTCGCCGAGCGTGACGGCGACGACTATTTCAACGCGACGATCGTCTTTGGGCCCGATGGCAAGCAGATCGCGCACTACCGCAAGATCCATCTCTTCGACGTCGATGCCCCCGGCGGCGTCAGCTACCGCGAGTCCAACATGGTTTCGCGCGGGCGCGAGGTCGTGACCTACAGGGTTGGCGAGACGATCGTGGGCTGCGCCATTTGCTACGATATCCGCTTCCCCGAACTCTTCCGCAAACTGCGTGATGCCGGCGCGGACGTCATCGTCCTGCCCGCAGCCTTCACGCTGATGACGGGCAAGGATCATTGGGAACTGCTGGCGCGTGCACGGGCCTGCGAAACGCAGACTTGGTTCCTCGCCACCGGCCAGACCGGCACGCACGCCCAGGGCAAGAACGCCTGCTACGGTCATTCGATGGTGATCAATCCCTGGGGCCACATCACCGCCCAGGCCTCGGACGGCGTCGGCACGACCAGCGGGCGGCTCGATTTCGACTACACGGCGAAGGTCCGCGCGGCGGTACCGGTCGCCAACCACCACGTCCTCGCCTGAGCTTTGCGCGAAAAAGTGGGAACCGGTTTTTCGCCGAAGCAAAGCGATCCCAAAAACTGATCGGGAAACGGCCATGTTCATCGTCAATCCCATGCCTGCGCAGATTTCCGGCGATCTCGTCTCCCTGCTGCAGCAATGCGAAGTCGCGACCATCGGCCATGTCCTGCATTCGGGCTTCGTCGATCGCGAGATCCGGGCGGTGCTGCCGACCAAGCGCATCGCCGGCACGGCCGTCACCATCCGCATTCCCCATGCGGATTCGACGGCGCTGCACTACCTGACCAAGCTGGTCCGCCCTGGCGACATCGTCGTGATCGACCGCTGCGGCGACACCAAGCATGCCTGCTGGGGCGGCGTCGTCACCCATGCGATGAAGAATGCCGGCGTGGCAGCGGGCGTCATCGACGGCCCGGCCACCGACTTCTCCGAGATCGTCAAGACCGACATGCCGATCTGGTGTCGTGGCCCCTCGCCGATCACCACCAAGATCCTTGGCACGGAAGGCGCAATCAACGTGCCCGTCAGCGTCGGCGGACAGACCATCGAACCCGGCGATGCGGTACTCTGCGACGAAAGCGGCGTCGTGGTGCTGAGGGCGGCGACGGCGGAAGCCTATGCGCGCAAGGCGATCGAGATGCAGCAGAACGAACTCGTGCTGCTGGAACGCCTCCGCAACGGCGAGAAGCTGCCTGACATCTCCGGCGCGACCGCGCTGGTGGAGGGCAAGCTCGCCAAGTCCTGAGGAACGAACTCAATCGACCAGACCTGACGACGGGCGGAGAACCGCCTGCGCAACAACAAAAGGGGATAGACCATGCAAGCATCAACGAAGCTTACCCTGGCCATCGCGCTGGCCGCCGGCCTTACCGCGCAGGGCGCGCTCGCCCAGGAGCAGACCGTCACTGTCATGGCCTATTCCGGCCTGTTCCAGGAGCGCTACACCAAGGCCGTGATCGAGCCTTTCATGAAGGCCAACCCCGGCATCAAGGTGGAGTATTTCCCGCTGCCGAATTCGGCCCAGATGCTCGGCAATCTGCGCGCCCAGAAGGCCGCGCCGCAGGCCGACGTCGTGATCATGGACGTCTCGGTCTCCAAGGCCGCGACCGATGAGAAACTGCTGATCAAGATCGACGACAAGGTCTCGAAGAACGTCGCCGATCTCTATCCGAACGCCCGCATCGCCGATGTCGACGGCGTCGCCGTGACTTTCGACAATCTCGTCATGCTCTATAATTCGGACGTCGTGAAAGAGGCGCCCAAGAGCTGGATGGACCTCGCCAAGCCAGATCTCAAGGGCAAGGTCGCGATCCCCGGCATGCCCGATATCCAGGGCCTGTCGCTCGTCCTGATCATGAACAAGGCGCGCGGCGGTGCGGACTACCTCAAGAGCGTCGACCAGGGCATCGCGGCGCTCGGAGAGATCGCACCGAACGTCCAGACCTGGGAACCCAAGCCCGAAGTCTATCCCGTCATCATCTCCGGCCAGGCCGTCGCCGGCGCTGGCTGGAATGCCCGCGCCCAGGTCAATGCCGACGCCTCCGGCGGCAAACTCAAGGCGGTCCTCCCGCAGGAAGGTAGCGTCTTCCAGATCAACACCATCAACTACGTCGCCAACGGCCCCGGCAAGGACGCCGGCGCCAAGTTCATCGACTACGCCCTGTCGCCTGAGGCCCAGAAGTCCTTCACCGAAAGCATGTTCTACGCACCGACCAACGCCAAGGCGCAGATCTCCGACGCTGCGATCGCGCGCACCGCGGTCAAGTCGATGGACAAGGTCATTCCCGTGGACTGGATCGCGCTCGCCAAGGTTCGCGAGCCGATCATGGAACAGTGGCGCCGCAAGGTGATCCCGCTGAGCCGCTGAGCCGGGAAGGATAGATCGTCATGATCGACACCCGCACGGCACCGGGCCAGGGCTTTCTCTCGATCCGAGGGCTGACCAAGCGCTATGCCAGCTTCACGGCGGTCGACAATCTCGACCTCGAGGTCCCCAAGGGCGAGCTCGTTGCCTTCCTCGGCCCCTCGGGCTGCGGCAAGACGACCTCGCTCAGGATGATTGCCGGCCTCGTGCCGGTGACATCCGGATGCATCGTCGTCGGCGGGCAGGACCTTACCGATGTCGCGACGCACCGCCGCGACATGGGCCTGGTCTTCCAGAGCTATGCGCTGTTTCCGCATATGAGCGTGGCGAAGAACGTCGCCTTCGGCCTCGAGATGCGCAAGGTGCCGAAGGACGAGATCGCGAAGCGCGTGAAAGAGGCGATCGCCTTGGTGCATCTGACCGGCAAGGAAGAGCATCGGCCGGCCCAGCTCTCGGGCGGGCAGCAGCAGCGCGTGGCGCTGGCGCGTGCGCTTGTCATCCGGCCATCGATCCTCCTTTTTGACGAGCCGCTCTCCAATCTGGACGCGAAGCTGCGCGATGAGATGCGCAATGAAATCCGCGACATCCAGCAGCGACTCGGCATCACCGCGATCTTCGTGACTCATGACCAGAGCGAGGCGCTGACCATGTGCGACAAGGTCGTGGTGATGAACCAGGGCCGTCTCGAACAGCTCGGCACGCCGGTCGATCTCTACGAACGTCCGAAGACCGCCTTCGTCGCGAGCTTCGTCGGCCGCACCAATCGACTGAAGGCCGTGGCGAGGGACGGCTTCGCCGACTTCGCCGGTCAGCGCATCGTAGCGCCCGCAGGCCTGTCCGGCCCGGTCGAGGTCATGGTCCGCCCGCATCGCGTCGCCTTGTCCCCGGCCGGTGGCGAAGGTGTCACCGGGACCATCACGCGGGCGATCTTCGCAGGCGACATCCTGCAATACGACGTCGACGCCGCCGGGCAGACCGTCTCGGTCGAACTCGCGACGCGCGGCGGCGAGACCGTGCTCGCGCCGGGAACGGCGGTCGCTCTGTCGTGGCGGCCACAGGACGTCTTCGTCTACGGGGCCGCCGCGTGAGCACGGCCATCGCCATGCCGGCCCCCGTGGCCAAGCCGCGCCGGAACGGGCTTGCGCTCGTCGTCGCGCTGATCGCGCCGATCGCGCTGGTCAACGCCTTCGGCTTCCTCGCACCGGTGCTCAATCTTGCACGCATGTCGTTCTACGAGGTCGAGCCCACCGGCACGATGCATGAGGCCTTCTCGTTCGCGACCTGGGGCAAGGTCATCGCCGACACCTTCTACGCCGAGCTGATCGTCAACAGCATCGCAGTGAGCCTGGGCATCACGCTGCTGACGCTGATCTGCTCCTATCCCATCACCCTGTATCTGCATCGTTCCAGCGGCATCTGGAAGACGATCCTGCTCGTGCTGGTGATCTCGCCGCTGCTGACATCGGCGGTAGTGAGGACCTATGGCTGGATCGCGATCCTCTCCGAGGACGGACTGGTCAACAATTTGCTCGCCAGCCTCGGACTCGGGCGCCTGCGGCTGATGTTCAACGAGACCGGCGTGATCATCGGCCTCACCGAGATCCTGATGCCTTACATGATCCTGGCGCTGCTTGCCGGTTTCGGACGGCTCGACCCCCGTGTCGAAGAGGCCGCTTCGACGCTGGGCGCCCCACCCTTCACGATCTTCCGTCGCATCATCCTGCCGCTGACGCTGCCCGGCATCGCGCTCGGCTGCCTGCTCTGTTTCGTGCTGGCGGTATCGTCCTTCATCACGCCGAAACTGCTAGGCGGCGGGCGCGTCTTCCTGCTGGCGACCGAAATCTACGACCAGGCTATCGTGACGCTGAACTGGCCGCTGGCCGCCTCGCTCTCGATCCTGGTGCTCGTGATCTTCGGCGCCGCGCTCGTGCTCTACGCCCGCGCCCTGCGCGCGGTTCTGTGAGGGAGGCAGATCATGGATGAACGTCCCGTCTCCCCGTTCCTGAAGCTGCTGGCGTTCCTGATGTTCGCCTTCCTGCTGGCGCCGCTGATCGTCGTCGTGCCGATCTCCTTCTCCGGCGACGGCTACATGATGTTTCCGCCTTCGAGCTGGAGCGTGAAGTGGTACCCCGCAATCTTCGCCGACGGGAAGATGACCGCCGCCTTCTGGACCAGCCTGCTGCTGGCCTCCGTCGTCACGGTGCTCAGCCTCGCCATCGCGCTGCCTGCGGCCTTCGCGCTGGTGCGGCTGAAGCCGCGCGGGGCAGAGGCGCTCTCCAGTCTTTTCACCGCGCCGCTCCTGCTGCCGACGATCGTGCTCGGTCTCGCCATCCTGATCGTCTTCGCCCGCTACGGGCTGCTCGCGACCTTCCCCGGACTCGTCGCCGCCCATCTCGTGGTGACGCTGCCCTATGCGCTGCGCGTGCTGGCGACGGCGCTCGCGACGCTACCGATCGCCGTCGAGGAAGCGGCTTCGACGCTCGGCGCCTCACCCTTCACCGTCTTCCGCCGGATCACACTGCCCATGATGAAATCGGGGCTGATCGGTACGACGGCACTGTGCTTCCTCGTTTCCTTCGACGAGGTCGTGCTCTCGCTGTTCATGACCGGCCCGCGCATCCAGACGCTGCCAGTTGCGATGTATCACCATGTCGAGCAGCAGGCGGACCCATTGGTGGCAGCGCTCTCCGTGCTCCTCGTCGTTCTCACCCTTCTCGTCGTGCTCGTGGTCGACCGGACCTCCGGCCTCGCCAAAACCTTCGTGAAATAACCGCCCAGATGACCTCATTCGGAACGGCGCCAAGCGCGCGCTAGCTCGAACGAACACCGACTCTCGACCAACCCGACCCGCTCGCCCCCACGAGCGGGAACATTGGAGCCTTGCCTGATGGATCAGGACATCCGCATCGCCGTCGATATCGGCGGCACCTTCACCGACATCGAAATCCTCGATGCGACCTCCGGTGCGATCCACCAGATCAAGACACCGAGCACGCCGGTCGACCCCTCGATCGGATTGCTAACCGGCATCAGGCAGGCCTCCGAGCGCTTCGGCTTCCCGATGGAGGCGGTGCAGTACCTGCTGCACGGCACGACGATCGCGACCAATGCCGTGCTCGAACGCAAACTGCCGCTCGGCGCCGTCGTCACTACGGCAGGCTTCGAGGACGTGATGCAGATCGGCCGCCATGGCCGCACCGATGTCTATGCGATCACGCTCGACCAGCCCGAGCCGCTGGTGGCCCGGCGCTTCTGCTTCGGCGTCCGCGAGCGCGTCAATGCCGCCGGCGAGATCACCGTGCCGCTCGACGAGGCCGGCGTCCGCCGTGTCGCGAGCCAGCTCGCCAAGGCTGGCGTCAAGTCGGTCGCGGTCTGCCTGCTGCATGCCTATGCCAACCCGGCCCACGAGCGGCGCATCGGCACGATCCTCGCCGAGCTGCTGCCCAACGTGGCGATCACGCTGGCTTCCGATATCTCCCCCGAGATTCGGGAGTACGAGCGGATGTCGACGACCGCCCTCAACGCCATGCTGGTGCCCATCGTCCAGCGCTATACCGACCGGCTCGCCGGTCGCATGAAGGAAGAGCTGCCGGAAGCGCAGGTCTATCTGGTGCAGTCGAATGGCGGCGTCTCCGGCCTCGCCAAGGCCGGTCGCGAGCCGGCGCGGCTCTTGCTGTCGGGCCCAAGCGGCGGGGCGGCGGCGGCGAAGCGGCTGTCGGCCGAGCTCGACGAACCCAATCTCGTCGCGGTCGACATGGGCGGCACCTCCTTCGACGTCTCGGTCGTGCATGACGGTTCGGTCTCCATGGTCAACGAAGGCGAAGTCGACGGGCTGCCCGTGCGCCTGCCGATGATCGAGATGCGGACGATCGGCGCGGGCGGCGGCTCGATCGCCTGGGTCGACGAGGGTGGGCGCCTGCGCATCGGCCCCCATTCGGCCGGCGCCGATCCGGGCCCGGCCTGCTACGGCAAGGGCGGAACCAAGCTCACCGTCACCGACGCCAACCTGCTGCTCGGGCGCCTCGACGGCGCGAGCTTCATGGGCGGTGCGATGCCGCTCGACCGGCAGGCTGCGCAGAAGGCCGCGCAGGAGATCGCCAGCCGCCTCAACCTCTCGGTCGATCAGGTCGCGGCTGGCGTCATCGACGTCGCCAATTCGGCACTGGCGACGGCGACGCGGCTCTCGCTCTTCGAGAAGGGCATGGACCCCGAGGATTTCGCGCTTCTCTCCTTCGGCGGCGCCGGCGGCGTGCATGCCTGCGAGGTGGCGGAGGAGCTCGGCATCCGCCGCGTGATTTTCCCGGCCCATGCCTCGACGCTCTCGGCCTGGGGCATCCTGTGGTCCGACATCGCGCATGACCTCAGCGCCACGCAGATCGGCCTCTTCTCCGATCTCGCGCCCGGCCTCGGCGAGACCGCCGCGCGCCTCGTCGCGGAAGCGCGTCAGTTGCTGACCGAGGATGGAGTCGCGGAGGCCGCGCAAGGCTTCGAATGGGCGGTGGACCTGCGCTATGCCGGCCAGGCCTTCGACCTGCGCGTCGCGCTCGACGATGCCGATTTCTCACCCGCGGGCGTCGCCAGGGCGACCGCCGGGTTCCACGCCCTGCATCGCCAGCGCTTCTCCTATGACGAGCCGGAGGTTCCGGTCGAGATCGTGGCGCTCAGGCTGAAGGCGGTCGGCCGCCTGGCGAAGCCGGTGCCGACGCAGGGCATCGAAACCAAGGCTGCCGACGCGGCCCCGACCCGGCCGGTTCACGGCCGCCACGGCGCCGTCGCGACGCCGGTGCGCGAGCGCGACGCGATCAGCCGCACCGCGCCGGTCGCCGGCCCGGCCATCGTCGAGGAGCCCTATACCTCGATCTATCTCCCCGCCGGCTGGACGATCCTGACCCATGCGTCGGGCGCCCTGATCGCCGACCGCGCCGACAGCCACTGAGGAGGCAAGACCATGTCCAAGCTCCAGCCGGGCATCGACCCGATCCGCCTCGAAGTCATCCGCAACGCGCTCGTCGCGGCATCCGAAGAGATGAGCATCACGATCTGGCGCACCAGCCGCTCGACCGTGGTGCGCGAGATCCTCGACTTCTCGACCGCCGTCTTCGACGCGGAAGGCAACAACATCGCCCAGTCGGCGCGCATCCCGGTCCATCTCAACTCGATGTCGGACTGCCTGCGCACGATCCTCGATCGCTTCGTCCCGCTCGACCAGTGGAACGACGGCGACGTGATCGTCACCAACGATCCCTATTCGGGTGGCCAGCACCTGCCGGATATCCAGACCTTCCGGCCGGTCTTCGTCGACGGGAAGCGCGTCGGCATCGTCGGCACGCTCTGCCACCATGTCGATGTCGGCGGCGCGGCCGCCGGCAGCTACTACGCCGCCGCGACCGAGGTCTTCCAGGAAGGCATCCGCATTCCGCCGCTGCGGCTCGTCGAGAAGGGCGTGCTGAATACCGGCGTCTTCGAGATGTTGCTGCACAATGTTCGCCAGCCCGACGAGACGCGCGGCGACCTCAATGCCCAGATCGCGGCGCTCGGCATCGGCGAGCGCGCCGTCGCCCGCATGGCGCGCAAATATGGCGCGGATTCGCTCGCCGCCGCGATGGCCGCGATCCTCGACGGCTCGGAAGCGATGATGCGCGCCGGGCTGAAGGCGTTGCCTGACGGCGAGGCCTCCTTCGTCGAGCTCGTCGACGATGACGGCCAATCCGACGAGCCGATCCGGCTGGCGGTGAAGATCACCAAGACCGGTGACCGCATCGCGCTCGATTTCGCCGGCTCCAGCCCGCAGGTCAGCGGCCCGGTCAACAACACCCGCGCCATGACCTGTTCGGCGGTCTATTACGCGCTGCTTGCCGCGCTCGGCGGCGACATCCCGGCGAATTCCGGCTGCTATCGGCCGGTCACCGTGAGGTTGCCCGAGGGCAGTGTGGTTGACGCCGTTTTTCCGGCTCCGGTCGCGGGCCGCATGGTGATCAACCATCGCATCGCCATCGCCGTCTTCGGAGCGCTCGCCGAGATCGCCCCCCAGCGCATTCCGGCGGCCTATTACGCGATCTCCTATGTCTATGCGCTGCAGACGGTCGGGCGGAAGGGCAAGGGGCAGGTCTATTTCGACATCGAGGTCGGCGGCTGGGGCGGCCATGCCGGAGGCGACGGTGCGAGCGCGCTCTCCTGCGGCCTGCACAACAACACCAATGCGCCGATCGAGATGGTCGAGGCGAAATACCCGGTGACCTTCACGAAATACGGGCTGATCCCGGATTCGGGCGGCGCCGGGCAATTCCGCGGCGGGCTCGGGCTCGTCAGGGAATGGCGGCTCGAATCCGATGCCGGCAAGCTCGGCGCGCATTTCGAGCGCTTCAAATTCCCGCCCCATGGCGTCCATGGCGGGAAGCCGGGCTCGCTCAGCAGCATGACGATCACACGGCCCGACGGTTCCCGGACGCCGCTGCGCTCCAAGATCTCCGGCATTCCCCTCAGACGCGGCGATGTCGTCACCATCGAGACCTCGGGCGGCGGCGGATTCGGCGACCCGCTGAAGCGCGATCCGCAGCGCATCGCCAAGGACCTCGCCGATGGCATGATCAGCCCTGAAAAGGCTGTCTCGCTCTACGGCTACTCCGAACAAATGGGAGCCGTCGCATGAGCGATCATCACCAGCCGGCGGACGGCGTCCATCTCAGCCTCTCCGACATCGAGGCGCTGACCCGGCGGGCGCTGACCGCCTGCGGCGTCGATGCGCGCAACGAGCCTGCAATCACCGCTTCGGTGGTCGCGGCCGAGGCGGAGGGCATCCACAGCCATGGCCTCGCCCGGCTGCCGACCTATTGCGAACATGCCAAGGTCGGCAAGATCGACGGCAAGGCCCGACCGGTGCTGGATAGCCCAAGACCCGGCCTGGTCCGCGTCGATGCGAGGGGAGGCTTCGCCCATCCGGCCATCGACTTCGGCCTGCCGGCCCTGTGCGAGGCGGCAAAGGCGCAGGGTATCGCTGCGCTTGCGGTGACCAGTTCCTATAATTGCGGCGTCGTCGGCTACCATGTCGAGCGATTGGCGCGCGAAGGATTGCTCGCTCTCGCCTTCGTCAATGCACCGGCCTCGATCGCGCCGATGGGCGGCACGAAGCCCATCTTCGGCACCAACCCGATCGCGCTCGCGGTGCCACGCGCCGGGGCCGATCCGCTCGTGCTCGACCAGTCGTCGAGCGTCGTTGCCAAGAGCGAAATCGTCGTGCATCAGCAGCGTGGCGAGCCGATACCGCTCGGCTGGGCGCTCGACCGTGACGGCAATCCCACGACCGATCCGCAAGCGGCGCTGGCCGGCGGCACGATGGTGCCGGCCGGCGGCTACAAGGGTGCGGGACTTGCGCTCATCGTCGAGATCTTCGCGGCCTGGCTGACCGGCGCCAATCTCTCGATCGACGCCCCTTCCTTCGCCGACAATCTGGGCGGTTCACCACGCACGGGCCAATTCTTCATCGCGATCGATACCGGCGCGATCGCTGGTCCCGGTGCGACCGAGCGGCTGGAACGCCTGTTCGGCGCCATCACCGAACAGGAAGGCGCGCGCCTGCCGGGTGGCCGTCGCATCGGAGCCCGGCTACGCACAGCCTCCGAGGGGATCACCATTTCCAAGGCCTTGCACGAAAAGCTGATGCGCTACGCGGCCTGACCGATGGGCGCCGTCACGTCGAGTGAAGCGTCGCTGGAAGCATCGTCTGCGCGGGCGGCCTTGCATCAGGCCACGGCATGGCCGGATATGCGCCGGAAGACGCTAATGAAATGCGCCTGATCCGAGAAACCCGCCTCCACCGCCATCTCGGTCAGGAGCCTGTCATCGGTTGCAAGCAGGCGCTGGCCGCGCTCTGACCTTGGGCTGCCATTGACGCGGCGGCAATCCCGTCGAGGCCTTGAAGGCGTGGCTGAAATGCGATTGCGACAGACCGACGAGCTCGGCGAGATCCCGCAGGCGGATCCTGCAGGCAGCATGTTCGGCGATGTGGTCGGTCGCCACCTTGAGTGATCGTCTTGGCGCTGTCTTCATCCGCCGGGGCATGTACGACCCCTGTGTTTCGGTATCGATTTATGAGCGGCCAGGGAAGGCAGCCTGAGCCGTCGAAACCATTTGCCGCGCGATATCGAGCAACTCAATCTCGATCTTTCAGCATTTCGAAAGCGCACGACCATACCCTGATTGACCGTTAGCTTGGCGAGAGGCCGACGCTTGAACACTCAGCGCGTGACTCGATCATTCCCCGTGGACAGCGCTCTATTGAACGCTGTTCTGGAACATGTGGATCAGGGAATTCTGATGGTCGATGCCAACGGCTACGTAGCCGTCTGCAATCAGCGCGCGATCGATCTGCTGGGCCTGCCTCCCGACCTGATGCGGTCCAATCCATCGTTTGAAGCCGTGAAGAGATGGCAGTTGGAGCAAGGTGAATTTGGTGCAGTCACCGATTCGCTCCTTCGCGCCATCAAGTACGAAGGAATAAATGTCGAAATTCTGGACTACGAGCGACAGAGACCAGACGGAACGGTGCTGGAAGTTCGAACCAACCGCCTTCCCAATGGCGGAATGGTGCGCACCTTTACCGACATCACTGTACGAAAAGCGGCCGAGAACGCGATTCGGGTAAGCGAGGAGCGCCTGCGGTTGGCTTTGCAAGCGAGCCGAATGGCTGCCTGGGAACTCAATCTCGAGACGCAGTGGGTCGATCGCTCCGAGAATTCAATGGTGCTGCTGGGAATTTCTTCTGGACCAGCCGCCAATTTTGTCGATCGGGTACACCCAGACGACCGCCAGAGAGTGAAGGCCTTCTGGCAGGCTGTCATGTCGGAGGGGAGTGGCGCGACTGAAGTGCGCTACCTTGCCCCCGATGGTGCTCAAACATGGCTTTCACTCAGGGCTGAGCGAAAGGACGGAAATCGGCTCATCGGACTCACCTTCGACATCGCAGATCGGAAAGCGGCTGAGGAAGCCATCTGGCGAACTGCCAACCACGACCCACTGACAGGCTTGGCGAACCGCGCGCTCTTCCAGGCCCGTCTCAACGAGGCGCTGAAGAATGCGGCGGGCTCCGGATCCGGCGTGGGTCTGTTGCTGCTGGATCTCGACGACTTCAAAGATGTCAATGATACCCTCGGTCATGCGGTCGGCGACCTCCTCCTTCAGGAGGCAGCCCTTCGGCTCAAGAGCTTTGCCGGCGAAGGCGATACCGTGGCACGACTCGGAGGCGACGAGTTTGCCATCATCCTCGCCGAGATTTCGGCGGGGTCCGACGCGATTGCACGTGCCTCCGAGATCGTAGAGGCTCTCCGCGCTCCTTTTCAGCATGAGGGACGAGCACTCTCCACCACGGTCAGCATCGGGCTAGCCACCTTCCCAGAGCATCATCGCGACCCGGTCGAACTGATGAAGGATGCCGATATCGCGCTTTATCGTGCGAAGGAGCAGGGGCGTAGCCAAGCGGTGGTGTATACCAGCGCCGCGCGCGAGACGATGGAACATCGCGTAACCATCGCGCACGATGTGCGTGAAGGACTCGCTGCACTGCAGTTCGTTCCATACTACCAGCCGAAAGTTTCGTTGGTAACAGGCCAGATCGTCGGCTTCGAGGCTCTCGCGCGTTGGAAGCATCCGACCAAAGGGCTTCTCACCCCCAGTTATTTTGGCTCCATGTTCGCTGAGCAGGCAATTTCGATTGCGCTGGGCGAGCAGATGGCCCGCCAGGTTGCTGCCGATGTTCGATTATGGCTGGACCGGGGTCTCGAATGCGGTCGGGTGGCCGTCAATCTGTCTTCGGCTGACATCTCCGACCCGAGACTCGCCGGCAGGATCATCCGCATCCTGGAAGATGCGCGGGTCTCCTCGGCGCATTTCGAAATCGAGGTGACCGAAACGGCCTTTCTCGGACGCAGAACAGCGACGGCGTCCTTCAACTTGAACGAACTACATGAGGCTGGCGTCTCGATCGCACTGGATGATTTCGGGACGGGCTTTGCCTCGCTCCTCCACCTCAAGCAGTTCCCCGTGGATCACATCAAGATCGACCAGAGCTTTGTGCGGAACCTGATCAGCGATGACAGTGACGCTGCGATTGTCGCTGCCATTGTGAGCCTCGGTCACGCCATGGGAATGCACACGACGGCTGAAGGAGTTGAAAGCGCCGAACAAGCCGCGCGCCTGAGAGAAGCAGGGTGCGATTCTGCCCAGGGCTATTTTTATGCGAAACCTATGGAAGGTGAGAAGGTGCCGAAGACCATTCAGAGTTGGTTCTCGGCAGGCACGGCAGAACTTTGAGGAAGACGCATCTCCCTGGGTCTTTTTTGTTGGAACGGGTAGGCTTCGTCAGGCCCCTTCCCCGGCGGTGAAGGTGCGAACGCAGCCACAGGATTCCCCCACCAGTAGGCGCACCGGCAGCACCTGCTCGTGCGGCGGCAACTCGACTTCGCCTTCCAACCGGCTGATCACCGCCTCGACGGCGGGCCGGCCGATATCGGCGCCGGAATAGGCGACAGTGGTCAGTTCCGGGCTCACGAAACCGCCGAGCGCGATGCCGTCGAAGCCGACGACGGCCATCTCCTCCGGTACCCGAACGGCGTGCTTGCGCGGCGCATGCAACACGCCGATCGCCATCTGGTCGCTGTAGAGTGGTCGTCGCATGCGCGACTCGGTACGGGCGACCGACACTCCCGCTTCGCTCCGGACCGCGTGGCGATCATGGACGGCGACGGAACTGTTCCGGAAGAACTGCTCCGACCATGCGCGAGCTTCGCCGACCATAGGCCGCAAACGCCCTGGATCGAGATCCAAATCGCCTATTTTGCCGGCTGCACGATGGGCATCGAGATCTCCGGCAACACGCCCGGCGCCCATATCATCGAAGACGACACGGAACCTCCGTTGCGTGCGGCGCAGGCCTTCCATACTCGCTTGGAGCTTCGTGCCGCAGGTCGGCGCCGTAAAATCCAGATCCACTGTCTTCGAACAAAGCCAATCTTTAGCGATTTCGACGGAGAGCATGCATGTCCCTCGACCCTGCCCTGCGCGACAGGATTCTCGCCGCCGTCGATGAGGGCTTTGACGAACAGGTCCGCTACACGCAGGATCTCGTCCGTTTCGCCTCGACGCGCGGGCAGGAGCATACCGTCCAGGATTTTGTCTTCCGGGCGATGAAGGATCGCGGCTTCATCATGGATCGCTTCGCGATGGACCGGGAGGCGATTGCGGCCCATCCGGGCGGTGCGCCCTTCTCAGACACCCATTCCGAGGCTCCGATCGTTGTCGGCATCCATCGTCCGCGCACGGAGCGGGGGCGCTCGCTCATCCTCCAGGCCCATGTCGACGTGGTACCGGCCGGGCCACGCGACCAATGGACCCACGCCCCGTTCGATCCGGTGATCGAGGGCGACTGGATGTATGGCCGTGGCAGCGCCGACATGAAGGCCGGGGCCGGAGCGAACCTGGCCTGCCTTGACGCGCTCAGGCGCATCGGCCTGCAGCCGGCCGCGACGGTCTATGTCGAATCGGTGGTCGAGGAGGAATCGACCGGCAACGGCGCGCTGATGACCCATCTGCGCGGCTACCGTGCCGATGCCGCGCTCATCCCCGAGCCGGAGCAGGAGATGCTCGCCCGCGCCAATATCGGGGTGCTCTGGTTCCAGTTCGAGGTGCGCGGCGTGCCGGCCCATGTCCGCGAGATGGGGACGGGCGCGAATGCCATCGACGCCGCCTATCGCGTCGTCGCCGCACTGCGGAAACTGGAGGCGGAATTCAACGCCGAGAAGGCGGGGCGCCCGCATTTCGAGGATGAGCCGCACCCGATCAACCTGAACATCGGCAAGATCGAGGGGGGCGACTGGGCCTCCTCCGTGCCGTGCTGGTGCCGCGTCGACTGCCGCGTCGGGCTCTATCCCGGCGTGACCGCCGAGGAGACGGCCCGGCGTATCGAGGACTGCATCCGTGCCGTATCCCGCACCGATGCCTTCCTCGCCAACAATCCCCCCAAGGTGAGCTTCAACGGCTTCTGGGCGCAGGGCTACGTGCTCGAGCCGGGCAGCGAGGCAGAGGCCGTTCTCGGCCGGGCGCATGAGGCCGCCATCGGCAAGCCGCTGAAATCCTTCATGACGGCGGCCTATCTCGACGCTCGTGTCCATGCGCTCTACGACCGTATCCCGGCGCTTTGCTACGGCCCTTCGGGGGAAGGTATCCATGCCTTCGACGAGCGGGTGAGCCTCGCCTCGGTCAAGCGCATCACCGGCGCCATGGCGCTGTTCGTGGCGGAATGGTGCGGCGTCGAGCCTCTGAAAGACTGAATGCTCTCAGGCCGCCGTCACATGCACGGGCGGCCGCCTGCCATCGTTCCAGCGACCTCCCAGCGCACGCTCGATCTGCGCTGCGAGCTGCAGCAGCAGGCCATCGCCGGCCTGCCGTGCCTGTGCCTGGATGCCGAAGGGCAGGCCGCTCTCCTGCCGGCCCATCGGCATCGAAAGCCCCGGTATGCCGCAGAGATTGGACAGCGGCGTATAGGCGAAGAACTTCCAGAGATTGCCGAACCAGTCGAGCACATCGGGATTGTCGCTGATGGAGAGGTATTCGGTGGCGCCGATCCTGGGCGTCGGCAGGGCCGTGATCGGCGTCAGGATGATGTCCCATTCCTCGAAGAAGGCCCCGAAGGCCCGTGCCGTGCTGTTGAACACCGCCTGCATCCAGTAGCGCTCGGCATAGGACATGTCCTTGCCCGCCTCCCAGATGCGGATGTTCATCGGCTCGATCAGCCCCTCCGGGGGGCGTTGCAGGCCGCGCGTCTCCAGGAAGCCGGCGATGACCTGTGCGAAGTTGCTGATGTAGCAGGTGGTCTGAGCGGCGAATGCGGCGCGCAGATCGGCCTCCGGCAGGGCCCAGTCGACATGGTGGCCGAGTCCTTCAAGGAAGCGCCCGGCCTTTTCCAGCTCGGCGACGATGGCCGGCGTGGCGCGATAGTCGCCCCATTCATGCGATAAGGCGATGCGCAGGCGGCCCGGCTCGCGCTTGATGAGCTGCGTATAGGGCTCGGGCGTGGTCCAGTAGGGCATGAACTC
>JARYGW010000003.1:0-62330 GCA_033792295.1 Allobosea sp.
TGCGTCTCAAGGCGGCGATCGGGGCGCTCGGACGCGGCGCGACGATCTCTGCCGCAGCGCTCGACGCCGGCTTCTACGACCAGAGCGCGCTGACGCGGCATTTCAAGCGCGCCTATGGGATCACGCCGCTGCAATGGGTGCGCGCCGCGACCGGCCGGTAGGGCATGATCGTCCTGAAAAGGCGGCAACCGGCTTTTCAGCCGGTGCTGCGTGCCTTCAATTTTCGCCAATAGCCGCGCATTGCGCCGCGGCATTCTCGCCCGCAGCAAGGCCCCAGCTGGGCCAGCAGCAGGGTGAGATCCATGTCCCGTTATTTCTGCCTCGACCATCCGGACGTCATGACGCTGGCGACCGACGTCGTGGACGCGCAGCCCGGTCGGGTGGTCCTCGCGGAAAGCCCCTTCTATCCCGGCGGCGGTGGCCAATTGCCTGATCGCGGCACGCTGGCCTGGAATCGCGGTGAGGTTGCGATCTCGGGCTTCGAGAGCGAAGGCGGCCATCTCTGGCATGTGCTGGCCGAGCCGCTCGAGCTGCCGCCGGCTGCGGTCGAAGCGCGGGTCGATGCACCGTTCCGGCGACTGATGCGCGCCCTGCATACCGATCTGCACGTCGTCAACGCCGTGGTCTTCCGGGACTTCGACGGCGCGCTCGTCACCGGCGTGCAGATGAACGAGGACGGCACCGCGCGCATCGATTTCGACCTGCCCGATGCCGATAACGACCGCCTGCGCTTGATCGAGGACACCGTCAACGCGCTGATCCGCCAGGATCTCGCCGTGTCCCAGAGCCATGTTCCGGAGGCCACGGCCCTCGCCGAGCCGGGCTTGATCCGCTCGCGCTCCGTCACGCCGCCGCCAACGGCGGACGGCAAGGTCCGCATCGTCGAGATCGCCGGCCTCGACCGGCAAGCCTGCGGCGGTACGCATCTCGCCTCGACGGGGGACTCGCCGTCGATCCGTATCCTGAAGATAGACAACAAAGGCCGCCACAATCGCCGATTGCGCATCGGCCTGGCCAGTGCCGTGTGAGGGCGGCGCGATGAGGATCTTAGAGCGCCTCTGGGCGCAGCCCTTGCTGCTCCTGCCATTGCCGCCTCTGTTCTGGGCCGGCAACCTCGTGCTCGGCCGGGCGCTCGCCGGCTCGTTTCCTCCGGTCTCGCTCGCCGTCGGCCGCTGGGTCGTCGCGCTCGCCTGTCTGCTGCCCTTCGTTCTCGGGACGATCGGCGCACAGTGGCAGGCGCTCATCCGCACCCGTGCCCTCATCTTCGCGTGCGGCGCCTTCGGCATCGCTGGCTACAATGCCCTGGGCTATCTCGCCCTGCAGAGCGCGCCGGCGGCGAGCGTCGCCTTCCTCAACTCGACCTTGCCGCTGATGGTGCCGCTCGCCGCCTTCCTGCTCGGCGTCGAGCGCGTCTCGGCCCGTACCCTCGCCGGCATCGCGATCTCCTTCGTCGGCGTTGCCTGGATCGTCGCACGCGGCGAGCCGTCGACGCTATCCGGGCTGAGCCTCGCCGGCGGCGAGCCGCTGGTGCTGATCGCCGTCGCGAATTACGCGGTCTATTCGGTGCTGCTGCGGCGCCGGCCCGACGATCTCGATCCCCTCGTCTTCCTGGCCGCGACGATGGCCGCGGGGCTGCTGGTTCTGCTGCCCTTCTGGGTCTGGGAGCTCGTGCGGGGCGCGACGATCCCGACATCGCCAGGCCCGTTAGCAGCGGTGCTCTATATCGGCGTCTTCGCCTCGCTCGCCGCCTTCATCATCTGGAACCGCTGCGTCGCAGCGCTCGGACCGAGCGTTACGGGCGCCTCCTTCCATCTCGTCGCCCTGTTCACCGCTGCGCTCGCCTTCCTGCTGCTAGGCGAATCCGTGCAGCCGTTCCACCTCGTCGGTGCGACGCTGATCCTCACTGGCTTCGGCCTCGCAGCGGCCGGCGGCGGGCGACCCGCACTCAAACCTTCCGGAGAAGCCAGACCATGACCGTCTTTTCACACGAGGCCTTCGCCGACCACGAGCAAGTGGTGTTCGTCTCCGACGAGGCTGCGGGGCTGAAGGCGCTGATCGCGATCCACGACACCTCTCTCGGCCCGGCTCTCGGTGGCTGCCGCATGTACCCTTACGCCGACGAGGCGGCCGCGCTGCGCGACGTGCTTCGCCTCTCGCGTGGCATGACTTACAAGGCTGCAGCCGCCGGTCTCGCGCTGGGCGGCGGCAAGGCGGTGATCATCGGCGATCCCCGGCACCAGAAGACACCGGCTCTTCTTCACGCGCTGGGACGAGCGGTCGAACGCCTCGCCGGGCGATACATCACGGCCGAGGATGTCGGCACCACGGTGGCCGATTTCGCCGAAGTGAGAAAAACGACGCGCCATGTCGTCGGGTTGCCCGTCGAGCTCGGCGGCAGCGGCGACCCGTCGCCGACCACCGCGCTCGGCGTCTATTTCGGCCTCGAAGCCGCTGCGCGCCATTGCTGGGGCACAGGCGATCTGGCAGGGCGTCGTGTCGCTGTGCAGGGCCTCGGCAATGTCGGCTGGCACCTGTGCCAATTGCTCCACGAGGCCGGCGCGGCCCTGACGGTGAGCGACGTCGATACCCGCCGGGTGTCCAGGGCCGTGGCAGTCTTTGCCGCACGTAGCGTCGCGCCCGAGGCCATCTATGCCGCCGATGCCGACATCTTCGCGCCATGCGCTATGGGCGCGGTGCTCGACGAAGAAACGGTGAAGCATCTGCGCTGCCGTATCGTCGGCGGCGCGGCCAACAACCAGCTCGCGCGCGAGGAGCACGGCGAGCTGTTGCGCGCGCGCCGCATCCTCTACGCGCCGGATTTCGTCATCAACGCAGGCGGCATGATCCGCGTCGCCTCCGAGCGGGATGGCTATGATCAGGCTCTCGTCGACCGCGGCGTTGCCGGAATTGGGGACACCCTGCTCGCCATCTTCCAGCGCGCCGAGGCAGACGGGCTCCCGACACACGCGGCGGCACTCCAACTGGCCCGGACGCGCCTTACGAAAGCGCGCGCCGCGCAAGTGTCGCTGGCGGCATGAACCGTGATGACCGCTTCCGTTACGCTGCTCCAGGAACTGATCGGCTTCGACACGACATCGAGCCGGTCGAACCTGGCTCTCGTCGAACGGATCGCCGATCGGCTCGATCATCTGGGCGCGCGCGTTCGCCTCAGTCACGACGATGATCGACGCAAGGCCAATGTTCTCGCCAGTTTTGGGCCGCAGGCGCCGGGCGGCGTCGTGCTCTCGGGCCATACCGACGTTGTTCCGGTCGACGAGCAGAACTGGTCGTCCGACCCGTTCCGCCTGGCCGAGCGCGACGGAAAGCTGTACGGTCGCGGCTGCGCCGACATGAAGGGCTTCGTCGCGGCCTGCCTCGCCGCGGCGACCGGCTTCGCGGCAACGGACCTCGCCCGGCCGATCCACATCGCCTTGTCCTATGACGAGGAGGTCGGTTGCCTCGGCGTGCCGCGGCTGATCGCAGATTTACTCGAGCATGAGGAGAAGCCGGGTTTCGCCATCGTCGGAGAGCCAACCGGGATGCGTCTCGGCGATTGTCATCGCGGCTTTCTCGGCTTCCGCACCCGCTTCGAGGGCAAGGCGGCGCATTCGAGCGACCCGAGCGCCGGCGCGAGCGCGATCTACCCCGCGGCCGACTTCGTGGGCTTTCTGAAGTCGATCGGGCACCGTGCCGGCGTGGGGATCGATCGGACCACCGTCAATGTCGGTCGGATCGAAGGCGGCTCGGCGATCAACATCGTGCCCTCCGCCTGCGAGATCACCTGGGAGTTCCGGCCGGTGACGGCGCAGGAAGCGGACGAGACCGAGCGTTTGGTCGCCGCCTATCTCGCCAGGACGGCACCACCGGACGTCCGCTCATCGTTGCACCGGCATGTCCATGTCCCACCCTTGTCGCCGGCGGCCGACGAGCCGGCCCTCGGCCTGGCCGCCGCACTGGGCGGCATCGGTCCACCATTCGCAATGCCTTTCGGGACGGAAGCCGGTTTCTTCCAGGCGGCCGGCATCTCCACCGTGGTCTGCGGACCGGGATCGATCGCACAGGCGCACCAGCCCGACGAATGGATCGAGTGCTCGCAGCTCGATGCCGTCGACGCCTTTCTCGCCCGCCTCACGGCCTGGGCGAACCGGCGACAATCGTAACAGCCGAAGCCTCGAAGCTCAGGCTGATTTCAAAGAGGGGATCACCATGTCGCAGCTCGCCATCACGAAATCCGGCATACCAGCAGCATCGGCTTCCGATAAACTCACGGCGCGGCGGGCGGTGATCGCCGCCGTCGTCGGCAACACGCTGGAGTGGTACGACTTCGCCGTCTACGGCTTCTTCGCGCTGACGCTAGCCAAGCTCTTCTTCCCGGCGGGCGACGCCACCGTCTCGCTGCTCCTCACCGCTGCGACCTTCGGCGTGGGCTTCGTGATGCGGCCTGTCGGTGCACTCGTCCTGGGAACGTTGGCCGATCGGCGCGGACGCAAGGCGGCGCTTTCCCTGACGATCCTGCTGATGGCTTTGGGGACGGCGATGATAGGCTTCGCACCGACTTATGAGACCGCAGGAGCGTGGGCGCCGGCAATCATCGTTCTCGCGCGGCTCATCCAGGGGTTTTCCGCTGGTGGAGAGATCGGCGGCGCGACCGCCTTTCTGGTCGAACACGCCCCTGCCGCACGGCGCGGGCTCTATGCGAGCTGGCAACAAGCGAGCCAGGCCGGGGCGCTGCTGATGGGCTCGCTCACCGGCGCTCTGGTAACCGGCTTGCTCGCGCCCGCCGAGCTTGAAGCCTGGGGATGGCGCATCCCGTTCCTGATCGGCCTGCTGATCGCGCCGGTCGGCCTCTACATCCGTTTCCGCATCAGCGAAACCGACGCCTTCAAGGCGATCCTGCAGGAACGCGCGGCCACGCCCGAAACGCCGTTCTCGCCGCTACGCGATACGCTCGGTAATCATCGCGCCGCGCTGGCAGCCGGCTTCGGCATCACCATCGCCTGGACTGTCTGCACCTATTTCTTCCTCGTGACCATGCCGACCTACGCCGTGCGCCAGCTTGGCGTACCGCAGAGCGCGAGCTTGCTCGCCAACAGCGCCGGCCTCGCGGTCATCGTCGTTTTGGCGCCGCTGTTCGGCAATTGGTCGGACACGGTCGGCCGACGCCCCGTCATGCTCGCCGCTGCATCCGGGATTCTCCTCCTGTGCTGGCCGCTGCTGTTCTGGCTCACCAGCCAACCCAGCGTCCTGAATCTCATGATCGCCCAGATCGTCTTCGCCGTGCTGATCGCAGGCTTCAGCGGGCCCGCTCCGGCCGCGATGGCGGAACTCTATCCGCCCTCGACACGTTCGACGGGCCTGTCCATCGCCTATAATCTCGCCGTCACGATCTTCGGCGGGTTTGCGCCGTTCATCACGACCTGGCTCATCCTCCAGACCGGAAGCTCTCTCGCACCGGCAGGGTACGTCATGTTTGCCGCGGCTATCAGCCTGGCGACCTTGATCGCGAGCGGCAGCCTGATCAGAGCGGCGCGGTGACCGAGGGTTTCGGCGCGCCGTACCGCCTGCGCGGCAAACGGGATCGGCCGAGGAGCACAACGGAAGGAGAACGCCGGCTGCGTTCCCAATCAAACGAATCTGGGCGCCAGCGGCACTCCTTCTGCTCGACCTGATGCGGCGAGCAATCTCGCGGCTTGAGCGGGGCCAGCGCCATCACGCTTGAGAAACTCGCTGGCTTCGGATTCGAAGCTCACTTCAGCTTCGTCTTCGCAGCCGGGAAATCGCGCCAATAATGGCCGGTGCCTTTCCGGATGACGACGTCCGCCGGCAGGATGTCGAAGGGCGTGTGGGCCGGCAGGGCACGCAGTTCATCGAAACGCGTGGAGAAATCGGTGCGCCTGAGCAAATCGAACAGGTCCTCGAAACGGTCGATGACGAAATAGGTCGCCTGGAAATCGTCGATGTAATAGCCGGTGCGCAGCACGCGCTCGAGATCGAAGGCCAGGTGGTGGGCGGAGGGGTCATCCACCACATATTGCGCCTCCCCGTAGGACGAGACGATGCCGGCTCCATAGATGCGGATACCCTCGGGCTTGCGGATCAATCCGAATTCGATGGTGTACCAGTTGAGACGGGCAAGGAACTTCACCCCCTTGGTCTCGACCGCAACGAGCCCGATGCGGCCATATTCGTTCATGTAGTCGGCATAGGCGGGATTGGTCAGCAGCGGCACATGGCCGAAGACATCGTGGAAGATGTCGGGCTCCTCCAGATAGTCGAGCTGCTCGCGGCTGCGGATGAAGGTGCCGGCCGGAAACTGACGGTTGGCCAGCATCTGGAAAAAGGGACGCGACGGGATCAGCCCCGGCACCGCCACCACCTCCCAGCCGGTCAGCCGCCGCAAACGTTCGTTCATACGCGCGAAATTCGGCACGCTTTCGGGGCCGATGCCGAGCGCGGCGAGGCCGTCGAGATATTCCTGGCAGACATGGCCCTTCAGAGTCCGCTGCTGACGCTCGAACAGCACGCCCCAGATGGCGTGGTCCTCGGGGGTGTAGTGCTCCCAGCCCTGGTCGATGATGCAGTCCCCGACCGTCTGCGCGGTCAAAACAGCATGTCCGGACATCGCTCTCGCTCCTCAGCCGGCCCCGATGGCGAGGCCCACATCGCCACAACGAGCAACGGAGCCTTTCAGGTCCTGCGGCACCGGGAGCGACGCCAGAATACTCCCTTGGCGCCTTGGCGCGAAGGGCGTGAAAAGGACCAAGAACCACGCTCTGAAAGACTGCAGCGTCCGATACTGCTCCGCGGCACGCGTCCAACATCCAGGAGAGGCTCGATCACCAGTCGCAATTGAGGGGAGACGACTCGAACAATCCGGCAAAGAATTGGAGAATCACGGCGTCCTTGACGGGTTCTCGCCATCGAGAGCGCCGACCGTTTCTGCATTTCGGTCACGTTTGATTTCGATCAACTCGGTCCACGCGGTTCGACTTATAGCTCCGCAGCAGAGCGAGACCGGAAGGCTAATCCTAGAATCGCGACAAGTGAAACGGGTTTGGCCTGGACTCGCTCCAGGCACGGGCATGCCGCTCATGGTGTTGGCTGACGAAACACGCAGCCAATCCTCGTGCGAGGCGACTCGTACAGCTTGGAATACATAAAAAAGGCATTTTACGGTCGATGTTACGCAGTGTCGGCCGATGACGCATTTAGGTTCGGGGGCCGTTTGATGAAGCACGGTATAGGGATCACTCTCTCTGGCGCGCTAGCTGTTCTTGCCTTTTTAGGCGCGGTATTCGCCGTCGACACTCCGTTCCGCCAACACATGTGGATCGCGGTTTTCGTATTGGTGGCCTTTACAGCCCTGCTGATGCGGAATGCGGATTTTTCGCCCGCAGAACCGGCCGACGAAGCGACCTATATGGACGAGCCGATCCGCTACGGCGTGATCGCGACCGTATTCTGGGGCGTCGTCGGCTTTCTCGTCGGCGTGCTGATCGCTTTCCAGCTCGCCTTTCCCGACCTGAATCTTGAGCCCTGGTTCAATTTCGGCCGCGTCCGGCCGCTGCATACGTCAGGCGTCATTTTCGCCTTCGGCGGCAATGCGCTCATCGCCAGCTCCTTCTACGTCGTGCAGCGCACTTGCCGCACGCGGCTGTTCGGCGGCGATCTCGCGTGGTTCGTCTTCTGGGGATATCAATTCTTCATCGTCATGGCGGCCACCGGCTACCTGCTCGGCATCACCCAGTCTCGCGAATATGCCGAGCCGGAATGGTATGTCGACCTGTGGCTCACCATCGTCTGGGTCGCCTATCTCATCGTCTTCATGGGAACCGTTCTGCGGCGAAAGGAGCCGCATATCTACGTCGCGAACTGGTTCTACATGTCGTTCATCATCACGATCGCCATGCTGCACGTGATCAACAACATGGCGGTTCCGGTCTCGATCTTCAGCTCGAAGAGCTATTCGGCCTTCTCAGGCGTGCAGGATGCGGTGACGCAGTGGTGGTACGGCCACAACGCCGTGGCGTTCTTCCTCACCGTGCCGTTCCTGGCGATGATGTACTACTTCGTGCCCAAGCAGGTGAACCGGCCGGTCTATTCCTATCGCCTGTCCATCGTCCATTTCTGGTCGATCATCTTTCTCTACATCTGGGCGGGCCCGCATCACCTGCACTATACGGCGGTGCCTGATTGGGCGCAGACGCTTGGGATGGTGTTTTCGATCATGCTGTGGATGCCCTCCTGGGGCGGCATGATCAACGGCCTGATGACGCTGTCGGGCGCGTGGGACAAGATCAGGACCGATCCGATCGTGCGCCTGATGGTCACCGCTATCGCCTTCTACGGCATGGCGACCTTCGAAGGCCCGATGCTGTCGATCAAGGCCGTCAACGCGCTCTCCCACTATACCGACTGGACGATCGCCCATGTTCACGCCGGGGCACTCGGCTGGAACGGCATGATCACCTTCGCCGCCGTCTATTTCCTGACGCCGAAGCTGTGGGGACGGGAGCGCCTCTACTCGATCCGCATGGTCAACTGGCACTTCTGGCTCGCAACCCTCGGAATCGTGCTCTACGCGGCGGCCATGTGGGTGTCCGGCATCATGCAGGGGCTGATGTGGCGCGAATACGATGAGCAGGGCTTCCTGGTCTATTCCTTCGTCGAAACCGTTGCCGCCATGCATCCCTACTATGTGATGCGCGCCACGGGCGGGCTGCTCTACCTCACCGGCGGCTTCCTGATGGCCTTCAACGTCTATCAGACCATTCGGGGGCGCATCCGCGACGAGGCGCCGATGGGCAGGGAACTGCCGACGAATGGCATGACCGTGCAGCCCGCCGAGTGAGTGTGATCCATGTCCATTCTGAAAAAGCACTCCAAACTCGAAAAGAACGCGACGCTGCTGCTCATCGCCTCGCTGGCCGTCGTGACCGTCGGCGGCATCGTGGAGATCGCGCCGCTCTTCTACCTCCAGAACACCGTCGAGAAGGTCGACGGCATGCGCCCCTACACTCCGCTCGAGCTGGCGGGGCGCAACATTTACATCCGTGAGGGTTGCTACGCCTGCCACTCGCAGATGATCCGACCGTTCCGCGACGAGGTCGAACGCTATGGGCACTACAGCCTGGCGGCGGAGTCGATGTACGACCACTCCTTCCAGTGGGGGTCGAAGCGCACCGGTCCCGACCTCGCGCGCGTGGGCCAGCGCTACTCGAACGAATGGCATGTCCAGCACCTGACCGAGCCTCGCTCAGTCGTGCCGGAGTCGGTCATGCCGAGCTACGCCTTCCTCAAAGACAAGCAGCTCGACACGGCGGGGATCTCCGCCCATCTCGTCGCCAATCGTCGGGTCGGTGTTCCCTATACGGACGCCATGATCGCCAATGCCGAAGCGGACATGAGGACGCAGGCTGATCCGGACGCGGACGGCAGCGGGCTGGAGTCACGCTATCCGAAGGTCAAGATCGGCAATTTCGACGGCAAGAAGCAGGAACTGACCGAGATGGACGCCCTGGTCGCCTATCTCCAGATGCTCGGCACGCTGGTCGACTTTTCGACCTATGACGAAACCGCCGGTTATCGCTGAGGACGCTGCGATGGAAATCTACACTGCCATGCGGCATTTCGCGGATAGCTGGGGCCTGCTGGCCATGGCCTTGTTCTTCATCGGCGCCGTGATGTTCGCCTTCCGACCCGGCAGCCGCGCCATGGCCGACGAGGCCGCCCGCATTCCCCTTCAGGATGACTGACATGAGCGAGAAGGAAGTCGACCAGATTTCCGGCGTTTCGACGACCGGTCACTCCTGGGACGGGATCAAGGAACTCGACACGCCCATGCCGCGCTGGTGGCTATTCACGTTCTACGTGACCATCGCCTGGGCCTTGGCCTATGTGATCGCCTACCCCGCCTGGCCCCTCCTCAGCACGGCGACGACGGGGCTGCTCGGTTATTCCAGTCGCGGTGAGATCCGAAAGGAACTGCAAGCCGCGCAAACCGCCAAGGGCGACTATATCGCGGCCATCTCCTCCAAGACGATCGACGAGATCATCGCCGACGACTCGCTGCGTAATTTTGCGGCGGCGGCGGGCGGCGCTGCCTTCAAGGTCAACTGCGTGCAGTGCCATGGCTCCGGCGCGCAAGGCTCGCCCGGCTATCCCAACCTCAACGATGACGAATGGCTGTGGGGTGGCACCGCCAAGGACATCCTGCAGACCATCTCCCACGGCATTCGCTTTGCCGACGATCCCGATACGAGGATGTCCGAAATGCCGGCCTTCGGCGGCATGCTCGAGTCGAAGCAGATCACACAGGTCGCGTCCTTCGTCGCTTCGCTGTCGGACAAGGCGGAAGGCGCCAGCGCCGAGACAATCGCCGCCGGCAAAGAGGTCTTCGCCCAGAATTGCGTCGCCTGTCACGGTGAAGCCGGCAAGGGCAACCGCGAACTCGGCGCCCCGGATCTGACGGATGCGATCTGGCTCTATGGCTCGACGCCCGCTGCCATCGCCGCGCAGGTCCGGGCTCCGAAGCATGGGGTCATGCCGGCCTGGAAGGCGCGCCTGGGCGATACGCTCGTCAAGGAACTGACCGTGTATGTCCATTCGCTTGGCGGCGGCAAATAGGGCGCCGCATCTTACGGGCAAGCCTTCGCGGCGGGACAACGGCGCCGCCGCGAGGACGCCCCGGCGGCCATGATGCGATCGGGTTTCGCGGGACGGGATGAAACGGCAACCGGTGCCTCTTCGAAGGCGCAGGTTCGGAGATCGAGAATATGCTCGAAACGTCGGAAATCGAGACGTTTGATGCAACGGCGGTCAACTCGGTGCGGGTGCGCCAGCCGCTCTACGCGCCGCGCAGGAAGATTTTCCCCAAAAGGGCCGAGGGTCGATTCCGGCGCTTCAAATGGATCGTGATGCTGGTCACGCTCGGCATCTACTATCTGACGCCCTGGCTGCGCTGGGACCGCGGTCCCTATGCTCCCGATCAGGCCGTGCTGGTCGACCTGGCAAACCGCCGGTTCTATTTCTTCCCCATCGAGATCTGGCCGCAGGAGCTGTACTTCGTGGCCGGCCTGCTGATCATGGCGGGTTTCGGGCTGTTCCTGCTGACATCGACCGTCGGACGCGCCTGGTGCGGCTACACCTGCCCGCAGACAGTATGGGTCGATCTCTTCCTCGTGGTCGAACGGGCTGTCGAGGGGGACCGCAATGCCCGCATGAAGCTCGACGCGGCCCCCTGGTCGGCAGGAAAACTGGCCAAGAGGGTTTCCAAGCATGCGATCTGGCTGGTCATCGCGATGGCGACCGGCGGTGCGTGGATCTTCTATTTCGCCGACGCGCCGACATTGCTGCACGAGCTGGTGACGGGCCGGGCAGCCGTGGTGGCCTATACTACCGTGGCGATTCTGACCGCCACGACCTATGTGTTTGGCGGGCTGATGCGCGAGCAGGTCTGCACCTATATGTGCCCCTGGCCGCGCATCCAGGCAGCGATGCTCGATGAGAATTCGCTGACCGTCACCTATAACGACTGGCGCGGCGAACCGCGCTCTCGCCACGCCAAGAAGGCCGCCGCCGCCGGGCAAGCGGTCGGCGATTGCGTTGATTGCAACGCCTGCGTAGCGGTATGCCCGATGGGCATCGACATCCGCGACGGGCAGCAGCTCGAGTGCATCACCTGCGCCCTCTGCATCGACGCCTGCGACAGCGTCATGGACAAGCTGGGCAAGGATCGCGGGCTCATCGCCTATGCGACGCTGGCGGAATACGAGTCCAATATGGCGCTGGCGACGGCGAACGGCACATCCGCGGTCGATCCCGCAAAGGTCCGCTCTGCGAGCGGCAAACTGTCGACCAAGATCGCGACCTTCCATCCGAAGAAGCTGTTGAGGCCCCGCACGCTGATCTATTTCGGGGCCTGGTCGCTGGTGGGGCTCGGCCTGCTCTTCGCGTTGCTCACGCGCGACCGTCTCCAGATGAACGTGCTGGCCGATCGCAATCCGCAGTTCGTCGTTCTCGCGGACGGCGCGATCCGCAACGGCTACACCGTCAAGCTCCTCAACATGGTGCCCGAAATGCGAACCATTTCCATGTCTCTGCAAGGGCTGCCGGGCGCGGAGATGAGCGTCGTCGGCATGAACCACACGCCCGGGCGATCATTCGTCGTGGAGCTCGAACCGGACAGGCTCAAGACGCTGCGCGTCTATGTACGCCAGCCGCGCGGGGATATCGCCGGCCCCGTGCAGCACTTCCGGTTCGTGGTCGAGGACAAGTCGAGCTTCGAGAGCGACCACTATGATGCTACGTTCGACGCACCGGAGCTGAAGAGATGAGCACCGTCGAGGGAAAGCGGGAACTGACCGGCCGGCATGTACTGGCCATCATCGTGGCCTTCTTCTCGGTCGTCATAGCCGTGAACCTGACGATGGCCTTCCTCGCCCGATCGAGCTGGACCGGTCTCATCGTCGAAAATACCTATGTGGGGAGCAGGGAATTCAACAAGAAGGTGGCCGAAGGCCGTGCGCAGGCGGCGCTCGGGTGGAAATCGGAACTTTCCATGGCCGACGGCAAGGTCAGCTACCGGCTGACCGATGGACAGGGACATGCGGTGGCGGCGACCGGAGCGGCGGTGCGCTTTCAACGGCCGGCCTATGAGTCAGAAGATCAGGAGGTGAATCTGACCCTTCAGCCGGACGGATCGCTCTCCGCGCCGATGATCTTGCGTGACGGGCTGTGGGTCGTCGAGATCCATGTCGAAGCAGGGCTCGATCGTCCCTATCATGACAAGCGGCGGCTGACCGTCCGGAACGGGACGATTCAATGAGTTGCTGCGCACCGGGCGCCGAAGCGATCGTCGAGCCGGACACCCTGTCTCAGGATGAATTGCGTCACGCCGCCCGCAGCCTCGGGGACGGAATCGCCCAGATCGACTTGTCGGTTCCCGCCGTGCATTGCGGAGCCTGCATCCACGCGGTGGAACAGGGGCTGTCGAAAGTCGACGGAGTGGTGAGCGCGCGCGTGAACCTCTCGACGAAGCGCGTATCGATCCGCTTTCTGGAAGACCGGTCGCCACCGCTGGTGGAGACCCTGAAGCGGCTCGGCTATCCGCCTCATCTCTTCGACGATGCGGATCTTGGGAAAGAGAGGACCCTGACCGAGCTCCTGCGTGCGCTGGCGGTTTCAGGCTTCGCGGCCGGCAACGTCATGTTGCTCTCCGTGTCGGTCTGGTCCGGCGCCGAAGGGTCGACGCGGGATCTGTTCCACTGGATTTCGGCGCTGATCGCATTGCCAGCCTTGGTCTTTGCGGGTGGCGTCTTCTATCGCTCGGCCTGGAGCGCGCTGCGGCACGGCCGCATGAACATGGACGTTCCCATCGCCATCGGCGTGACGCTGGCCTATGCGATGAGTCTCTACGAGACCTTTCATCACGCCGATCAGGCCTATTTCGACGCCTCCGTCTCGCTGTTGTTCTTCCTTCTCATCGGCCGCACGCTCGACCTCGTGATGCGCGACAAGGCTCGTTCCGCGGTGCTGGGGCTCGCTCGTCTGGCTCCCCGCGGGGCAGTTGTCATCGCCCCGGATGGCAGCCGCGAATATAGGCCGGTCGGCGAGATAGAGCCCGGTGCGCGCCTGCTGGCGGCGGCGGGAGAACGTATCTGCGTCGACGCGCGGGTGATTGGAGGCACCTCCGACCTCGATTGCTCGCTGGTCAACGGCGAAAGCTGGCCCCGGCGTGTCGAACCAGGTTCGCTCGTGCAGGCGGGAACGCTCAATCTCACCGGGCCGTTGACGCTCGAAGCCACGGCCCGCGCCGAGGATTCCTTCCTGGCCGAGATGCTGCGCATGATGGAGGCTGCCGAAGGCGGGCGCACGCGTTATCGGCGCATCGCGGACCGGGTCTCGTCACTCTACGCACCGGTCGTCCACCTGACGGCTTTCCTGACCTTCCTCTGCTGGATGGCCATCGACGGCAATTGGCACAAGGCCATCACCATCGCCATCGCGGTGCTCATCATCACCTGCCCCTGCGCGCTCGGCCTTGCGGTTCCCATCGTCCAGGTGGTGGCAGCCCGGCGCCTGTTCGAGCGCGGCGTGATGGTCCGCGATGGATCCGCGATGGAACGCCTGGCGGAAATCGACACTGTCGTGTTCGACAAGACCGGAACACTGACCGTGGGGCGCCCTCGCCTCGCCAACGTGATCGATATTGCGCCCGGCATGCTCGCCATCGCCGCAGGACTGGGAGCGCATTCACGCCATCCGCTATCGCAAGCCATCGCGCAGGCCGGCTCCGGGCGCGCGGGCGTTCCTGATTTCGAGGCGATCACCGAAACGCCCGGCTTCGGCATCGAAGGCTTGGCAGGCGGGTCCGTCTGGCGTCTGGGCCGGGCCGAATGGGCGCTTGGCCGGGATGGCGATCCGCAAGTTTCCGGTCGTTCCGGCACGATCCTCGCGCGTGATGGCCGTGAATGCGCCCAGTTTCAATTCGAGGACGCTCTCAGGCCGGGAGCGATGCAGGCCGTCAGGGCGCTCCAGCAAGCAGGCAAATCGGTGGAGATGCTGTCCGGGGATACCGAGAAGACCTGCCGCGACGTAGCTGAAAGCCTCGGCATCCCGCGATATGAAGCGGCCCTGCTGCCGTCTGGAAAGGTGACGCGCATCGCCGAGATGGCGCAAAGCGGCCACAAGGCGCTCATGGTCGGCGACGGGCTGAACGACGCACCTGCGCTCGGCGCAGCTCATGTCTCCATGGCTCCGGCGACCGCCGCCGATATTGGCCGCAACGCTGCCGATTTCGTCTTCCTGCACGACAGCCTGGAGGCCGTACCGTTCGTTATCGCGATATCCAGGCAAGCCGGAAAGCTGGTCCGACAGAATATCGGCCTCGCGATCGTCTACAATGTCATCGCGGTCCCGATCGCTATCCTGGGCCACGCCACGCCCCTGATCGCGGCGATCGCCATGTCGGGCTCCTCGTTGCTGGTTATCGGCAACGCGCTGCGGTTGCTCGGATTGCAGCGGACGAATTCCCACGACGATATCGTAAGTCCGGCCACAGCTCTCTCCGTGACGGCGGAGCAGGCATGACGGTTCTGGTTTATCTTCTGCCGGTCGCCCTGTTCCTCGGCTTTGCCGGTCTCGTAGCGTTTCTCTGGGCGCTGAAAAGTGGCCAGTATGACGATATGGACGGTGCAGGCGAGCGGATTCTGATCGAGCAGGAACCCACCAATAAATCTGAGATCAAATGAAAATCCGGCGGCTGGAGCGGACACGACCGTAGCGCCGCAACGGCCTGCTTAGAGCAAAGCGCCTCCGCAGATAACGATCTGCTGGCCGGTCATCCTCGCAGTCCCTTCCGAAAGCATGAAGGCCACCGTCGCGGCCACCTCATCCGGTTTCACCTGCCGACCCCGGCGCTCCGCCCTCCCCGCTCGTGCAGCGTGCATCACCAGCTGCGCGCCCGGATCGTCTGAATATGCGGCGAACACACGCCTGCCGGGAGAACACGATCTCGCCGCGCTCTACGGCGTTTCTCGCCCCTTGATCCGCTAGGCGCTGCGACGGCTGCGTGACGATGGGCGGGTGTTCTCGCGGCAAGGGGCCGGCACCTTCGTCCGCAGCAACGAGCCCGAACAGGGCAAAAAGCACTGGCCTTCGCACCTGTCGGCACCATCGCCGACGTGCAGCGCTGCTACGAATTCCGCCTCGAAGTCGAGCCGGCGAACGCCTTCTACGCCGCCAAGCGGCACAACGACATCGCGCTCGCCGCGATCGGCAGCGTGCTCGAATTGATGCGCGATACGACCCGCGCCCGTGGCCACCGCGAGGATGCCGGCTTGCTTTCCACATCGCCATCGCCGAGCCGGCGAACACCGACTTCTTCCGGTCCGCGATGCAGGCGCTGAAGGACCACATCAATGTCGGCATGAAACTGCACGGCCTGTCATTGCTCGGGCCGGCCGGCGGACTGGTCGGCGTATTGGAAGAGCATGACGCGATCTTCGCCGCCATCCGTGACCGCAGGGAGGTGGAAGCGCGCAACCCGATGCGTCGGCACATCAAGGGTCCTACGATCGCCTCTTCGAGGGCAAGGTGCTGGATTTATCGCTTTGAAGAGCGGCGCGGCCGATTCATGCTCAGGCTCGTTCAAGAGCTTGCGAGCTCGAGGCGAATGCGCGTCATGCCATCATCACGGGAAACCGTGAGGCTTCCTTTATGGGCCTGCGCGACTTCCATGGCGATCGAAAGGCCGAGCCCTGACCCGGAGGAGTTCACCCCTTTCGCGAAGGGGCGCAAAAGCTCCGTGACCGGGGCCGAGAACCCATCTCCATCATCGGCAACTTCGATCCATGCGCCGCCACCCACATCGCCCACCGTCACGACAAGGCGGCTGTGGGCTCCATGCCTCAGCGCATTGTCGATCAGGTTTCCCAAGGCTTCGCGCAGGCTCACCGCATCACCGTTCAAGATCGGCGGCGGCTCGGCCGGCACGAAGGCGATATCGACCTCGCGCGGCAGCGAGAGCGGCACCGCCTTGGCCAGCACGCTCTTGGCGAGCTGGTTGAGATCGACCGCCGCCGTAGCGGCCGCGTCCTTGCGATGGATCACCATTGCGTGGTCGAGGAGCTGCCCGGTCAGGCGGCCCAGCTCCGCTGTCCGTTCATGGATTCGCTTGACGGTTTCGGCCTTGCGCCGCGACGCGGGCGTACCGATCAGGATCTCGACCTGGGCATCCAGGGCGGCCAAAGGAGTCCGGATCTGGTGGGCAGCATCGGCGATGAAGCGTTGCATGATCGCCATCCGTTCCGACAGCCGCTGCATGAAGCCGTCGATCGCCTGAACGAGATTGCGGATCTCGACGGGCGGCTCCGCCGCGATCGGCCGCAGGTCGTCGGGCCGGCGGCTCGCGATCTCGCGCTCGATGCGCATCAGCGGCTTCAGCGCCAGCGTCACCGCATAGGCGGTGGCGAGCAAGGCGAGGACACTCATCACGGCGATGACGCCGACGGCCTTCAAGGTCAGGTCGCGCGCGAGTGCGCGCCGTGCCTCTGTGGTCTGCGCGACGACGATCGTCGTCCAGCTGTTCGTTCCCGGCAATTCGAGCTGCCGGGCGAGGCTGGCGATACGCACCGGCTCGCCCTGGTAGACGCCGTCCTCCAGCACGACACCCGCGCGGATCTCCACCGGATCGGCATCCGAAACGAGGTCATCGTAGCCGGCGACGACGACGCCGCGGGGATCGACGACCTTGTAGAAGACGAGATCGTAGGCAGCGAGTGTCGCGATCGCGGAAACAGGCGGATCGACCGTGACCACCCCACCCTGGACATAGATATTCTCGGCGATCTGAACGGCGCCGCCGCTCAGGAGCCGATCATAGGCCTGCCGCGCGGCAAGCGAGGAAGAATGCCAGGCGGCGAATCCGAGGACGATCGCTCCCGTCGTCAGCACGGCCGTCAGCACTGCGATGATACGGACGCGCAGCGACCGGCGAAGCTCAGACAACCGCAAGCTGGTAACCCAATCCACGCAAGGTCCGGATCTCCACCGACGAATCCGCGAGCTTGCGACGCAACCGCGTAACGAACTGCTCGACAGCGTTGGGGCTCGCCTCCTGATCGAAGTTGAAAAGCTGCTCGATGAGCTCTTCCTTGGGGACGATCCGCTCCGGTCGGGCCGCCAGGATTTCGAGCACGGTCAATTCGCGGCGCGTCAGGTTGAGCGGCCGGTCGCTGACGCTCGCGACCCGCCCGGCCCGGTCGATGGCGAGCGGCCCCACGCGCAGAAGGTTGTCCGGCTGACCGGCGCTCCGGCGCAATAGCGCCCGCGCACGGGCTTCGAGCTCGCCATAGTCGAAAGGCTTGATCAGATAGTCGTCGGCACCGAGATCGAGCGCCCCGATCCGCTCGTCGACAGCAGAGCGCGCGGTCAGCACCAGCACCGGCGTCGCGAGCCGGCGCGCGCGCATCTGCCGCAGGACGGAAAGCCCGTCCTGTCCCGGCAGGCCGAGATCGAGGATGACGAGGTCGTAGTCCTGCACGGCCAGCAATTCCGAGGCCGTGACGCCATTTTGCTCCCAATCGACGGCGTGACCGATCTTTTCCAGCCGCATCACTACGGCCTCGGCGATATCGGCGGTGTCTTCGACGACGAGCACGCGCAAACGGGTGGGCCTTCCGTGTTTGGAGTCAGTCAGGAGTCAGCCCCGCAGATTATCACTGACGGCAAGCGCCGATAAGCGCGCTGGGAAACGAAGCAAGGGAGGGCGCATGCTGGCCCCGTTCGACGCCGCAACTGCGACTCCGCTCCTCAAGGTAGAGGGCGTCACATTGCAGTATAAGACGCCGGACGTGGTCGTGACCGCGACGCGGCGTGTCTCCTTCGACGTCTATCCGTCAGACCGTTTCGTGCTGCTCGGCCCCTCCGGCTGCGGCAAGTCGACCCTGCTCAAGGCGATCGGCGGCTATCTGGCCCCGGTCGAGGGCGAGATCAGCCTGAAGGGCCGCAAGGTAGCCGGCCCCGGGCCGGACCGGATGATGGTGTTCCAGGAATTCGACCAGCTCCTGCCCTGGAAGACGGTGCGCGAGAATGTCGTCTTCGCGCTGACCGCCTCGGGCCGCGCCACTCAGGCGGAAGCCGCGGAGCGCGCCCGCTCCTATATCGACAAGGTCGGCCTCTCCAAGTTCATCGACAGCTATCCGCATATGCTGTCCGGCGGCATGAAGCAGCGCGTCGCCATCGCCCGGGGCATGGCGATGGAGCCCGATGTGCTGCTGATGGACGAGCCCTTCGCCGCGCTCGACGCCCTGACCCGCCGCAAGATGCAGGACGAATTGCTCCGGCTCTGGGACGATACGAAGTTCACCGTTCTCTTCGTCACCCATTCGATCGAGGAGGCGATCAGGATCGGCACCCGCATCCTGCTGCTCTCGCCGCATCCCGGCGAGGTCAAGGCCGAGCTCAACAGCGTGCCGCCCGAGGAGATGGGCACCGGCAAGCAGGCCGCACTCGAAACCCGCATCAACGACATGCTCTTCACGCATCACTGAGCCGGAGCTGACCGACATGACCGATCTCGTCAGCTTCCGTCCGGAAATCATCCGCGACGTCAATTCCAGCGACGCCCCCGTCATCGCCAAGACCATCGGCTGGACCGAGCGGATCTATCGCCTCGGCTTCGTCCGCAAGGGTCTCATCCTCGCCGTGCTCGCCATCGCCTGGGAGGCCTATGGCCGTTGGCTTGGCAACCCCTTGCTGTTCCCAACCTTCGGCCAGACCGTCCAGGCCTTCGTCGAGAATATCGTCAACGGCGTCATCCCGGCGCGCATGCTGGTCTCGCTGCAGACGCTGATCATCGGCTATGGCATCGGCATTGCGCTCGCCGCTCTGCTAACGACGCTGGCGATCGGCTCGCGCATCGGCGCCGACCTGCTCGAAACCCTGACCTCGATGTTCAACCCCCTGCCCGCGATCGCGCTGCTGCCGCTGGCGCTGATCTGGTTCGGCCTCGGCACCGGCAGCATCATCTTCGTGCTGGTGCATTCGGTGCTCTGGGCGATCGCGCTCAATACCCATGCAGGCTTCCGCTCGGTTTCGAACACGCTGCGCATGGTAGGCCAGAACTACGGGCTGCGCGGGCTGAAGCTGGTGCGGCTCATCCTGATCCCGGCCGCTTTCCCGGCGATCCTGACCGGTCTCAAGGTCGGCTGGGCCTTCGCCTGGCGCACGCTGATCGCGGCCGAACTGGTCTTCGGCGTCTCGTCCGGCGCCGGCGGCCTCGGCTGGTTCATCTTCGAGAACCGCAACCAGCTCGAGACGGCCAACGTCTTCGCCGGCCTGTTCACCGTGATCCTGATCGGCCTCTTCGTCGAGAACGTCATCTTCGCCGCGATCGAGCGCAAGACGATCCGTCGCTGGGGCATGCAGCACTGACACTGAATATCTCAGCCTTCATCCTGATGAGGGCTGAGTTTCCGATACGCTATCGCTCAACGAGGCCGAACGGCCGTTTCATGTAAGGGAGGACAACCACATGGCGTTCAAGAACTGGTTCAAGGCTGCATTGGTAGCGACCGCACTCAGTGCGGCGCTCGCCGCCCCGGCCCGCGCCGAGGTCAGTGAGGTCCGCATCTCCAAGGGCTTCGGCATCCTCTATTTGCCGCTCATCGTGATGCAGGACCAACAGTTCCTGGAGAAGCGCGCCAAGGCAGCGGGCCTCGGCGACATCAAGGTGACCTGGCTGATGCTCGACGGCGGCAACGTCATCAACGACGCGATGATGGCCGGCACGCTTGATTTCGCAGGCACCGGCGCGCCGGGCTTCGTCACGCTCTGGGCCAAGGCCAAGGGCATTCCGGGCGTCGAGGTCGTCGGCGTTTCCGGCATGAGCTCGACTTCGCTCTGGCTGATGTCGAACAAGCCTGAGCTGAAGTCGCTGAAGGACTTCACCGCCACCGACAAGATCGCTCTGCCCGGCATCAAGACCTCGCTCGCCGCCGTCGTGTTGCAGATGATCGCCGCCAAGGAGTTCGGCGACGCCAACTATGCCAAGATGGACCCGATGACGGTGAGCCTGCCGCATCCGGAAGCGCTGGCCGCGCTCGTCGGCGGAAAGACCGAGATCAAGGCGCATTTCACCTCGCCGCCTTTCCAATATGTCGAAGCCAAGAGCGCCGGTATCCACCGCGTGCTCAACTCGGTCGACTATCTCGGCAACCTGACGCTGGACGTCACCTTCGCGCCGAAGAAGTTCGTCGATGCCAACCCGAAGATGACCCAGGCCTTCATCGATGCAATGGACGATGCCAACGCGCTCATCGCCAAGGACAAGAAGCTCGCCGCCGAGATTTTCGCCAAGAGCTCGAAGGTGAAGGTCGACGCCGCCGAGGTCCAGGAAATGATCGAGGACAAGGACGCGCGCTTCACCACCACGCCGGAAGGCGTGATGAAGTTCGCCGAGTTCATGCACAAGGCCGGCTCGATCAAGGTGAAGCCGGCCAAGTGGAGCGACATGTTCGTGCCGCAGCTTGCCGGTCGTTCCGGAAGCTGAAGGCCGCTTGGTTTCAAACCGCCGGTGCGATAAAGGGTGCGGCGCCGTCGAGCCGCACCCGCCTTCAACCGGCGAAACAGCGCCTCGATACATGGCCCTGCCAGGAGCCTTAAATCTCTAAAGCATGCTCAATGTTTGAAGGGTCCGCAGGACCGGCCCACTGACGGGATTGCCGCTCTGTTCCAGCCAGGCCAGGAAAAGTTCAGCCTGGATGCCTTCGGCGCCGGCCAATGGCCGCAACGCCACGCCTGCCGGGCAACAGGCTCGTGCTGATTGAGGTACGAGCGCGACGCCGATTCCTGCTGCCACGAGTCCCAGGATGGCATGCGTCTGCGTGATGTACTGGACCGATGCGGGATAGACCCCCGCAGCCTGCAGCAAGCCCATGATCGTGCCGTGAAAGTAAGGTCCCTCGACCGGCGGATACGTGACGAGGGCCTCGCCGTTGATCGCAGCGAGTCTCACGATCTCCTTCCGTGCCAGCGGATGGTCCTGCGGCACCGCGGCAACGAGACATTCGCTCTCGACTCGCAGCGCCCTGATACCCGGCAGCGTGATCGGTGGCCGCAGCAGGCAGATGTCGACCTGACGCCCGGCCAGCGCCACGAGCTGCTGCGGCGTCGTCAGTTCCCGGAGCGTCAGGTCGACGGCGGGGTGCTCCTGCCGCAGCAGGGAGACCAGGCGCGGGATGAAGACATAGCTCACCGCGGCCGTGAAGCTGATCGTGATCTCTCCGGCATCGCCGCAGGCGATCTGCCGCGCCTGACGCGAGGCGTCCCCCGCCTGCTCCAGGAGGCGCCCGGCAAGGCCCGCAAAATTGGCGCCCGCAGGCGTCAGCCGGATCGCGCGCCGGCTTCTGTCGAGCAGCAGGAGGCCTGCATCTCCGTTCGAACTGTGCATCTCGTCCTCAGCCGGGGCGATGCCGGCGCGCCCGAGCATCCGAACCACTGGCCCGTCATGGTCCTGCGCTCGGTCTTCCTGGGCGATCTCACCCAGACCCATGTTCGCTGGGGCCAGCAGGAGCTGGTCGTGCGGCAGACCGGACCGCAGAACTGGCGCGAAAGGGAGAAGGCCCTGCTCAGCGCCGATCCGCAGCGTTGCGCGCTGCTCGAAGGAAACTAAGGCACCGAACCGGAAGACCGATATGAACGATACATCCAACGAACCGGCTGTCATTCGCACGATGGCCGAATGGGAAAGCGTTGCCGCCGGGCTGTTCGAGGCTGCCGGTCTCGTTGCCGAAAAAGCCGCCGCAGTGGCCCGCATCCTGGTTCTGACCGACGCCATGGGCCGGCGTACGCACGGGCTCGCCCAATGCCCAGCCTATCTGAAGGAACTCGCGGGCGGTGGCATGGCTAAGGACGGCGCCCCCAAGGTCGTGCGCGACACCGGCTCGACATTGGTCTGGGACGGCGCCTACCTGCCCGGTCTCTGGCTGATGGAGCAGGCGCTCGAAACCGCCCTCGCCCGCGTTCCGGAGCACGGCGTCGTCACCTTCGCGATGCGCCGCAGCCACCATATCGGCTGTCTCGCGGCATTGGCCAAGCAGGCGACCGATCGCGGCTGCTATGTGATGCTGGCCTCCTCGGGACCGCATACGAAATTTGTCGCCCCGTTTGGCGGCAGAGAGGGGCTGTTCAGCCCCGATCCCTTCGCGATCGGCTTCCCGGCGGGCGCCTCCCCCGTCCTCTTCGACGCCTGCGCCTCCCTGACCACCGTCTCGATGAAACGGGAGAAGGCGGCCGCCGGCTTGCTGTTCGAGCACCCTTGGCTGCTCGACGGGAACGGCCGACCGACGCGCGACCCCGCCGTCATGGAACGCAGCGAAAACCGCGGCAGCCTCATGCTGCTGGGCGGCGAGGAGGCCGGGCACAAGGGTTTCGGCCTCGCCCTGATGGTCGAGGCGCTGACGCAGGGGCTGTCGGGCCATGGCCGGCTCGATGCGCCGACACGCTGGGGCGCGAGCGTCTTCATGCAGGTGATCGACCCTGACGCCTTTGCCGGGCGGGACGCCTTCGTCGCACAAACCAGCTTCTTCGCCGAGCAATGCCGGGCCAATGCGCCGGTCGAACCCGGCAACCCGGTCAGGCTGCCGGGGGGCAGGCCGAGCGCAGCATCGCGCGGGCGCGTGCCGAAGGCATCGCGGTTCCACTCGCGCTCGCGCGGCAACTCGATCAATCTGCGAGAGAACGCGCACCGGCATGAGTTGCGGGACGGCACCAGGCGAAAGACGAACGGGCGCCGCGCAGCGCCTCGTGAAGCCGCCGATCCGGTTCGGCCGGAGAGGAACAAAGGAGCGAACATGTCGAACGACAGGCTGCGCCAGGCCCTGCGCGGAATTTCGGGCATTCACGTCACCGCCTGGCAAGCGGACGGCGAAGCCGATTGGGCCCTGACGGGCCGATTGGTTCGCGGAATAGCCGAGGCCGGCATCCACAACATCGTCTCAGCCGGCAATACAGGCGAGTTCTATCCGATGACGGTGGCGGAGGTGCAGCGTTGCCACGCGGTCGCGGCCGAGGCTGCCGGGGGCAAGGCGCTGGTCACGGCCGGCATCGGCAGGTCTCTGCGCGAGGCGGTCGCGACGGGCCGGTTGGCGCAGCGGGCGGGCTGCGACGCGGTCATGGTTCACCACTCACTCGACCCCTTTTGCCGCGCCGCATGCACAGGCGGATTATTTCATCGCCATCGCCGAGGCACTGAGCGTGCCGGTCGTCGCCTATATCCGATCGGATGCCATTGGCGTGTAGGACCTGGCGCGTGTCGCGACGCACGCCAATGTCGCCGGCGTGAAATTCGCGTCCGCCAACATGATGCTTCTCGCCGATTGCGTGCGCGAGACGGAAGGAACCAGCGCCAACTGGATCTGCGGCCTCGCCGAAGGCTGGGCGGCCCCGTTCCACGCGCTGGGCGCGCGGGGGTTCACCTCGGGTCTCATCAATGTCGCCCCGGAGCGATCGCTCGCCGTCTGGCGGGCGCTCGAGGCCGGCGACTATGCCGAGGCGCGCCGTGAGGTCGACGCCATCGCCGGCTTCGAGAAGCTGCGCACCAAATATGGCAATGGCGCCAACGTCACCGTGGTCAAGGAGGCGCTTCGGCTGCTCGGCACGAATGTCGGCCCGGTCCGCCTGCCCGGCTTGCCGGAACTCAGCGAAGCCGAGCGGACCGAGCTGCGGGCGATCATCGCCGGTTGGGGCACGGCAAAGGCCGCCGCCGAGTAACGCGAGCGCCGCTCCGCGCCCGACCGCGGCTCATCTCTCGCAAGGCCAGCGACGACGATCGCCAGCCGCTTTTTTTTGGCGAAGCACTCCCGCGTCGCGAGGCCGGTTAGCCGGCAGGCACCATGGGCGCCTTGTTTACCGGCCTGCCTTCTGACGCCAGGCCGCGAAGTCGATCTTCGACTGCTCGTCCGTCGGGGGATAGAGGCCGAGGATCGAGCGGCCTTCCAGCACCTTCTCGGTGACGAAATCCTCGAATGCCGTCATCTCGGTCGCTTCCGCGGCGATCTCGTCGGCGAGATCGGCCGGAATCACCACCACGCCCTCGCCGTCGCCGACGACGACGTCTCCCGGGAAGACCGGTGCGTCGCCGCAACCGATCGGCCCGTTGATCTCGATCGCCTGATGCGAGGTCAGGTTGGTCGGCGCCGAGGGGCGCTGGTGATAGGCCGGGATCGCGAGTTCGGCGATCTCAGGGCTATCGCGGAAGCCGCCATCGGTCACGATACCGGCGACGCCGCGCACCATCAGCCGCGAAACCAGGATCGAGCCGGCTGAGGCGGCACGTGCGTTCTGGCGGCTGTCGACGACGAAGACGGCGCCGGGCGGGCATTCCTCGACCGCCTTGCGCTGCGGGTGGGCACGGTCGAGGAAGACGCTGAGCTGGTTGAGGTCTTCCCGCGCCGGAATGTAGCGCAGGGTGAAGGCCGGCCCGACCATGTTCTCGCCCTTGAAGCCCAGCGGATGGACGTTCTGGATGAACTGGTTGCGCAAGCCCCGCTTGAACAGCGCCGTGCAGAGCGTCGCGGTGCTGACGCGCTTCAGCTTCTCGCGCGTTTCGGTGGAAAGCATGATCATCGCTCCGGTCTAGAAGATAACGGGCTCGGAAGCGGGCGCGCCGAAATCGGTGCGCAGGAAGTCGAAATCGCAGCCCTCATCGGCCTGGCCGATATGGCGCGAGAACATCCAGCCGTAACCGCGCTCGTAGCGCGCGGGCTCGGGCTTCAGCGCGGCCTTGCGGCGCGCCAGCTCCTCGTCTGAGACTTCCATCGAAATCGTGCGGTTGGGCACGTCGACGGTGATGATGTCCCCCGTCTGCACCAGCGCCAGTGGCCCCCCCACATAGGATTCCGGCGAGACATGCAGGATGCAGGCGCCGTAGGAGGTGCCGCTCATCCGCGCATCCGAGATGCGCACCATGTCGCGCACGCCCTGCTTCACCAGCTTCTTCGGGATCGGCAGCATGCCCCATTCCGGCATGCCGGGACCGCCGAGCGGGCCGGCATTGCGCAGCACGAGTACCGTGTCCGCCGTAACGTCGAGATCGTCCCGGTCGATATTCGCCTTCAGCATCGGATAGTCGTCGAAGACCAGCGCCGGCCCGGAATGCCGCAGGAGGTTGGGCGATGCGGCCGACGGCTTCATCACGCAGCCGCGCGGCGCCAGATTGCCCTTGAGCAGCGCCAGCGCGCCCTCGGCATAGATCGGATTGTCGAGCGGGCGGATGACGTCGTCATTGTAGATCTCGGCGCCAACGAGGCTCTCGCGCCAGCTCCTGCCGGAGGCATTGATCTGGTCGAGATCGAGATGGGGCGTCAGCCGTGTCAGCAGGCCGAGCAGGCCGCCGGCATAGTAGAAATCCTCCATCAGATAGGTGTCGCCGCTCGGGCGCACATTGGCGATGACCGGCACCTTCCGACTCGCCGCGTCGAAATCCTCGAGCCCGATGGCATGGCCGGCACGCCGCGCCATGGCTACGACATGGATCACCGCATTGGTCGAGCAGCCCATCGCCATCGCCACGTTGATGACATTGCGGAAGGCGGCCTCGGTTTGGATCTTTGCCGGCGTCAACCCTTCCCAGACCATCTCGACGATGCGCCGGCCGGTCGCCGTCGCCATGCGGATATGGTTGGAATCGGCGGCGGGGATCGAGGAGGCGCCGGGCAGCGTCATGCCGAGCGTGTCGGCGAGTGCCGTCATGGTCGAGGCCGTGCCCATGGTCATGCAGACGCCGTAGGAGCGCGCGATGCCGACCTCCATCTCCGACCAGTCCTTGTCGGAGATGTTGCCGGCGCGGCGCTCGTCCCAGTATTTGAAGGCGTCGGAGCCGGAGCCCAGCACCTTGCCGTGCCAGTTGCCCCGCAGCATCGGCCCGGCCGGCATGAAGATCGCCGGCACGCCGGCGCTGGTCGCGCCGAGCAGGAGCCCCGGCGTGGTCTTGTCGCAGCCGCCCATCAGTACGGCGCCGTCCACCGGATGCGAGCGAATCAGCTCCTCGGTCTCCATCGCCAGGAAGTTCCGGTAGAGCATGGTGGTCGGCTTCACCTTGCTCTCGGAGAGCGAGATCGCCGGCAGTTCGACCGGGAAGCCGCCGGCCTGCAGGATACCGCGCTTCACATCCTCCACACGCTGCTTGAAATGCGCATGGCACTGGTTGAGGTCGGACCAGGTGTTGACGATCGCGATCACCGGCTTGCCGCGATATTCCTCCGGCGCGTAGCCCATCTGGCTCATCCGCGAACGGTGACCGAAGGAGCGAAAATCATCTGGCTCGAAATAGCGCGCGCTGCGCAACTGCTCTGGTTGGATCGTCATGGGCGGGTTCCCGCGGGGTGGTGGCGAAAGGGCCTGAAACAAGTCCTCAATGCTGGAGGCCCCATTTCAGGACGGTTCGGGCCTCGATGGTCCGGAAGATCAGGTTTTCGACGATAAGTCCGATCAGGATGACCGTCAGCAGTCCGGCGAAGACGGCCGGGATCTCGAGCAGATTGCGATTCTCGAAGATGAACCAGCCGAGACCGCCCTGCCCCGACGAGACGCCGAAGACAAGCTCGGCAGCCACCAGCGTGCGCCAGGCGAAGGCCCAGCCGATCTTCAAGCCCGTCAGGATCGAAGGAAACGCCGCCGGGATCAGGATCTTGCGGATGTAGCGCAGACCTCTCAGGTCGTAGTTCCGCCCGACCATGCGCAGCGTCTCCGAGACGGCCCGGAACCCGGAATGGGTGTTGAGCGCGACCGGCCAGAGCACCGAATGGATCAGGATGAAGACGAGGCTGCCATTGCCGAGCCCGAACCAGATCAGTGCCAGCGGCAGCAGCGCGATTGCCGGCAGCGGGCTCAGCATCGCCGTCACCGTCTCCAGGAAATCTGAACCGATGCGGGTGTTGATCGCCACGATCGTCAGCATGCCTGCGAGGGCGACGCCGACGGCATAGCCCATCAGCAGCACCTTGAGCGAAGCCCAGGCACGGGCCGGCAGCACGCCGCTGGCGATATTCTCGGAGAGCGAGCGCAGCGTCTCGGTCAGGCTCGGGAAAAGCAGCGGATTATCCAGATAGACGCCATAGGCCTGCCAGATCCCGGCAAGGACGAGGATGATCGCCGCCTTGCGGACGGCGCCGACATCCCACAGCGCCTCGACCAGGCCGACCTGGCGCTCCACCTCGGCGCTGGCCGCGCCAGCGGAGGGACGCATCTCGATCCGGGCAGTCGAAGCGGGGGTTTCCACGGACATCGCCATTGTTCCCGGATCAGTGCGCCGTTGCGCCGTTATCGGCGAAGAGCAGATCGTGGATCTCGCGCTCGAGGCGGCCAGCGCTGCCATCGTTCACGGAAGCGGTATCCACGTCGACGACCTCCGCCTTGACGCGACCGGGGTGCGGAGAGAGCAGCAGGATGCGGTTGCCGATCTTGATCGCCTCGGCGATGGAATGCGTCACGAACATCACCGTGAAGCGCGTTTCCTCCCAGAGCTGGATCAACTCGTCCTGGCAGGTGCGCCGCGTCAGGGCGTCGAGCGCGGCGAAGGGCTCGTCCATCAGCAGGATATCGGGTTCCATGGCCATGCCGCGCGCGATAGCGACACGCTGCTTCATGCCGCCCGAGAGCGTGTGTGGATAGGAATCGAGCGCGCGCGTCAGGTTGACCTTCTCGATGTAGTGCTTCGCCTTCTCCGCCGCCTCCCTGCGCGAAAGGCGGCGCGCCTCGACCAGTGGAAACATGACGTTCTCCAGCACGGTCTTCCAGGGAAGCAGCTGGTCGAACTCCTGGAAGACCATCATCCGATCGGGACCGGGCGCCGTCACGATCCGCCCCTTGATCGTCATTCTGCCCTCGCTGGGCTTGAGATAGCCGCCGACCGCCTTGAGCAGGGTCGACTTGCCGCAGCCCGACGGCCCGAGCAGCACGAACCGATCCGAGGTGTTGACCTGAAAGGAAACGCGCTCCGTCGCGGTGATGACCCGGTCCGGCAGCTTGTAACGCAGGGTGACCGACGAGACGTCGAGCAACGGCTCGGCCGCGACGGGCGCCTGCGGAGCGGCGGCGGACAGGCGCGGCGCGACCTGCTCAGCTGCCGGCGAGATCATGCGCCACCGGCAGGTAGTAGTCCTTCCACGCCACCGGCTTCGTCTTGATGCCGCCGGTGCGCGCCAGATGCTCGGCGAACTTCATCGTGCCTTGCGGATAGATGTTCCACTCCATCATGCCGGGCTGCTTCAACATCGCCAGAATCTGGTCGGAGGCCGTCTTGTCGCCCGTGACCTCGCGATAGATCTCGACGGCCTCGGGCGTGTTCGTCTCGATGAAGCCCTTGGCCTCCTCGGCCGCATTGCGCAGCGCCTGGACGATCTTCGGATTGGCCTCCGCGAAGCCCGTCGTGGTCATGAACTGGCCCTGACTCAGCGGCGAGCCGATGATATCGGCCGAGTTCGCCACGACATGCGCCTCGGGAATCTGCTGCTGCTCGTAGAACTGGAAGGGCGGGGCCGCGAAATGGCTCTTCACCTCGTGCTGCGGGTTCTTCATTGCGATGAAGGCGTCCGGGTGGCCGAGCTGGACGGTCATCGGGTCGAAATGCGCCCATTTCTCCGGGCCGAAAAGCTGACCTGCGGCGATCTGGAGCAGGATCGCCTGGGTCGAGACGCGTATGGTCGGAACCGCGATCTTGTCGCCTTCCTGGAAGTCCTTGAGCGTCTTGACGCGGGGATCGCGGCTGAGCAGCAGCAGCGGCTGGGCGGAGCTGGCGACGATGCCTTTCACGCGGCCGCGCGACTTGTCCCAGAGCACGAGCAGCGGGCCGGTGCCGGTATTGATGATGTCGACGCCGCCGGAGAGCAGCGCATCCTGCTGCGCCCCGCCATTCGAGAAGTTCAGCCATTTCGTGGTCACGCCGGAGACGCCGAGCGTCTCGGCATGTTTCTCGAGCAGCTTCCGCTTCTCGATGACATGGGTCGGCATGTAGAGGATGCCGGGCTGGCGGCTGATCGAGATCTCGGTCTTCGCCTGCGCCTTGGCTCCGGAATAGCTGCCGAGTGCCGCTGCCGCGCCGAGCGCGAGAGTCTGCCTGCGTGTGAGCATATCTCCCTCCCCTGAAAATTCTTGTTCGCACCTCCGTCTCATGACCGGGCGCCTTGATTGGCAATAGTCAAAACACTAATGCATTAGTGCGTCAACCTTGGGCGTGCTAAAACTCCGGGAGATGCTTCGGTGCCTTGGACCGCGGCATCGCGGCTGTGAGCAACGCGACGCATGACAAGGGCTATCACGCCGCATCGAATGCGTTATTCGGTCTGGCGCGGCAGAGGCGGACAAATGAGCGAAGTTCTCGAAAGATTTGCAGCATCCCCCCGGCAGGTGGCCAAGGGCGGGGCCGGGGTCGTCCTCGACATGCTGCGCGAGGAGATCATCTCGCTGACGCTGGCTCCGGGTACGATGCTGTCACGCCAGGAGTTGCAGGAGCGCTTCGGCTTCTCCTCGACGCCGATCCGCGACGCGCTGATGAAGCTGCAGGAAGAACGGCTGGTCGATATTTTCCCCCAACACGCCACCGTCGTCAGCGTCATCGACCTCGATCTCGCCCGGCAAGGTCAGTTCCTGCGCCGCTCGGTCGAGCTCGAGCTGGTACGGACGCTGGCGCTCGCCCCGCAACCGGCGGTGCTGGCGAAGATGCGCAGCCTGGTCCGTCAGCAGATGGCCTTTGCCGACCTTGGCGAGCACGAGGCTTTCGCCGCGGCCGATCACGCTTTCCATCGCTGCCTCTACGATGCTGCGCAGGTGACGGCCCTCTGGGAGCTGGTAAGACGCCAGAGCGGCCATATCGACCGGCTACGGCGCCTGCATCTGCCCAAGGAAGGCAAGATGCGGGAGATCCTGGCCGCGCATACCGCCATCGTCGACGCGATCGAAATGACGGACCCGGTCGCGGCACAGGAGGCGCTACGGGACCACCTTTCCCGCTCGCTCGATTTCGTCCCTTCCCTACGCGACCTGCATCCGACCTACTTCAGGAAGTGATCGGCCCTGGGCGACGCTCTACGACTGAAAGGTCGTGCAGCGAGGTTTCGCCGCACACTTTGAAAAAGGCCTGGGATCGCGAAGCCGGGGCACAGCTCTCAGAGCTCGATCCCGCACGCATGTCCCTCGACCACGTTCGTGATGGCAGCCCCGATGGCGATGGAGCGGCCAACCGGCACGTCGAAAGCAGCATGTCGCTCCGTTGACCGAGAAGAGGCTCATCGGCCTCGAATATCCGTGCTCCCGTCCTTTCAAAAAGCGGCTATGGCCCTTAGATTCATCCCCTCCGGGGGGATACCATCAAGCCATGACCGAACAGCATCTTCATCAGAGCCACCCCGAAATCGCCAAGCGGCTGAAGCGGGCCGAGGGGCATCTGCGCAAGGTCATCGAAATGATCGAAGCCGGGCGCCCCTGCCTGGACCTCGCCCAACAGCTTTACGCGGTCGAGAAGGCGATCGGCCAAGCCAAGAAGACCCTGATCCAGGACCATCTCGATCATTGCCTCGAAGATGTCGTCGGGCCGCTGCCGCGCGATCAGCGCCGTTCGGTCGACGAGTTCAAGGCCATCGCCAAATATCTGTGAGAGTTCGATGCCCCCCTTCGCCGACCTGCTCCAGCAGAGCACGTCCCATGCTTGGCTGTTCATCCCGAGTGCGATCCTGCTCGGTGCGCTTCATGGGCTCGAGCCGGGCCACTCCAAGACCTTGATGGCTGCCTTCATCGTCGCGATCCGGGGGACCGTAACGCAAGCGGTCCTGCTCGGGCTCGCCGCGACGATTTCCCATACGATCGTCGTCTGGGGCATTGCGATCGGCGGCATGTACCTCTGGCAAGGCACCACCCCGGAGACCTTCGAGCCCTATCTCCAGATCGTCTCGGCAATCATCATCGTTGCCATGGCGCTGTGGATGCTCTGGCGCACCTGGAAGGACCAGCAGCGCGCCCGGCTGGCTTCCGGACATAGCCATGGCGGTCATGGAGGCCACGGACATGATGATGCCCATGGCCGTCATGGGCATCATCATGGGCATGACGAAGACGTACGCCGGATCGATACCGGGCATGGCGTCATTGCGGTCGAGGTGTTCGAAGACGGCGTGCCGCCGCGTTGGCGCATTCGTGCGGAGCGCGGCCACAAATGGTCGGCAAAAGACGTCGGGATCGTCACCGAACGACCGGACGGGTCGCGTCAGACCTTCACGTTCGAGGACCGCTCCGGATGGCTCGAATCCGTGCAGGAGATTCCCGAGCCGCACGAATTCACGGCACGTGTCAGTCTCGGTCACGGCGATCACAGCCATGACTACGATCTCTCCTTCGTCGAGAGCCACACCCATGGCCATGATCGCATGCACGAGGAACTGCGAGGCCTCGATGTCGCGACGGATGACTATCAGGACGCGCACGAACTCGCACACGCCAATGACATCCGCCGCCGCTTCGCCGACCGCAACGTCACGACCTGGCAGATCGTCCTGTTCGGCCTGACCGGCGGCCTCATCCCCTGCCCGGCAGCCATCACGGTGCTGCTGCTCTGCCTCCAGCTCAAGCAGCTCACGCTGGGCTTCACGCTGGTGCTCTGCTTCTCGATCGGTCTCGCGATCACGCTCGTCGCCGTCGGAGCCGCCGCCGCCCTCAGCGTCCGGCACGCGACAAAGCGTTGGTCCTGGTTCTCGACATTCGCCCGCCGCGCTCCCTACTTCTCCGGAATCCTGCTGATCGGCATCGGCCTCTATGTCGGCGTCCACGGCTGGATGGCACTTTCGGCTCAGGCGTCGCAGTCGGCGCAGACGACGTCACCCCTGTTACTACGCAGCTGATCGAAGACGCTCCGCTCCGGCATCCTCGAATGCCTGCAGCCGAACCTGTCGCGCCCTTTGCCACCCCTTTCGCACTGGACGTTCCTGGTCACACGAACCTGACACAGGCGCCGATCGCCCTGCGGTTACCGTTCGTCTCATCGGCATGACATCGCCGGCCATGCTGATTTTGCGGCGAACAAATGTAACGACGCTGCACTCCTCGCGCCCCCGGCGCCGTATGGTAGGGGTCTTGCCTCACGCCCACGGTCACTGCGGCCCTGCCCGTAAGAGAGGAGTTCATGTCTAGTTCCGATGCCAGTATGATCGACCTTGTCGGCATCCTGGCTGTTTTGTTTCTCGTCGCGGCGAACGGCTTCTTCGTCGCGGCCGAATTTTCCCTCGTCTCGGTTCGCCGTAGTCGCGTAGCGGAACTCGTGGCGGCAAGGCGCGTGAATGCGGGGGCGCTCAAGGATGCCGTCGATAATCTCGACGCCAATCTCGCTGCGACGCAGCTCGGCATCACCATCTCCTCGCTCGCCCTCGGCTGGGTCGGCGAACCTGCCCTGGCCCATCTGATCCAACCTGTCCTTCAGGGACTGCCGGGCGGCATCGCGACGGCGAGCTCTCATGCGATCGCGATCGCGATCTCCTTCATCATCATCACTGCGCTTCACATCGTCCTGGGAGAGCTTGCCCCAAAGAGCCTTGCGCTCCAGCGCAGCGAAGGCACGGCGCTTTGGGTCGTACGGCCGTTGGGTCTGTTCCTGTTCCTGCTCAAGCCCGCGATCATGTTTCTCAATGGTCTCGGCAATCTCGTCCTGCGGCTCTGCGGCCTCCGCCCCGGAGCCGGCGAAGGTTCGCTGCACTCTCCCGAAGAGCTGAAGCTGTTGATTAAGGGGAGCCAGGAAGCGGGCATCCTCGAATCGGGCCAGCAGGAGGTCGTCGCGCGGGTCCTGAGCATCGGTGACCGGCGGATTTCGGATATCATGACGCCCCGGCGCGACGTCGACTGGATCGACCCCGACGACGATCCGAAAGAGACCTTGCGGATCATCCGCGAGTGCCGTCATGAGCAGTTGCTGGTCGGACGAGGCGGAATCGATGAGCCCTTGGGCATGGTCGTGAAGAAGGACCTTCTCGATCAGGTCCTCGACGGCACCTCCATCGATCCGATGGCCGTCCTCCGCCCTCCGCTCATCCTCCACGAAGGAACGCTCATCTTCCGGGCGCTGGAGCAGTTCAAACGGGCGCCTGTTCGCCTCGCGCTCGTCATCGATGAATTCGGCGGGCTTGAAGGCATCGTCACCCAGACCGACCTCCTGGAGGCATTGGCGGGCGATCTGCCTCATGCGGAGGACGAAGAGCCTGATCTCGTCGAGCGGAGTGACGGCTCCTTGCTGATCGATGGAATGATGCCCGCTCACGAGGCCTTCGAACGCCTGGGCCTTCGCCTGGATGCCGTCGATGGCGATTTCCATACCATCGCCGGTTTCGCCCTGACTCAGCTCGAACGCCTCCCGGAAGTCGGAGATGTCTTTCCCTATGAGAACTGGCGCTTTGAGATCCTCGATATGGATGGGCGCCGGATCGACAAGCTGCTCGCCACCCCTGACTCGTCCCGATGAGATCAATTCGAGGCCGTCGCAAAGGCGTTTCAGGCTCTGGAGCGAGATCATAGCGGCTCCATCGCGACGCGCCCGTGAGCCGTCGATCGGCGTCGAGGCCGCTCCCAAGCGCAAGCGGCTTGGCCTAGCCAGCCGATCCCGTGCTAATGATGGGACGAGCAAAGGTTCTGCTTTCTTCGGAGATGTACGATGCGCCGCCTTCTAGCCGTCACGGCAGCCTGTCTCGCCGTGGTCGTGCTGCAACCATCGGGCGCACAGGCGCAATCCCGCATCAAGGCACTGATCGAGCGGCTGCGCGGCGATACGATGCCGGAGGGAATCGTCAAGACCAACGGTCGTATCGAGGCGACGCAGGTCGACGTCTCCTCGAAATATGCCGGCCGCCTGGCCGAGGTCACGGTCAAGGAGGGTGACGAGGTCACGGCCGGACAGGTGGTCGCCCGCATCTCCTCCCCTGAATATGAGGCGCAGCTGCGAGCCGCACAGGCCCAGGTGCTGCGGGCTCGCCAGGCATTGGCGGAAGCCGAGGCGCTGATCGCCCAGCGCAAGAGCGACCAGATCCTCGCCCGCACGGATGCCGAACGGGGCAAGGAGCTGGTCGCGAAGGGCTATCTCAGCAAGCAGGTGGACGACCAGCGCTCGGCCAAGGCCGATGCGGCCGATGCCGCCCTGCGGGCCGCCCAGGCGCAGCGCGAACAGGCCCAGTTCGCCATCCACGCTTCCGAGGCCGATGCCGAGCAGATCAAGGCGATCCTGGTCGATCTCGTGCTTCTCGCGCCGCGCAGCGGGCGCGTGCAATATCAGCTCGCCCGAAGCGGCGAGGTGGTCGCGGCCGGCACCCGTGTCGTGACCATCCTGGACCTGTCGGATGTCTACATGACGATCTACCTGCCGGCCGCCCAGGCCGGGCAGCTCGCGCTGGGTGACGAGGCGCGGATCATCCTCGATCCCGTGCCTCAATACGTGATCCCGGCAACCGTCAGCTTCGTCGCCGCCGACGCACAGTTCACGCCGAAGGCCGTCGAGACGGCCGAGGAGCGGGAGAAGCTGGTCTTTCGCGTCAAGCTCCAGCTCGACAAGGACCTGCTCGCCAAATACCACCGCCAGGTGAAGACCGGCGTGCGCGGCCTCGGCTTCGTGCGCAGCGCCCCCAACGCGAAATGGCCCGACTCGCTCGCCGTGAAACTGCCATGACCCCGGCAGAGCCCGCCGCCAGCCTCGCGGGCGTCACCCACCGCTACGGCAAGACCATCGCGCTTGACGCGCTGACGCTCGACATCCCGTCGGGCCGGATGATCGGCGTGATCGGCCCCGATGGTGTCGGCAAATCGACCCTGCTCGCGCTCATCGCAGGCGTGCGGATGATTCAGCAAGGCAGCGTCCATGCGCTCGGCGGCGATTTGGGCGTCAAGGCCGAGCGCGAGGCGCGGCGTGGACGCATCGCCTATATGCCGCAGGGGCTGGGGCGCAATCTCTATCCGACGCTCTCCGTCTTCGAGAATATCGACTTCCACGCCAGGCTGTTCGGACAGGACGCTGCCGAGCGCCGCAGCCGCATCGACGAATTGCTCAAGGCGACGGGGCTCGACCCTTTCGAAGGACGGCCGGCCTCAAAGCTCTCAGGCGGCATGAAGCAGAAGCTCTCGCTCTGCTGTGCGCTGATCCACGACCCCGACCTGCTGATCCTCGACGAGCCGACCACCGGCGTCGACCCTCTCTCGCGAGGGCAGTTCTGGGACCTGATCGACACGATCCGCGCCCGCCGCCCCGGTATGAGCGTCATCGTCGCCACGGCCTATATGGAGGAGGCCGAGCGCTTCGACTGGCTGGTCGCCATGGATGACGGCAAGGCGATCGCGACAGGCACGCCCGCGGAACTGCGCCAGAAAGCCGGGCAATCGACGCTGGAGGCCGCCTTCGTCGCGTTGCTGCCGGCGGCCAAACGCGACCTGCACCAGGAGGTCGAGCTCCGGCCACGGACGGCGAACGACGACGTGACGCCCGCGATCGAGGCAGAAGGGCTGACGCGGCGCTTCGGCGACTTCATCGCGGTCGACCATGTCAGCTTCCGCATAGGCCGCGGCGAGATCTTCGGCTTCCTCGGCTCGAACGGCTGCGGCAAATCCACCACGATGAAGATGCTGACCGGCCTGCTGCCGGCGAGCGAGGGCACGGCCAAGCTCTTCGGCCAGCCGCTCGCTGCCGACGACATGGAGACGCGGCGGAATGTCGGCTACATGTCCCAGGCCTTCTCGCTCTATAGCGAGCTCACGGTCCGGCAGAATCTCGTGCTGCACGCCGAACTGTATCATCTGCCATCGGCCGAGATCCCCGGCCGGATCGCCGAGCTCCTGACACGCTTCGACCTCGCCGACGTCGCCGATGAGTACCCCGATAGCCTGCCGCTCGGCATCCGCCAGCGGCTGCAGCTCGCCGTCGCCGTGCTGCACCGCCCGGCGATGCTGATCCTCGACGAGCCGACCTCGGGCGTCGATCCGATCGCGCGCGACGCCTTCTGGCGCACGCTGATCGATCTTTCGCGCGACGACGGCGTCACGATTTTCCTCTCGACGCATTTCATGAACGAGGCGGAGCGCTGCGACCGCATCTCCTTCATGCATGCAGGCAAGGTCCTCGCCGTCGGCACCCCGCAGGAGCTGGTACGGAAGCGCGGCGTCGATACGCTGGAAGGCGCCTTCATCGCCTATCTCAAGGAGGCGGCCGGCATTGAGGATGCGCCGGTGGAACCGGAGGCAATGCCTGTCGCCGCCGCCAGGCCGGCACCGCCGGCGCGTCGCTTCGATCCTCGCCGTCTCTGGGCCTGCACCCGGCGCGAGACCATGGAGCTTCTGCGCGACCCGATCCGGCTGAGCTTCGCCTTTCTGGGGCCGCTGCTGCTGATGCTGGCTTTTGGCTTCGGCATCTCCCTCGATGTCGAGAACCTGAAATTCGCCGCCTACGATCAGGACAACTCGATGGAGAGCCGACAGCTGATCGAGGCCTTCTCGAGCTCGCGCTATTTCGACGAACAGGCACCGATCCGCTCCGCCGCGGAGCTCGATCAGCGCCTGCGGAGCGGGGTACTCCAGCTCGCGATCGAAATCCCGCCCTCCTTCGGCCGGGACCTGATGAATGGGCGGGTGCCCGAACTCTCGGTCTGGCTCGACGGCGCCATGCCCTTCCGCGCAGAGACGACGCGCGGCTACGTCACGGGGCTCGCGACGCAATATGCGCAGAACTTCGCGGCCTCTCAAGCCGCGTCGAGCCATGCGCAGCCCACCGCCACGATCGAGACCCGCTTCCGCTACAATCAGGCCTTCAAGAGCGCCAATGCAATGGTGCCGAGCGTGATCATGCTGATGCTGATCCTGATTCCGGCGATCATGTCGGCCATCGGTGTCGTCCGTGAGAAGGAGACCGGCTCGATCGCCAATTTCCGCTCGACACCGATCAGCCGCTTCGAGTTCCTGTTCGGCAAGCAGCTTCCCTATATCGCCATCGCGATGGCCAGTTTCGTCATGCTGGTGCTGATCGCACTGTTCGTATTCGCGGTGCCGATCAAGGGTTCGGTCTGGGTGCTGGTGCTGGCGACCCTGCTCTATGTCTCGGCGACGACCGGTTTCGGCCAGCTCATCTCCAGCTTTACGCGCACGCAGGTCGCCGCCGTCTTCGCCACGGCGGTTCTGTCGATCATTCCGGCGGTGAATTTCTCCGGCCTGATGGTGCCGGTCGCCTCGCTCTCGGGCGGCGGCCGGATCATCGGCATGAGCCTGCCACCCGCCTGGTACCAGCCGGTCAGCGTCGGCACCTTCACCAAGGGGCTGGGAGCGGCCGAGCTCTGGCCCAACCTCGTCATTCTGGGCTTCTTCTTCCTGCTCTTCCTCGTCGTCGCGCAGCTCGCCTTGCGCAAGCAGGAAGCCTAGAGCCTGTTATGGACCATGGGAACGATTGGATGAGGTCAAAACCGCAGAGATGGGAGGAGCATCGCGCCGCCGATACGTCGATATCGGCAAGCGGTGCGACGCTGCAGCTCCGCGATTTTGACCTCACCTGCAGGGCGCGACGCTTTTGCGCGACTGCCGTGTCGCTCTTCGTAGCAAACCGTAAGGTTTGCGTCCTCGAACTCCTTGCATTCGCGCAAAATCGCCTGCGTCAAATCGCTCCCATGGTCCATAACAGGCTCTAGATGGCTGCGCTCGTCATCCACCTCCAGAACATCCTGCGCCTCGTGGTGAAGGAGCTGCGCAGCCTCCGGGCCGACCCGATCATGCTGGTGCTCGTGGTCTATACTTTCAGCATTGCGGTCTACACAGTGGCGACCGGCGTGAAGCTGGAGGCTCGCGACCTCACCATCGGCATCGTCGACGAGGACCAGTCGGAGTTCTCGCGCGGCCTGATCGGCGCCTTCGGACCGCCGCTGTTCAAGCTCTCGAAGCGCATCGCCGCCAGCGAGATCGACGCCGAGATGAATTCCGGCCGCCTCGTCTTCGTGCTCGAGATCCCGCCGAACTTCCAGGCGGACCTGCTGGCCGGGAGGCCGGCGGCGCTGCAGCTCAACATCGACGCGACCGCGATGACCCAGGCCGGCAATGGCACGGTCTATATCCAGCAGATCATCGCCCAGGAAATCGCAAACCGACAGGCCGGACGCGAGACGACGACCGCGCTGCCGATCAATCTGGTGATACGGGCGCGCTTCAACCCCAATCTCGACTCGGGCTGGTTCAGCTCGGTGATGCAGGTGCTCAACAATATCACCCTGCTGACCATTATCCTGACGGGCGCGGCGCTGATCCGCGAGCGCGAGCAAGGTACGGTCGAGCATCTCCTGGTGATGCCGGTGACGCCGGTCGAGATCATGCTCGCCAAGATGACGGCGAACGCGCTGGTCATCCTGGTCGCGGCGGTGGCGTCGCTCGTCTTCGTCGTCGAATGGGCGCTCGGCGTGCCGATCGCCGGCTCGCTGCTGCTCTTCGTGCTGGGGGCCGCGATCTACGCCTTCGCCGTGGCGGCGCTCGGCATCCTGCTCGGCACGCTGGCGACGACGATGGGCCAGTTCGGGTTGCTCGCCATCCCGGTCTTCGTGGTCACGCAGCTGCTCTCCGGCGCAACGACGCCGATGGAGAGCATGCCGATCTGGCTGCAATGGATCATGCGGACGATGAGCCCGACACCGCATTTCGTCGCCTTCTCGCAAGGCGTGCTCTATCGCGGCGCCGGACTCGACGTCGTCTGGCCGGAGATCGCCAAGATCCTCGCCATCGGCGCCGCTTATTTCGCCTTCGCGCTCGCCCGCTTCAGGAAGGTTATTTTCGCTTGAAGACAGCCCGGCACGGTCGTTAAGCGAACGTTTGGCCGTTGCCAAATGGAGTGTCGTAAGTATCGTCCAGCGGATGTCTCGCTCCGGGCATCCTGGGTGTGCCGAGCGCTCTCATCTAGAGCGTTCCCGCACTTTCCCGGATCGTAAAAGCGCGCCAGAACTTTTCTCTATTGCATTCTTTTCGTGCGAACCGGCATCTGCTGGATTTGCCGCGCGGCCTCTTGCCATGCGGTTCCCCACGGGAACAGACAACGCGTGGAAATCCCTGCGCGGCCAGAATGAACCATCCGGACGGGCAAAAAGCCTCGCCTCCTTGCTGCGCAAGGCGGTATATTAAGGCAGCCAGCGCTGCAGCCATCAAAATAATCTCCGCCGACGCCTAAATTTGCGCTGTGTCAAGGACAGAAGACACGCTCCGAGGAAACTCTCCGCTGCCGCAACTCATGCGGCTGAGACAATTCAGGAGGTCCACATGCCTGCAACGAAGCCTGTCTCCGACTCTCACGCTGTAGACCAGCTCGGAACCACCGCCATGGTCGATGAAGGAATGCAGATCGTCAAAGCCCAGCTCGCCTCCGCAAGCGAACTGCCGCAGAAGATCTGGGAAACCCAGCTCGCGATGGCCTCGGAAATCCTGGCCTTCATGGGCCGGCGCATGCAGGCCCAGGCCGAATATTGCGCCAGGCTCGGCCGCTGCAAGGAGATTGCCCAGGCGGTCGACGCCCAGCAGGATTTCGCCACAGGCGTCGGCGGCGCCTACGCCGAAGAGGCAGAGAGACTGTCGACACTCGCTCGCAAGAATATGGATGCCTGGACTGGAGCCAGTGCCCAATACGTAGCGGGCTGGGCGGGCGTCCAGAAAGCCGCAGCTTAGCTCTCTGGTTCAAAGCCGGTCTGAGCTGAGGGTTCTGTCAGTTCAGCTTAGACGGCTCATTGGGCTCCCGCGACCGCCAACGCATCCTCCGCGATGACGGCTTCCTCATCCGTCGGAATCACGAAGGCCGCAACGCGGGCATTGGCAGGGCTGATGCGCGGCGCATTGCCGACGTTGGCCGTCTCGTCGAGTTCCAGGCCGAGCCACTTGAGCCGCGCCGCCACGGCGGCGCGTATCGGCGGCTGATGCTCTCCGATTCCGGCCGTGAAGACGATTGCATCGAGTCCTCCCAGCGTCGCAGCGAGCCGGGCGACCTCGCCCGCGATACGGAAGCAGAACAGATCGAGAGCCTCGCGAGCTTCAGATCTGTCGCTGTCGAGAAGCTCTCGGCTGTCCGCGCTGATGCCGGAGGCACCGAGCAAACCGCTGCGGCGGTAAAGCAGGTCCTCCAGCCGGCCCGCATCGTAGCCGCCTTGCGCGAGCAGATGCAGCAGGACGCCGGGATCGAGCGCACCGCAGCGCGTCGCCATCGGAATACCGTCGAGCGCCGAAAAGCCCATCGAGGTATCGCGGCTGACGCCACCTTCCAGCCCGCAAAGACTGGCTCCGCTGCCGAGATGCGCAACAACGACCCTGCCCTTCGCAAGCGCCGGCTCACGGCGAGCCAGTTCGCCGGATATGAAGCGATAGGACAGGCCGTGGAAGCCATACCGCTTGATCCCCTGATCGTGCAGTGCGCGGGGAATGGCGAAGCGGCGCACGACATCGGCATTGGTCCGGTGGAATGCCGTATCGAAGGAAGCCGTCTGCGGCAGCTCCGGCCGCAAGCGGCGGATGGCGCGGATAAGCCCGAGACCCTGCGGCTGATGAAGCGGTGCCAGCGGAACCAGCGCCTCGATCGCATCCAGCACGGTATCGTCGACGCGAACGGGGCCGTCGAAACGGTCTCCTCCGTGCACGATGCGATGCCCCATCGCGGTGATGCTGCCCAGATCGAAATGCCAGGACAGTCGTCGGAAAGCCTCGCCCAGAACGATGTCGAGCGCATCGTCGGGCTTGGCTTCCAAGGCGATATCGAAGGTATCCGGCCCTTCGATCAGCCGGAAGCGCAGCGGCGGCTCGCGGAAATCGATCACGCCCTTGCCGATCCGCTTTGGTCCGGTCTCTCCCAGCGCGAACAGCCCGATTTTCACCGTGGAGGAACCGGCATTGAAGGTAACGAGTCGCGCCTCGCTCATTTCGGCACCGTCAGGGGCTGGCGATGGGCGGCGACGAGCTTCGCCAATGCCGCCGAGGCGATGCGTGTCTTCAGGGAATCCGCCCGGCTGGTCAGGATGATGGGCACGCGCGCGCCCAGCACGAGGCCGGCGGCATCCGCGTTGGCGAGATAGATCAGTTGCTTGGCCAGCATGTTGCCCGCCTCCAGATCCGGCACGAGCAGGATGTCGGCCTGCCCCGCGACCGGGGAGACGATCCCCTTGGTTCGCGCCGCCTCCGGGCTGATCGCGTTGTCGAAGGCGAGTGGGCCATCGACCTTGGCTCCGGTGATCTGCCCGCGCGCCGCCATCACCGTCAGCGCGGCAGCATCGAGCGTCGACGGCATCCGGTCGCTGACGGTCTCGACGGCGGCCAGGACCGCCACCAGAGGCTCCGCCAGGCCAAGCACATGCAGCATGTCGATCGCATTCTGACAGATGTCGCGCTTCTGCATGAGCGTCGGCTGGATATTGACCGCGGCGTCCGTCACGATCAGCGGCTTGGGGTAGGCTGGCAGGCTCATCGCATAGACGTGGCTGATGCGCCGTTCCGTCGTCAGGCCGGAGCCCGACGCGACGACGGCGCCCAGCAATTCGTCCGTGTGGAGACTGCCCTTCATCAGCGTGGCCACACGCCCCGAAACGGCCAGTTCCACGGCGCGCATGGCAGCGGCATGGCTATGGGGAACATGCTCGATCGCCAGACCGTCGAGCGCGACGCCGGCCGTCTCCGCGGCCGCGCGGATCTTCGCTTCCGGACCGACGAGAATCGGCTGCAGCAAGCCTTCGTCGCGAACCTCGATCGCTGCGAGAATGGCTTCCGGCGAGCAGGGGTGGACGATCGCGGCGCTCAGCGGCGGCAGAGCGCGCGCTTGCGCGACGATGCCGTCATACCGATCGGAATGCTTCAGAGTGATCTCGGGAAGACGCAAGCGCGGCCAGGTCACGCGATGTTCGGGGGCCATCACCGTCGCGGCACCGGAAAGGACGATCTCGCCCCTCTGGTTGGCGCAGACCGTATCCAGCACGACGATCCGCTTCCGAGCCTCCTTGCTTCGGACCGTGACGGTGGCCGTCACGGTATCGCCGGGCGCCACGGGCTTCAGGAAACGCAGATCCTGGCCGAGATAGATCGTGCCCGGACCGGGCAGGCGCGTGCCGAGCACGGCCGAAACCAGCGCGGCCGTCCACATGCCATGCGCAACGATGTGTCCGAACGGATCGCTCGCCGCGAACGCTGGATCCAGATGGGCGGGGTTGGCATCCCCGGAGACCGTAGCGAACAGCTCGATGTCGTCATGTCGGACGGCGCGGACCAGCGAGGCGCTTTCGCCGATAACGATTTCGTCGAAAATACGGTTTGTCAGCAGTTCCTGATCCACGGCTCACCTTTGCAGCACATAGGTTCCAGGCGCCTCGCAGAGCGGCTCGAAGCGACTCCCAGCCCCCCCGATAGCGGGAGGCTCGACCTTTTCGGGTGAGGACTGGGCATCGAGCCATTCCACCCAGGCCGTCCACCACGAGCCTTCGCGCAGCCGCGCCATGGCGAACCACTCGTCCGGGCCGAGGCAGACGTCGCCATGCTTTTTCAGCATGATCCGGTAATGGCGCCCGGAATGCCCCGGCTCGCTCACGATGCCGGCGTTGTGCCCACCGCTGGTCAGCACGAATGTCAGGTCGGAATCGGTCAGCAGATGCAGCTTATGAACGGAACGCCAGGGGGCCACATGATCGGCCTCCGTCGCGACGCCGAAGATCGGTGTCCGGATGTTCTGGAGGGCTGCCGGCCGCCCCTCGACCATGAAACGGCCACTCGCCAGATCGTTGTCGAGATAGAGGCTGCGCAGATATTCCGCATGCATGCGGTAGGGCATGCGCGTGGAATCCGCATTCCAGGCCATGAGATCGAACATCGGGGAGCGCTCCCCCATCAGGTAGTCGTGGACCAGCCGCGACCAGATCAGGTCATTGGAGCGCAGAAGCTGGAAGGCCGCCGCCATCTGGTCAGCCGAGAGATAGCCCCGGTTCCACATCATGCTGTCGAGGAAACGCAATTGGCTCGCGTCGATGAACAGCGCAAGCTCGCCCGGCTCGCTGAAATCGGTCTGGGCCGCGAGAAAGGTCAGCGAAGCCAGCCGCTCGTCGCCATCGCGCGCCATCGCCGCCGCGGCGATGGCCAGAAGCGTGCCGCCCAGGCAATATCCCGCGGCGTGAACCTTGCTGCCCGGCCTGATCCCCGCGACGGCATCGAGCGCCGCCATCAAACCGCTCTGACGGTAGTCCTCCAGGGAGAGGTCGCGATCATTGGCGTCCGGATTGCGCCAGGAGATGCAGAAGACCGTGTACCCCTCGCCGACGAGGTAGCGGATCAGCGAATTCTCCGGCGACAGGTCGAGGATGTAATATTTCATGATCCAGGCCGGAACGATCAGAATGGGTTCGGCACGGACGGTCGGCGTCGAAGGCTCGTATTGGATCAATTCGATCAGATGGTTGCGGAACACGACCTTGCCGGGCGTGACCGCCATGTCCCGGCCGACGACGAAACGCTCGGCGCCGACGGGAGGCTGTCCGCCAAGCTGCTGCTGCAGATCCTCGACCCAGTTCCTCCACCCCTCGATGAAGTTGGCGCCGCCGGTCTTGCGAACGCGCTCGATCACCTCCGGGTTGGTCAACGGATTGTTGGATGGAGAGAAGATGTCGAGGAGCTGGCGGGCGATAAAGGATACGACCTCCTCGTGATGGCGGTCGACGCCCGGTACCTCATGCGTGACGTTGTGCCACCATTGCTGGTTGAGGAGGAAGGCCTGCGACATGAAGCTGAAGGGCTGCGTGCTCCATTCCGGTGCCGCAAAGCGGCGGTCGCCGGGCAACGGCGTGATGCAGGGATCGGCATCCGGCTGGAAAAGGCCTGATACGGCTTGCCCTCCCAGGCGGGCAGCCTTGCGCGCCGCCTTGTTGGCAAGCTCGATCTGCTTGCCGGGCGCGGCCGCCAGATGAATAGCCCAGTCGAGGTAAGCCAGCGTCAAGGCCATCGGCGAGAACCCGCCGGTGAACTTCGCGCTCGCCGCCTCCCACATACGGTCTATTGCCGAGAATGCCTCCTCGCCGAGCGTCTCCTCCCTGCAAGGCTGCTGCGAATGGGCTTTTCCGGCAAGGCCGGCTGGTGGCGAGGAATGCATGGCTTCTTCCTTCGGGACGCTGTCAGCATGCACTGCGAAAGCCAGGGACGCCTTGAGCCTGATCAAAACTGATCCGGCACCGCGCCGCTAGGCTGCCACGATGCGACGAGTAGAGAAGCTCATCAAGACGGTGGTCCTGTGAATCCGTCGCATAGGGTAGGCGGCTCGCGCAACGCCGGCACCGCCCGGCGGACGCGTCTCCGCGGCATCGACTCGTCGGCTCACACCTACCGCTGGCAGGAGAGTAACCTCGATGCTCGACGGCGTCCGGCCTAGATCGCCGTGTGCCCTATCGCCGGCATCGTGATCGGTCGCGCAAGCCTCGCCTGCGCCGTCAGGCGGATACCGGCATTGGCGGCGCCATAGCCGGCATAGCCATCACGCTGGACGATCTCGAAGAACAGCCCGCCGTCGAGCGTCTCTGTATAGGCCTGCCGGAAATTGCCGCCGGCATCGCTGTCGTGGAGGATGTTCAGCGCCTTCAACCGGTCGATCTCCTCGGCCGACAGATCGGAACGCGCCTCGAGATCGTCATAGTAATTTTCCGGGATCGGCAGCATGGCAACCCCGTTCGCGACCAGCCGCTCGACCGTCGCGGCGATGTCGTTGGTCGCGAAGGCGATGTGCTGCACGCCGGAGCCGAAGAAGTCGGTGACGAAACGGGCCGAAAGCGTCCGGTGACTCTGCGAGCCGTTGAGGATGAGCCGCAGGCCGTCGCCCGTCTTGCCGTCGAGGCCGCTCTCGATCACCTGGCTCTGAACCACGCCGCCCGGATCGAGCACGGCCTGGCTCGGCGCCTTCTTCGTCGCGAACAGCGAGGAATAGAAGAGGAGCCAGGTCAGCATCTCCTCGTACTGCATGCTCTGCGAAACATGGTCGACAGCGATGAGGCCGGCATCGGATGCTGCATCGCCCGTGGCCTCGAAATCGACCTCGGACCAGCGTCCGAGTGCGGAGGAGCGGTCCAGGAAATAGACCAGACTGCCGCCGAGCCCGCGCACAGCCGGGATATCGAGCTCGCCCGGCCCCACCGCGCCCGCATGCGGCACATCGAGCAGCGCCGTGGCCCGATTGATCGCCGCTTGCGCGTCCGGCACACGCAGCGCCAATGCGCAGACCGAGGTGCCATGGGTGATCTGGTAGCTATGGGCGAAGCCATCGGCCTCGCTGTTGAGCACGATGCGGATATCGCCCTGGCTCCAGAGATCGACATCTTTCGAGCGATGCGCGCCTGTCCGGTTGAAGCCGAGCGCGCGCAACAGCTTCTCGAAGCCCGGCCGCTCAGCCTCGGAAGCCGCGAATTCGATGAACTCGACCGCCTCGACCGGGCCGGGAGGCGGCATCGGCACCGCCCCCGGCACGGGTTTCCCGATCTGTCGCGCCGTCTCGTCGAGCAGCCAGATCAATGAGCGGTGCCCATCCAGCGCCACGGAACGGGCCGAACCAGCGCGGAAGCGGTCGTTGAAGATTTCGAGCGAGAGCACGCCGTCATAGCCGGTCGAGACCAGGGCGCGCATGAATCCTGCGAGATCGAGATCACCCTGCCCCGGCAGGCAGCGCCAGTGCCGGCTCCATGAGAGCGGATCCATCTGCAGCAGCGGCGCATCGGCCATCTGCACCATCGAAATGCGGTCGCGCGGAATCGTGCCGATGGCCGAAAGATCGAGGCCACGGGAGAGGATATGGAAGGAATCGAGCACGATCCCGACTTCGGGGCGATTGGCGCGCCTCACGATCTCCCAGGCGTCGCGATAGTCGAAGACGTGCCGCCCCCAGGCCAAGGCCTCGTAGCCGACCCTGAGACCACGCCGCCCTGCCCGCTCGCCGAGCTCGGAGAAATCGGCGGCGAGCCGGTCGATGCCCGAAAGCGCTTCGGGAGAGGTGTTGGAGCAAACGAAGAGCAGGTCCGTGCCCAGCTCCTGCAGGAGGTCGAACTTGCGCTCGGCCCGGTCGAAGACACGCTGCCGGCGGCCCTCGGGCATACCCTCGAAATCGCGGAAGGGCTGGCAGGTGACGATGGCGAGGCCGAGATCCGCGCAAATCCGCCGCACGTCCGTCGGCGAACCGGGGAAGGCGATCAGGTCGTTCTCGAAGATCTCGACCGCCGTAAATCCGGCGGCCGCGATCGCTTCGAGTTTTTCCTGGAGCGTTCCGGAGACACAGACGGTAGCGATCGACGGAATCACGGAACGCCTCCTGTAGCCTGGTTCAAGCAGCCTTGGCGAGGGTCGGCGCGACCGCGAACGGCGCAGCCGTCTTGGCCTTGACCTCGTCGAGGGTGACGCCGGGCGCGAGTTCGATCAGGGTGAGCCCGCCGCCATTGGCCTTGTCGCAGGTCATCACGCAGAGATCGGTGATGATCATGTCGACCACGCCAGCCCCGGTCAGCGGCAGCGAGCAGCGCTCCAGCACCTTGGATTCGCCATGCTTGTTGGCGTGGTCCATCACCACGATCACCTTCTTGACGCCTGCGACGAGGTCCATCGCGCCGCCCATGCCCTTCACCATCTTGCCGGGGATGGTCCAGTTGGCGATGTCGCCATTGGCGGCCACTTCCATGGCGCCGAGGATGGTCAGGTCGATATGGCCGCCGCGGATCATCGCGAAGCTATCGGCCGAGGAGAAGAAGCTCGAGCTCGGCAATATGGTGATGGTCTGCTTGCCGGCATTGATCAGGTCGGGATCGGCCTCTCCCTCATAGGGAAACGGGCCGATGCCGAGCAGGCCGTTCTCGGATTGCAGCGTGACGTTGACGCCCTCGGGGATGTAGTTCGCCACCAGCGTCGGGATACCGATGCCGAGATTGACGTAGTAGCCGTCCTTCAGTTCCTTGGCTGCGCGTGCAGCCATCTCCTCGCGGGTCCAGGCCATCAGGCTGCCTCCCTCTTGCGCTCGGTGAGCTTCTCGATGCGTTTCTCGTTGATCGTGCTCTTGAGGACGCGGTCGACATAGATACCGGGCGTATGGATCGCTTCGGGATCGAGCGTTCCGACCGGCACGATCTCCTCGACCTCGGCGACCGTCACCTTGCCGGCGGTTGCCATGTTCGGATTGAAGTTGCGGGCGGTGCGACGATAGATCAGGTTGCCGGCGGTGTCGGCCTTCCAGGCCTTGACGATGGCGAGATCGGCCCGGAGCCAGGTCTCGCGCACATAAAGCTGCCCTTCGAATTCCTCGACCGGCTTGCCGTCGGCGACGACCGTGCCGACACCTGTCTTGGTGTAGAAGGCCGGGATGCCCGCGCCCCCCGCCCTGATGCGCTCGGCCAGCGTGCCTTGCGGATTGAGTTCCAGTTCGAGCTCGCCGGCGAGGTACTGCTGCTCGAACAGCTTGTTCTCGCCGACATAGGACGCGATCATCTTCCTGATCTGCCGGGTCTGCAGGAGCATCCACAAGCCAAAACCGTCGGCGCCGGCATTGTTCGAGATCACCGTCAGGTTCTTCACCCCGGAATCGCGAATCTGCGGAATCAGGCTCTCCGGATTGCCCGACAGCCCAAAGCCACCGGACATGATCGTCATGCCGTCGAACAGCAGGCCCTCGAGCGCCGCCTTCGGGCTGTCATAGATCTTGTTCGTCATCCATCCCTCGTCTTTGTAGTTCGGCTGATCCTAGAGCAGATTGCCCTGTCCTGTCAGACCCGTTCCAGCGCAATCGCGATGCCCTGACCGACGCCGATGCACATGGTCGCGAGCGCACGCTTCTTGCCTGTCAGGGACAGTTCGAGCGCCGCCGTGCCGGCGATGCGGGCTCCGGACATGCCGAGCGGGTGGCCGAGCGCGATGGCGCCGCCATTCGGATTCACATGGGCGCTATCCTCGGCGATGCCGAGATCACGCAACACGGCGATGCCCTGCGAGGCGAAGGCCTCGTTGAGTTCGATGATGTCGAAATCCGTTGGCTTCAGGCCGAGGCGCTCGCAGAGCTTGCGGGTCGCCGGGATCGGGCCGAGACCCATCACGCGGGGTGCGACGCCGCCCGCAGCGCCGCCGACGACACGCGCCAGCGGAGTGAGCCCATATCTGGCCGCCGCCTTCTCGGAAGCGACGATCAGCGCCGCAGCGCCGTCATTGACGCCCGAGGCATTGCCGGCGGTGACGGTGCCACCTTCCTTCTTGAAGGGTGTCGGCAGCTTGGCGAGCTTCTCCAGCGTCGTGTCGCCGCGCGGATGCTCGTCGATCTCGACGACAATGGGATCGCCCTTCCGCTGCGGGATCGAAACCGCCACGATTTCCTTGCCGAGCCGGCCATTCTGTTGGGCGGCAACGGCCTTCTGCTGCGAGCGCACCGCGAAAGCGTCCTGATCGGCGCGACTGATATTGCAGTCGGCCGCGACATTCTCGCCGGTTTCCGGCATGGAATCAACGCCGTACTGCTTCTTCATCAACGGATTGATGAAGCGCCAGCCGATGGTGGTGTCGTGAATCTCGGCATGGCGCGAAAAGGCGCTCTCGGCCTTGGGCAGCACGAAGGGCGCACGCGACATGCTCTCGACGCCGCCGGCGATCATCAACTCGGCCTCGCCCGCCTTGATCGCGCGAGCCGCGGTGATGACAGCATCCATCCCCGAGCCGCAGAGCCGGTTGATGGTGGTGCCCGGTACCTCCTTCGGCAGGCCGGCGAGCAGGAGCGACATGCGGGCGACGTTGCGGTTGTCCTCGCCCGCCTGGTTGGCGCAGCCGAAGATCACATCGTCCACCGCGCCGAAATCGACGCCTGCATGGCGTTCGAGCAAGGCCTTCAACGGCACCGCGCCGAGATCGTCGGCCCGTACCGCAGAGAGGGAGCCGCCAAACCGGCCGATCGGCGTGCGGACGTAAGCACAGATGAAGGCTTCGCTCATGTCGTCGATACTCTGCTTGCTGACTGATCGAATTGGAAGGGCGGCTGGTCGCCGCCCTCAGATGTCGAAGAAGACCGTCTCGCCCTCGCCCTGCAGGCGGATGTCGAAGGTGTAGACCGGCAGGCCCGCCTCGTCGCTGCGGGTCGCGATCAGCGTCGGCACGCGCACGCGATGCTCGATCCGGCCGAGGATCGGGTCGGCCGCATTCGCCTTGTCCTCGTCACCGAAATAGAGGCGCGTATGCAGGCCGATATTGATGCCGCGCGCCACGATCCAGAAGGTGATGTGCGGCGCCATCGGACGGCCGTCGAAATAAGGCACGACGCCCGGCTTCACCGTCTCGAATCGATAGACGCCGGTCGTGCCGTCGACCGGCTGGCGGAACCAGCCCGCAAAATGCGGATCGGCCTTGCCACGGTGCTCGCCGGCGCTGGGATAAAGACCCTGCGCATCGGCCTGCCAGATTTCGACCAGGGCATCCTTGATCGGCGTGCCCGAGCCGTCGAAGATCCGGCCGGTGACGACGATACGCTCGCCCTTTGCCTCGGGAGACAGCGGCTGCGAGCCGAGGTCATGCGGGTAGATGCCCTCGATGCCGGAGAAATTCGGCGTGGCACCGATGTGGACGTAAGGACCTGCCGTCTGCGACGGGCTTTCCTTGAGACGGCGCAGAGACTGGACCATCAGTTGCCCTCCATCCGGTTCTCGAACAGGGTCGAACGCCGGCCACGCAGCACGATATCGAATTTATAGGCCATCGTATCCATCGGCAGCGTCGATTCGCGGTCGAGCGCCGCGACGAGCCGCTCCACTGCCTCGCGGCTGGGTATGCCCATCACGATCGGGCATTGCCAGATCATCGGGTCGCCCTCGAAATACATCTGGGTGATCAGCCGCTGCGCGAAGGCATGCCCGAAGACCGAGAAATGAATATGGGCCGGGCGCCAGTCATTGACGCCGTTCGGCCAGGGATAGGGACCGGGCTTGATGGTGCGGAACCAGTAGCGGCCCTCGTCATCGGTGATGGTGCGCCCGCAGCCGCCGAAATTCGGGTCGATGGCGGCGAGATAGGTTTCCTTCTTGTGGCGGTAGCGGCCGCCGGCATTCGCCTGCCAGAACTCGACCAGCGCTCCGCGAACCGGGCGCGCATCCTCGTCGAGAACCTGGCCGTGCACGATGATGCGCGGGCCGATCGGCTCCCCGGTCTGGACGTAGTTGAGGATCAGGTCGTTATCGAGCGGCCCGAGCATGTTGTGGCCGAAGACCGGGCCGGTCATCTCGGACAGCGTGTTGCCGAGCGACAGCAGCGCGTTCTTCGGCGAGCGCAGCACCGAGGTCTTGTATTCCGGCGTGAAGGCCGGCGGATGCCAGCCTCGATCACGCTGGTAGAACGAGCCACCTTGATGGCTCGAATTTTCATTGCGCATGGTGGCGCCTCCCTCCGTCGGAGCCTCTCTCGTCTGGCTGAACGCCAGATTGCGACGAGACCGGCCCACTGATCTTGATTTTGCTCAATTCGCGCTGCCGAATCGCGGTGCGCGGCAGGCGGGTTCAGCCCGCCTTTTCGTTCTCCATCTCCGCATAAGCGGCCTTGGCGATCTTGAAAGCGTGATTGGCCGCCGGCACGCCGGCATAGATCGCGACATGCAGCAGCGCTTCCTTGATGTCGTCCATGCTGGCACCGGTGTTGCGCGTCGCCCGGACATGCATGGCGACCTCGTCATGATGACCGAGCGCGGCGAGCAGCGCGATGGTCAACATCGAGCGCTCGCGCTTGCTGATCGTGTCGCGCGACCAGACCGTGCCCCAGGCACTTTCGGTGATGAGCTGCTGGAAATCTTCCGTGAAGGGGTCGGTGTTGGCGACCGCAGCATCGACATAGCGCTCGCCAAGCACGGAACGGCGGGTCGCCATGCCCTGGGTATACCGGTCTTTTGCGTCAGCCACGTCCGTGTTTCTCCAGATGATCCGTCACCAGCGCGAGCAAGCGGGCCGGCTGCTCGACCGGCGGAATGTGCCCGCAGCCCTCGATAAGCGCAAAGCGCGCATTCGGGATCCGCTCAGCCATCGCCTGAACCAGATCGGGCGGCGTCGACAGGTCGCCATCGCCGGCGACGGCGAGCGTCGGCACGTCGATAGCACTGATTGACCCGGTGAGATCGGCATCACGCAAGGCTTCGCAGGTTGCGATATAGCCATCCGCCGACTGGCGGAGCAGCGCGTTGCGCCAGCCCGCGAGATCGTCCGGGCGCTCGGTGTGGAAGGCGGGAGTGAACCAGCGCTCCATGACGGGATCGGCAATGGCGGCGAGGCCGTTCTTGCGGACGGCCTCGATGCGCCCGCTCCAGCTTTCGGCCGTGCCGACCTTCGGTGCCGTATCGGCCAACACCAGCGCGGCCAGGCGTTCCGGGTGGCGCACGGCCAAATCCTGCCCGATCAGCCCGCCGATCGAGAGACCGACAAGGGCAAAGCGCTTCAGCCCGAGATGGTCGGCAAGCCCGATGAGATCGTCGGTGAAATCGGCGATCGCGTAGGGCCCCGTCGGAACGTCGGACAGGCCATGGCCGCGCTTGTCGTAGGTGACGACGCGCCAATCGCGGGAAAGCGCCGCGGCGACCTCGTCCCAGATACGGAAATCCGTGCCCAGCGAATTGACCAGAATGACGGGCGACGCCTCGCGCGAACCGCTTTCGCGCCAATGCACCAGCCTGCCGTCGATACGCGTGAAAGCCATGGAAGACGTCTTACCTCGAATACGGCCTCATCATGAGCGATTTGGAAGCTCATGTTAAATGGCATTATTGCCAGACAACATAACCTACAGGTTATTCCAACCGGCAATCCAGTGTCAGACGGGCTCTGACTGGTTATGGCCAGCACCGGCGGCATCCGGTTGCGGGGCGAGCTGCGTGCCGCCGCAGACATGGACGACATCCCCCGTGACGAAGCTTGCCCGGGGCGAGGCCAGAAAGGCGATGGCACCCGCGACATCCTCCGCCGTTCCGAGCCGGCCGAGCGGCGACATCTTGCGGAAGGAGGCGGCGAGTCCGGCGTTCTCCGTCACGATCCTCTCGTTGAAAGGCGTGTTGAGGAAGCTCGGCGCGACCGCGTTGACGCGGATATTGTCGGGGCCGAGCTGCACCGCGAGCACGCGGGTGAGTCCGATCAGCCCCGATTTGCTGGAGGTGTAGGCGACGCCCGTACCAGCGAGATAGACGCGCGAGGCGACATTGACGATGCTGCCGCCACCGCTCTGCTTCATCAATGGCTGAGCCGCCTGGGCGAGCAGCATCGGCACCGTCAGGTTGAGCGCGAGCACCGCGTTCCAGATCGCGACATCGACCGTGTCGATCCGCGGCGCGCCGGTCATGCCGGCATTGTTGACGAGGCAGTCGAGCCGGTCGAAGCGTTCGGCCACGCGCCCGACCAATCGCTGGCAAGCGCCCTCTTCCAGCAGATCGACAGCCTCGACGACGGCCGCGCCGCCATCGCGAACGATCTCGTCGCAGATGGCTTGCGCCCGCTCGATGTCGCGGTCGGCGAGCACGACGCGGAAACCGTCTTCGGCCAGCATCCGCGCAGCGGCGGCCCCGACGGCGCCGGCGCCGCCGGTGACGAGCGCAACCTTCATCGTCCTGTCCTCATTTCTGCCAAGCTCTTACCTTTGCCAAGGCATGAGCCGGCGCTGCAGCCATTGCAGCGCATAAGTCAGCAGCACGCCGAGGATCATCACGACGACGAGGCCGGCATACATCTTCTCGGGGTTGAGGACCTCCCAGTAGTAGAAGGTCATGTAGCCGACGCCCTGCTTGGCGCGCACGAACTCGACCGAGATGATCACGATCATCGCCGTGCCGAGCGCGATGCGAAGCCCCGAGAAGATCATCGGCAGCGCGCCGGGCAGGATGACATGGCGCAGCATCGACCAGCCCTTGGCGCCGTAGTTCCTGCCGGCCATCAGGTAGACCTTGTCGATGCCGCGCACCGCCGCCATCGTGTTGATCGCCATCAGGATGAAGACGGAGAGCCCGACGACGAGGATCTTCGGCGCCTCGCCGAAGGGATCGGCGAACATCAGCATCACGATCGGGAAGATCGCGATCTTCGGCAGCACATAGATCGCCGAGAGCGTCGTATCGAGCATGAGCCGCACGGTCTGATTCAGGCCCATGACAACACCGACCAGCACGCCGGGGATGGCACCGAGCACGAAGCCGACGAGGACGCGCGCCACGGTCGCGAAGACATGGCTTTCCGCGACGAGATTCCAAACCCCCGCCCAGCCTTCCTTCGAAAAGGCTTCCGGCATCAGCCAGGGGCGCCCGAGCAGCGTCGTGCCCGAGAAGCGGTCATAGCGCGTGCTGAGGTCCCAGAGTGCCGCGCCGATCCGGCTCGGAGGAGGGAACCAGGTCGGATTGATGAAGCCGCTATCGGCCGCGAGCTCCCAGAGCACGAGGACGAGGAGCGGGAAGCCCAGCGCCAGCGTGCGCTCGTAGATTCCCCTGCCCTTGACCGGCACGAGCCGGCCGATGCGCTCGCACATCAGCACCAGCAGGATGAAGCTCACCCCGATCGCGGGCCAGGCGAAGTCGCCCCAATGTCCGACGACAGCCAGCACCGCGTTGAGCGCTACGATGGCGGCAGCAAGCAGGAAAATGGCGCGCTTGTCGCCGCTATCCTTGCGAGTGGGCTGCGCGGGCGCAGAACCTTCGGGAGCCGCCGCAACTCGATCGGTCGATGCGATTGTCATGGCTGGGCCTCCATGGCGCGTGTCACCTCGGCGCTGAGCTTCTCCCAGATCTGCGCCCGGTATTCGGCGAAGCGCGGCGAATTCGTCATCGCGATGGTGCGCGGACGCGGCAGGTCGATCTTGAAGGTCGCCAGATGCCGCCCGGGCTGGGCGCTCATCAGGATGACGCGGTCGCCGAGCAGCACGGCCTCGTCGAGGCTGTGGGTGATGTAGAGCACCGTCTTGCGGGTCTCTTCCCAGATTCGTAGCAGCTCCTCCTGGATGACCACGCGTGTCTGGGCATCGAGCGCGCCGAGCGGCTCGTCCATCAGCAGCACTTCGGGGTCGTTGGCGAGCGCCCGGATGATGCTGACGCGCTGCTTCATGCCGCCGGAGATCTGGTGCGGATAATAGTCGGCGAACTTGCTCAGGCCCACGCGGTCGAGCCAGTAGCGCGCGGTCTCGAGCCGCTCCTTGCGGCCGACGCCGCGCATCTGAGGACCGAAGGCGACATTTTCGATCAGCGTCTTCCAGGGAAAGATCGCGTATTCCTGAAAGACGACGCTGTTGAGCGGCTTAGACTTCTCGCGGCCGGGGCGGATATCGATCGAGCCCAACGAGATCGACTCCAGCCCCGCCACCATGCGCAGGAAGGTCGACTTGCCGCAGCCTGAGGGGCCGACGATGCAGACGAACTCACCATCGGCCACATCAAGAGAGAAATCCTCCAGCGCGACCATGGTGCCGTCCGCGGTCGGATAATGCTTGCTGACGTTGCGCGCGCCGATCTTCGGCACGCCGATAGCCTGTATCGCGGCGGTCATCGGCTGCCCCTCCGGGCTCGTTGTTCTTGCATCGCTTGTGTCCGAGGACCGCATTCCACTGAGGATCGGCGCCTGATGGGCGCCTGCCTCACTTGGCCGGGGCAGCCTTGCCGAGGATCTTGATGGCCTTGGCGACGAAGCGCTCATCGACGACCTTGGCCATGTCGAGAGGCTTGTCGTATTCGGTGCGACCGTTTTCACGATGCACGCGCTCGATATCGGCGAGGCCTGAGGTCGGGATCGCCATATTGGGATCGAAGATCACCGAGCCGCCGTTCTTGATCGCGTCCGGCGTCGAGGCCGTATATTTCAGATAACCGTCCATATTGGGCTGGACGAGGAAATCGGCGCCCTGCATCAGGCGAGCGGCTTCCGTCATCGCCAGCACGAAGCGCTCGACCACCTCCGGTCGCTCCTTGATGAACTTGCCCGAAGCGACAAAGGCGACCGTCATCAGGCCAGGGGTGATGTCCTGCATCAGGAGCTTGCCGGTACCGGCCTTGAGGATCTGGTCCGAATAGGGCGAGGAGGTCAGCACGGCGTCGATCGACTTCGCTTCCATCGCCGCCGGCATGTCGGCATTGCCGACGTTCAGGAGCTGTGCGTCGCGCAAGGTGAGCTTGGCGCTCTCAAGGGCCTTGCTGACGAAATATTCGCCGCCGCTGCCCGGGCCGCCAGCCGCCGCGATGCGCTTGCCCTTGAGGTCGGCGACCGACTTCACGGCGCCCGAATCCAGCAGATCCTTGCGGACGATCAGCTTGGTCGGACCATCGGTCATCGGGTCGAGCGCGCCCGGTGCGATCACACGGATATCGAGACCCCGGTTCCAGGCCGACCAGAGCGAGGCCACGATCGAAATGCCGCCGACATCGACCGAGCCCTTGTCGAGAAAGGCGATCGCCTCGGTGCCGGACTTGACGCTGTCGAGCTTGACGTCCAGCCCATACTTCTTGAACAGCCCGCGCGCTTCCGCGACATAGGCGGTCGCGAATTTCATGATCGGCACATAGGCGACGCGCACCGATTGCGGCGGGTCGAGCGGCTTGGGCTGGGGTGCCTGCGCGAGGGCCGGCGCAACGCCGCCGGCAAGGCCCAGAACCATGGCGACGCAGGTGCTGCGCCAGCGAGCGAAGCCTTCGAACATTCCGTTCCTCCCTTCGGGAACGGCTCGATGCCGTCTTCCCGCTTGTTTCACACAGCAGGCTTCTTCGGCCCGCTTATCCGTTCCCGTCAACCGTGACGAAGAGATCGTGCCTGTGTTTCCTCAGCCCTCGACCAGCTCGGGGACAGCGTTGAGATAGGCTCCCTGAGCCGTGAGCCCCGCCCTCAGCTCGGCGATCGGCACCGCGGCCGGCGTCACGTTCCGATCGGCCGCAATGGCGGCGGCGACGCCCGCCGCATGGCCGGTCAACCAGCATTGCGGAATCTCGCGCATGAAGGAATGGCTGGTCGCGTCACAGGAGAGATGCCGGCCCGGCGCCAGCAGACCGTCGATCTCGCGCGGCACAATGCAGCTATAAGGAACGGAGATGTTCGCGAATTTCGGCGCGAGCGAGGGCGAGACGCCGATCTCGTCGGGCGCCGTGTTGCCGTCCCAGTTCTTACGGGTGAGCTTGCCTCGCCCCTTGAGGCGCCGGCCGTGCCTGACGCCGAGCTGCGGCGCCGAGAGCATGATGAAGGCGCTGGAAAAGCCCGGGGCATGGGCCCGGTAGAAGGCGAGATGTTCCAGCATGAGCTGGTGGCTGCGGATCTCCACCTCTGACAGGTCCTCGACCTTCAGTGCCGAATAGCCGGCGAGTCGCGGCCCCATGAAGACGGCAATGTCGTCCCGCCACGAGACGGACGGCTTGTCGAAGAAGCGCATCGCCTCGCGCCCGTGGGCCATGAACTGGGAGTACTGCTCCGGCGTCTCGGCACGGAAGCGCAGGAAGGCCTTCATGTCGACGCCGCCGAACAGCCAGGAGGTGTTCATGCAGCCATGGATGTCGCGGATGTCGACCTCGGTATCGAAGCCGGAGCCGGCACCGGCATAGAGATCGCCGTCGCCGGTCGCATCGATGGTGACGCGGGCAAGGATGGCGCGCCGACCTTCCTTGCTCTCGAAGGTGCAGCCGGCGACGCGCCGCCCTTCCATCAGCGGGCTCGCGCCCCAGGCGTGGAAGATCGGGTGGACGCCTGCCTCCAGCACCATGGCGAGCGATTCCGCTTTGAGCCATTCCGGATCGAGCGTCGGTGCGTGGGTAACGGTGTTGTTGAAGGCCGCATTGCGCAAGCCCCAATAGGCGACGCGCTCGGGGTCGTGCGAGCCCCACTCCTGCGGCCCGGGACCGGCGATCTTGTCGCGGGTCAGGCGCGCCAGCAGCTCCTCGGCGACGCCGCGGATGACGTGGCGTCCCTGCCAGTCGCTCATCCGGTCGATCCAGATGACGAGCCCGCCGGTCGAGAGCCCGCCGAGATGGTTGTAGCGCTCCAGCAGCACGACATCCGCACCGCGCCGGGCGGCCGCGATCGCAGCGGCGGTGCCGGCGGGACCGCCACCGACGACCAGCACGTCGCATTCGGTGTGGACCGGAATCTCGCGAGCCGGCTCTGTGATCGTCCGGTTCGATGGTCTGCGCCGCTCGAACTTCTCCGTATCGAAGGTCTCGGAGCGGAAGAACAGCCGTCCTCCCTCGCCTTCCATCGATCCCATGATGCGTTTCCCTAGGCCTGATGGCCGATCCTTTGCGTCCGTCCAGCGAACGGCGGAGGCCGGCAGCAGCTTCTTGAAGTCAGGATAGGCACGCGGGCAGATGCTGTTCAAATGAATTTGGGAGCCCTATTCATGAGCTATATTGCTCAATGGGAGACGTTGCGGTGGACGTCGCAGGGCTCGAAGCCTTCATCCAGATTGCCGAATTCGGCAGCTTTCGGCGGGCGGCCGAAGCGATGCGCCTGTCGCAGACGGCGCTGAGCCACCGGATCCGCAAGCTCGAGGAGGATGTCGGCGTCACGCTCTTCCAGCGCACCACGCGCAGCCTGTCATTGACGCGGGCCGGGCAGGAGTTCTTCCCGGAAGCGCGCGATGCGCTGATGCGCCTCAGTCACCTCTACGAGAACCTCAGGCGCGAGGGGCGGCAGGCGCGGGAGAAGGTCTCGGTCGGCTGTCTCGGCTCGCTCGGCGAGCATTTCCTGCCGGATGTGCTCCGCGAGTTCCGCCAGCGCTATCCGCAGGTCTCCGTCACGGTCTTCGACGAGCCGGCTGCGGCGCTGCGCGAGCGCGTCGCTTCCGGCGAGGCGCAGTTCGCGCTGACCATCCTCGGGGCACAGCTCTGGACCCAGAAATCCCGCGCCCTGTTCGAAGAGGATTTCGTCGCAGCGGTCCCGGCCGAGCATCCGCTGGCTGACCGCGAGGCGCTGACCTGGGCCGATCTTGTCGGCTACCCGCTGGCGCGCGTCGCCACGACGACGAGCCACGGCTTCATGCTGAGCGAGAGCCTCGGCACTTTCGGCGAAAAGCTGGACTGGGCCTACGAGGTCCAGCGCGTCAACATGGCGGTCTGCTTCGTCGCAAACGCCATCGCGGTCACGGTCCTGCCACGGCTGGCGATCCCGCCAAGCCCGGAGCTGCGCATCCTGCCGATCACGGCGCCCTCGATCCGGCGCACGGTCGGAATCATCGCGCGAGATGGCGAGCCCCTGCCGCGCCCGGCGCAGAGTCTGCAGCGGATGCTTCTCCACGCGATCGCCCACCACCCGAAAGGGGCAAACGGGACCCCGCGCGCCTAGAGCATCGGGCCGAAAAGTGAACTCCATTTTTCGGAGAAATCCGATGCACCAGCGATGATCTAGACCTCGGGGCCGGACAAGGCGACGACGTCGGAAAGTTCGCCCCGGTCGAGCGCATAGGCGAGGTCGTAAGCGGTCCAGCTCGCGCGCTCCTGTGCCAGCCCCTGCAGATCGAGAAGGGGATCGAGCATCTCGGCGATCCCGGCGAGCCGACCGCGATCATAACACTCAACCATGATCGCCCCGCCATCGGCGTAGGAGCGTCCTCCTCCCGATGGCACGGTGAACGGTACCGGCGCGACAGCGGGGTCCTTCTTCAAGATATGGACCGCGGTCGCCGCCGTCTCCCGCAGAACGCGCCCGGCGATCCGCTCCCAGGCGCCCTCGGGAGCCGAAGCATCCGAGAAAGTCGTCGCCATGAGGGCGCTGCCGACACCACCGCCCCGGCTCAGCACGGCAAGATGGCCGACGCGGAAGAAGCCGCGAAAGGACGGGCGCATGCTGCGCGACCAGGCAGTCGGGGTCTCCAGCAGGATCCGATAGGGCGCACTCGCCAGCACCGCGTTGGTTTCCAGCTCATAGAGCGTCAGGAATTCCGGGAGTGGCCCCTCGCCACGATGATAGCGGCGGGCGCGCAGCATGCCGGGAATAGCGAGCCGCTCGGGAACATGCTCGCGGGTATGCCAGAGATTGTACTCGCCAAGCCGGTCGGGTTCGACGCCGTTCCAGAGCGATAGCAGGCCGTGGCCCTTCAACATTCCTGACAGGCTCCTTTGAGGAGAGCTGGGCTCCGCGCCGCTTCCTTGGCTCAGTTCGAGCTCAGCGTCCGCCGCACGGCATCGCGCCACCCATCGACCTTGCGCGCGCGCTGGCTCGCGGCCATCGCCGGCAGGAAGCGCCGCTCCAGCCGCCAGAGATCGGCGAAGCGGTCGGGTTCTGGCAGCAGCCCGGCGTCGAGCCCGGCGAGATAGGCAGCGCCCAGCGCGGTCGTCTCGAGCACCGTCGGCCGATCGACGGGAAGGTCGAGGATGTCGGCGAGGCGCTGCATCGTCCAGTCCGAGGCGACCATGCCGCCATCGACGCGCAATACCGCCCGCCCGCCCTGCCCGGCCCGGGGCCAGTCGGCATGCATGGCCTCGATCAGATCGAGGGTCTGGTAGCAGACGCTTTCCAGCGTGGCGCGGGCGAATTCGCGCGGGCCGGTGCCGCGCGTCAGCCCGAACAGCGCGCCGCGCGCATTGGCATCCCAATGCGGGGCGCCGAGCCCGACGAAAGCGGGCACGAGATAGACATCCTGCGCGGGGTCGGCCGCCTCCGCGAGCGGACCGGTGTCGCTCGCCTTCTCGATGATGCCGAGGCCGTCGCGCAGCCATTGCACCGCCGCTCCCGCGATGAAGATCGAGCCTTCCAGCGCGTAGGCGCGCCGGCCGCCGAGCTGATAGGCGATCGTGCTGAGCAACCGGTTCTTCGAGCGCACCGGTGTGTCGCCGGTGTTGAGCAAGGCAAAGCAGCCCGTCCCATAGGTGGACTTCACCATACCGGGATCGAAGCAGGCCTGGCCGATCGTCGCCGCCTGCTGATCGCCGGCTATCCCGCGCACGGGAATCGGCCCGCCGAACAGCTCCGGCGCCGTATCGCCGAAATACGCCGCGCAATCGCGCACCTCGGGCAAAATCGCCGCGGGGATGTCGAGCAGCGCGAGCAGGTCCTTGTCCCAGGTGCCGCGGCCGATATCGAACACCATGCTGCGCGCCGCATTGGTCGCGTCGGTCGCGTGCACCTTCCCGCCCGTCAGCCGCCAGAGCAGGAAGGAATCGACGGTGCCGAAGGCGAGCTCGCCCGCCTCCGCTCGCCGCCGGGCGCCGGGAACATTGTCGAGCAGCCAGGCGATCTTGGTGCCGGAGAAATAGGGATCGATGCGCAGGCCCGTACGGCTCGCGACGAGTTCCTCATGGCCGGCGGCGACGAGTTTCGCGCAGGCGTCCGCCGTGCGCCGGTCCTGCCAGACGATGGCGCGGTGGATCGCCCTGCCCGTCTGACGATCCCAGATCAGCGTCGTCTCGCGCTGGTTGGTGATACCGATTCCGGCGATGTCCTTCGCGCCGAGCCCGGCCCTGGCGAGAGCCTGACGGGCCGTCGAGAGGACCGTCTCCCAGATATCCTCTGGCTCGTGCTCGACCCAGCCGGAGGCGGGGAAATGCTGCGGGAACTCCTTCTGCGCGCTTGCGACCGGGGCCAGCACCGAATCGAACACGATGGCGCGCGAGGAAGTCGTGCCCTGGTCGATCGCGAGAAGATGTCTGGCGGCCATGCCTTGCGTCCTGCCCTTGCCTTGCGACGCTCTCCGGCGCCGCGCGCGGAGACTGGCCGAAGCCGCTATATTCGCGCAAGGGCGCTCCCCGGATTTCGACCCGCGACTGCCGCGAGCTGCCGCCACGGCAAGGTTCCGCTTGGCATGCGGCTTGCGCTGTAGTTAGCTTGCTGACGAAGCACATGGCCGCCTAGCGCGGCCCTTGCCGGATCGCCTCAGGCTGGTGCGGCAGGTCAGGGGATTGGGAACGGTGGCGGTCGAGGACCGACAATACGGAGGTGTCACTCATGTGACGCCGCCGCATAGACATAGCGCCGACCCGGCCAGGGCCGGCGGCGGCGCTGTTGTCTCGACTCCAAGACCTCACAACGGCCACAACGTCTACCGGGCGCAGGCGACCTATGCCGCGCTCGATCTCGGCACGAACAACTGCCGGCTGCTGATCGCCCGTCCGGCCCAGCATGGCTTCCGCGTCGTCGACGCCTTCTCGCGAATCGTGCGGCTCGGCGAGGGGCTGGCCGCGAGCAGCCGGCTCGGCGAGGCCGCCATGGATCGAGCTGTCGAGGCACTGAAGATCTGCCGTGGCAAGATGGCGAATCGCGGCGTCACCCGCGCCCGCCTCGTCACCACCGAAGCTTGCCGGGCCGCCACCAACGGCCTCGACTTCGTGCGCCGCGTCGCGGCCGAGGCTGAACTGTCGCTGGAGATCATCGACCAGCGGACCGAAGCTACGCTCGCCGTCTCGGGCTGCGCCGCGCTTGCCGACCCGGAGGCGGAAGGCGTTATCGTCTTCGATATCGGCGGCGGTTCGACGGAGATCGTCTGGCTGGGCAACCGCAGCGAGGCGCGCGATCCCGCCGCCCGCATCCGCGAATGGGCCTCGCTACCGATCGGCGTCGTCACGGTGGCGGAGCGCTATGGCGGCGTCGAGGTCAGCCGCGAGCTGTTCGAGCGCATGGTCGAGGACTGCACGCAGGTGCTCGACCCTTTCGCGAGGAAGGCAGCCGGGGCACGCCATGCGCGCAGCTTCCACCTGCTCGGCACATCCGGCACGGTCACCACCGTCGCCGGCATCCATCTCGGCCTGCCGCGCTATGACCGCCGCGAGGTCGATGGCCTGTGGATGCAGCAGGACGATATCCTCGCGGTCATCGACCGCCTGATCGAGATGGATTATGCGGCGCGAGCGGCAAATGCCTGCATCGGTCGCGAGCGGGCCGATCTCG
>JARYGW010000400.1:0-4426 GCA_033792295.1 Allobosea sp.
CCGAAGATGAAGCCGCGATCGAAGACGGAGATCTTGGCGTCCTCTTCCGGGAGATAGGCGCCGTTGACATAGACGATGCGGCTCATGGGATGCGGACTCTGCTGTGTGAAGGAAGACCGGCTCTTTCCTAGCGAAGCTTGGCCGCGCTTGCGAGCGCGAAGCCGAGAAATCCGCCCGGCGTCAGACGCAGGGCTATCAGTCCGCGATCAGAGCCGCCCGGCGTTGATCTTCAGGCCTTCAGGCTCAGGAAACGGGTCGGGATCGCCCCTCGCAGGTTCTGCGCGAAGCCGGCGAGCTTCGGCGACACGAGATTCTTGGTCGAGTAGTGCAGCACCGGGATCCAGGGCTGGTCGGTCGTGACGATGCTGTCGGCCTCGCGCAGGATCGCCGCGCGCTTCGGAATGTCGAGTTCGTCGGCGGCGAGCTTCATCAGCGCGTCGAAGCGTGAATCCGTATATCTGCCGATGTTGAAGCCGGTATTGTCGCTCTCGAACAGGAACAGGAAGTTCTGCGGATCGGAATAGTCGCCGATCCAGCCATAGCGGGCGACGTCGAAGTCGCCGCCGTCGCGCAGATAGGCGAAATGCGTTCGGAAATCCGTTTCGACGAAGCGTGTATCGATCCCGATCGCCCGCCACTGCTCGGCGATGGCGGCGGCGGTGTTCCGGTTGTTGTCGGTGGTGTTGAAGCGGAACTCGATGTTGAGCGGCACGCCGTTGCCGAAGCCCGCTGCACCGAGGAGCTGTTTCGCCTCCTCTTCGCGCTCCAGCACCGACTCATAGCGGAAATCCATTTCCGCTCGTTCGCCATAATTGCCGATATGCGGAGGGATCACGCCATATGCCGGCAGCATCGTGCCGCCCCAGATCGAATCGGCGATGAAGTCCCGGTCGATCTGGAGGGAGAGTGCGCGGCGCACGCGCGGATCGTCGAAAGGCTGCTTGGCCGTGTTGACGATCAGGAAATAGGTCGCGAGATAAGGCCCGATCCGGACCTGATCGCCGAGCTTGCGCTGCAGTTCCTTGAACTGGTCGGCCGGAATGTCGGTCGTCAGGTGCAGCTCCCCGGCCTGGAAGCGGCGCGCCGCGGCAGCGAGGTCAGGCGTTGGATAGAAGATCACGGTGTCGATCTTCACCTCGGACGCAGCGTGAAAATGCGGGTTCCGGTCGAGCCTGATATGCGAGTTCGGCACGAATTCCTTGAGCTCGTAGGCCCCGTTGGTGATCCAGCTTTCGGTGCCGCCCGGATCGAACCGAGCCTTCGCGGCGCTCGCCCGATGGACCGGGAGCGCGCTCTGATGGGTCAGGAGTTCGAGCAGATAGGGGGTGGGGCGCTCCAATTCGATTTCGAGCGTTCGCTCGTCCGGCGCCCGGACACCCAGTCCATCGAGCGATGAGCCGGTCGCGGCCTTGTGGATCGCTTCGGCATTGCGGACCGGGAACAGCAGATTCGCGTATTTCGCTCCGGTTTCCGGGTTGATGATCCGCCTGAAGGAATAGACGAAGTCGCTGGCCTTGAACGGCTCTCCGTTCGACCATTTCGCATCGCTGCGCAGCCGGAAGCGCCAGAGCTTGCCGTCATCGCTCGTCGTCCAGCTCTCGGCGACACCGGGGACGACCTCGCCCGCCATATTGTGGATGACGAGGCCTTCGCGCAGGTCGCGCAGCAGATGGGCTTCGGCGACGGTCGAGGTCCGGTGCGGATGAGTGTCTCCGGATCGCCGTCATTGCCGCGGTGGAAGACGGTCGCGCCTTGTGCCGCTGCGCTGCGCAACGTCGTGAGCAGGGCGGCGAATGCCAAGGGTGCGCAGCGGCGGGTGACGTCGAGCATGGCAACCACTCCTTGCGCCGGGCACCGGCGCGAGCGTTGCCCGACTCATGGAAGTAGAGCTTGGCAGACCGAGTCTGCCAAGCCGGAAAAACCTGTGCCAACCAAGGCTTCAGAAGGGGCGATGTCAGGAACTGGCGGCAGACCTATTTGCCCGTCGCCGCCGCGGCTGCGGCTGCACTCTCCTGCGCCTCGACCACCGCGACCGCCGTCATGTTGACGACGCCGCGCGCCGTGACCGAGCCGGTCAGGATATGGGCGGGCTTCGCGGTGCCGATCAGGATCGGCCCTACGGGCAGGGCATCGGCCATCACCCTGGCGAACTGGTAGGAGATGTTGGCGGCGTCGAGATTGGGAAAGATCAGGACGTTCGCCATGTCCTTCAGCGTCGAGGAGGGCAGGACACGCTCGCGAATCAGCGGGACGAGGGCGGTGTCGGCCTCCATCTCGCCGTCGCATTCGAGAGCGGGCGCGCGTTCGCGGATCAGCTTCAGCGCCTTGCGCATCTTGAGCGAGCTCGGCGTGTCGGCCGCGCCGAAGTCGGAATGCGAGAGCAGCGCGATCTTGGGCTCGAGGCCGAAGCGCTGGACGTGGTTGGCGGCGAGCACGGTCATGTCGGCGATCTCTTCCGCCGTCGGGTCGTGCTTCACATGGGTGTCGCCAAGGAAGAAGGCGCCCTTGTTGGTGATGATCAGGGTCATGGCCGCGATGTCGCAGACGCCCGGCGCCAGCCCGATAATGTCCTTGATGTGCCGCAGGCGCGACATGAACCGGCCTTCGAGGCCGGAGATCATCGCATCCGCCTCGCCGCGCGCGACGGCGAGCGCTGCGATCACGGTGTTGTTGGTGCGCACCAGCGCGCGCGCCGCCTCGGGCGTGATGCCGCGCCGGCCGGCGATATCGAGATAGGTCTGGACGTAGTCGCGATAGCGCGGATCGTCCTCGGGATTGACCACCTGGAAGTCGACGCCGGGCTTGAGCGTGAGGCCGAAGCGCTGGATGCGGGTCTCGATCACGCTGGGGCGGCCGATCAGGATCGGCACGGCAAGCCCTTCCTCGAGCGCGACCTGGGCGGCGCGCAGGACGCGTTCATCCTCGCCCTCGGCGTAGATCACGCGCTTGGGGTCGGCCTTCGCCTGCTGGAACAGCGGCTTCATGATGAAGCCGGAGCGGAAGACGAAGCGCGAGAGCTGCTCGCGATAGGCCTCGACATCGACCAGCGGCTTGCGCGCGACGCCCGTCGTCATGGCGGCTTCCGCGACGGCCGGCGCAATGCGCATGATCAGTCGCGGATCGAAGGGGTTCGGGATCAGCGAGGTCGCACCGAAGGTCGAGGCCTCACCGCCATAGGCGCGTGCCGCCACGTCGGAGCTTGCCTCGCGGGCCAGCGACGCTATGGCGCGCACGGCGGCGAGCTTCATCGCCTCGTTGATGGTCGTCGCCTGCACGTCGAGCGCGCCGCGGAAGATGTAGGGGAAGCACAGGACGTTGTTGACCTGGTTCGGATAATCCGAGCGGCCGGTGCAGATCATCGCGTCCGGACGGGCAGCGAGCGCATCCTCGGGTGTGATCTCCGGGCTCGGATTAGCGAGTGCCAGGATCAGCGGCTTCGGCGCCATGCGCTTGGCCATTTCCGGCTTCAGCACGCCGGCTGCGGAGAGGCCGAGGAAGATGTCGGCATCGCCGATCACGTCGTTCAGCACGCGGGCGTCGGTCTCCTGTGCGTAGACCTCCTTCCAGCGGTCCATCAGCGTGTTGCGGCCCTTGTAGACCACCCCTTCGAGGTCGGTGATCCAGACATTCTTGCGTTGGGCGCCGAGCTCGACGAGCAGGTTGGTGCAGGCCAGCGCCGCCGCGCCGGCGCCGGAGACGACGATCTTGACGTCGGCGATCTTCTTGCCGGCGAGGTCGAGCCCGTTCAGGACGGCGGCGCCGACGATGATCGCCGTGCCGTGCTGGTCGTCATGAAAGACGGGGATCTTCATCCGGGCCTTGAGCTGCTCCTCGATCTCGAAGCATTCCGGCCCCTTGATGTCCTCGAGATTGATGCCGCCGAAGGTCGGCTCCAGCGCGGCGACCACCTCGACGAACTTCTCGATGTTCTTCTGCTCGACCTCGATGTCGAAGCAGTCGATGCCGGCGAATTTCTTGAAAAGGACGGCCTTGCCTTCCATCACCGGCTTGGAGGCCAGCGGGCCGATGTCGCCGAGGCCGAGCACGGCGGTGCCGTTGGTGACGACGGCGACGAGGTTCTGGCGGGAGGTGAGTTCGGCCGCTTCCGCCGGGTCGTCGACGATCGCTTCGCAGGCGGCGGCGACGCCGGGCGAGTAGGCGAGCGCCAGGTCGCGCTGGTTGCCGAGGGGCTTCGTCGCCTGGATCTCGAGCTTACCGGGCCGTGGCTGGCGGTGATAGACGAGGGCGCCCGAGCGCAGATCGGTGGAGAGCGTGCTTTTCATGGCGCGAGGATCCCTGCAGTCCGAAGGATGCTGGTCGCGCGAAAGCCCCTATGCCGTCAAGCCGTCGGGGAGCCGCTAGCTGTTTTGCCGCGGCGGAAAGGGTGAGGCGGACGGTGCCGCTTTGTCCGCCGCATCGACCCTTC
>JARYGW010000401.1:0-4414 GCA_033792295.1 Allobosea sp.
CTGTTCATGAGGCTGCTCCGGCTTGGGTAAGGCCACAGCTTACGCGGCGGCGGGAGCAGCCGGTCCATCCCATTAGCAGTGGCCTCCAAGGCGGCGATCTGCCTGCTTGATGCGATGGGCTTGGCGCTCGTTGCGCGGGACGAGACCACCGCGGCCGCCGCACGTGCAATGGCTGTGCCCGTGCCCGCAGGTGAGGGCACGGCGCGGATCTGGGCCGATGGCACGCATAGCGTCCTCTCCGAAGCGGTGCTCGCCAATGGCGTCGCGGTCCATGCGCATTTCCAGGACGATACCGAGCACGAATCCTGGTCGCATCCGGGCTCTCTGGTGCCCCCCGTCTCGATCTCGCTTGGCGAGGCGCGAGGCCAGTCACTGTCGGCGGTTCTGCGCGCGACCGTCGCCGGCTACGCAACGATGAAGTGGCTGGGCGCGGGCGAGCTCGTGGCGCGCGGCCTTATCGGACGCGGTATCCGCACCAGCCCGACCTTTGGGACAATCGGCGCTGCGGCTGCTGCTGCCGTGTCGCTCGGGCTAGATGCGGCCAAGGCCAGCAATGCGGTTGCGATCGCTGCCTGTACGACCGGCGGGACCCTGGAGCCCGTGCGCTGCGGTTCTGACGAATGGCGCGTCCAGAACGGGAGGGCAGCCCATGGCGGGCTGACTGCGGCACGCCTGGCCGCGCGTGGTGTCGTCGGCGCGCCGGATGCGCTCGAGGGCCCCAAGGGCCTCCTCCGCTCATTGGCTGGGCTCGACACCTCTCCGCCACATTGGTCGGTCGATCCAGATCCGGCGATGATGGCAGAGGTGATGGCCAAGCCCTTCGCGACCCTGGGCGACAACATGTCGGCGGTGGTGGCCGCTCTGCTCGTGCACCGCGATGGTGTCGACCTCGATGCGGCCGAACGGATCAATGTCGCGATCTGGCGGCCCTACACCGAATATCCAGGTACGAACTTCAAGGGGCCTTTCGAGCGCGTCGTGCAGACGCAGGCAAGCACGGCGTTCGCCACTGCGGCGATGCTGGCCTACGGCGAGTTGGGCTACGACGTTGGCGAACAGAAGCGCCGCGACCCGCGGATTCTCAAGCTGGTCGAGAAGATCGCTGTCATTCCTGACGATGTCGGCGACGCGCTCGACGCGACGGTCGAGATCATTTGGCCGGACGGTCGCCGCCACACGCGCACGGCGCGGGAATCGCCGAGGGCCCTGATCTTTCAGGACGAGCCGCGCGCGACCGAGGTCTTCGAACACCGTCTCGTCGCAGCAGGCCGGCCGAAATGTGCCGGCGTGGCCCTAGCCGCCTTGATCTTCGATGCCGTGCGAGCCGGCGAAGATCTTCCGATCAGGACAATCATCGACCGCCTCGAAGGCGGCCATCAGGGAGCGAACCAATGAAACTCGGATTGGAAGGCCGCACAGCGATCGTCACCGGCGGCAGCAAGGGCATCGGGCTGGAAACGGCGCGGCTCCTGGCGGAGGAGGGCGCAAAGGTCTTGATCTGCGCCCGGCGGGAATCGGCGCTCGTCGAAGCCCGCGAGGACATCGAGAAGACAACGGGCGTCAGGGTCGAAACGCAGTCGCTCGATGTCACCGATCTCGAGCAGATCAAGGCCTTACCGGGCATTGCCAAGAAGCTTCTCGGCCGCGTCGACATGCTGGTCAACAATGCCGGAACCGGCACCTACAAGCCATTCCTTGATGTGACGGATGAGGAACTGCAATATGGAATGGCGATCAACTTCTTTGCCCAGTTCCGGATCTGCCAGCGCATCATTCCGATCATGGTCGAGCAGAACGGCGGCGCGATCGTGAATGTCGCCGGCGAGACCGGCATCATGGTGACGATGCCGCCGTTTCTGTCCTCCTGCACCGGCCCGGCGAAATCGGCCGAAATCCGATTCTCCAAGATCCTCGCCAACGAGTTCGGGCCGCACAATATCCGCGTGAACTGTGTCGTGCCCGGCTTCGTCAACACGCCCGAGCGCTTCGCGAAATGGGAGCGTGAGCTTGCCAAGCGCAATCTGACCGCCGAGGAGGCAGAGGCGGAGAGGACGCGCTGGTCGGAGAACAACTCCATGCGAAACACGCGTTGGGGCACTCCGGAGGAACTCGCCAATCTGATCGTCTTCGCCCTGTCGGGACGCGCCAGCTTCGTCAACGGCGCCGTGCTTGTCGCTGACAATGCAATGGACAAGTCCTGACGGTCCGGATTTCCGTTTGCGCTTCGGCACAAACAATGAAACGTTTCATAAATTTGCGGCGCCGGCCTTCTGCGCCGCCGCCGGGAGAGGAATATGAACAAGGTCGACAAGCCGCTCGCCGGCATCACGGTGGTCGAACTCGGACACAGTGTGGCGGCGCCTTATGCCGGGCTGATCCTGGCGGATCTCGGGGCGCGCGTGATCAAGGTCGAAAACCCTGGGGCCGGAGACTATGCCCGTGGCTGGGGACCGCCCTTCTTCCAAGGCACGGCGAGTGCGTTCCACAGTCTCAACCGGGGCAAGGAGGGAGTCGCTGTCGACTTCACTGACGCGGCCCAGGCAGAGGCGCTGCGCGGGCTGATCCTGGCCGAGGCCGATGCGGTGATCCAGAACCTGAGACCTGGCATTCTTGAGAAGTTCGGCCTGACGGGAGAGGCGCTTCGTGAGATCAAGCCCGAACTCATCTGGTGCGATATTGGCGCTTTCGGCACTGCAGGTCCGCTGTCCAAGAAGCCGGGTTATGACCCGCTGGCGCAGGCCTCGACCGGCATCATGAGCATCACCGGCGAGGGCAACCGCCCGCCTGTGCGCGTCGGCGTCTCGCTTATCGACATGGGTTCGGGAATGTGGTCCGTCATCGGGCTGCTCGCGGGCTTGCTGGCGCGTAAGGAGACGGGCGTCGGCCGCACTGTCTCCACCTCGCTGTTCGAGACAGGCCTCGCCTGGATGACGGTGCCGCTGGCCGGTTACGAGGCCTCGGGTGAGGTCCGAAAGCCCTTCGGTTCCGGCACCGCGGAGATCGCGCCCTACCAATGTTTCGAGACGTCGGATGGCTGGCTGATGATTGCAGCCGGGAACGACAACCTCTACCGCAAGCTTTGCGGCGCTCTCGGCCTGGAGAGCATCGCGGACCACCCGGATTTTGCGGCCAACGCCGCGCGGGTCATCAATCGCGAGCGGCTGATTTCCCAGATTTCGGCAGTGACGTCGCAAATCTCCACGGACGAACTCGGACGCAAGCTGGACGTGGCCGGGGTGCCCAACGCGCCGTTGCTGACGGTCGACCAGGTATCGCAGCATCCGCAGACCCGTGCGCTCGACATGACCGTCCGCTGCACCGAGGACGATATCGACCTGATGGGCGTCCCGCTCGCCTTCGACGGAGAGCGGCCACGGGCGCGCAGCCGGGCGCCCAAGCTAGGGGAACATAACGCCATCCTGGCCGAGGACCGCCGCAAGGAGGTCGCCCATGCGCGCTGAGTACGAGACGCTCGCGGTCGAGCGGCGCGGCGAGCATGTCCTGCTGATCACGCTCAACCGGCCCGAAGTCTACAACGCCATGAACACCCAGATGGGTCTCGACCTGATGGAGTTGTTCGAGGGCTTTGCCATCGACACCTTGAGCCTGCGCGCAATCGTGCTGACCGGCTCGGGCGAGAAATCGTTCTGTGCCGGCGGCGACCTCAAGCAGCGCAAGGGTATGACCGACGAGCAGTGGCAGAGCCAGCATGCCATCTTCGAGCGCATGGTCCGCGCGATCATGGGCTGCCCGATCCCCCTGATCGCGGCGGTGAACGGAGTTGCCTATGGCGGGGGCTGTGAACTCGCTGCTGCGGCAGACTTCGTCTACGCCTCGACCAATGCCCGCTTTGCACTGACCGAGATCACGCTGGGCATCATGCCCGGCGCCGGTGGCACTCAGAATCTGGCCCGTGCCGTCGGTGAACGGCGCGCCAAGGAAATCATCCTCTCGGGTCTTCCGTTCTCCGCTCAGGACGGAGAGCGCTGGGGGCTGGTGAACCGGGTCTTCCCACCCGACGAACTCGTTGCCGCTGCCCTCGGCATTGCGGAACGCATCGCCGGCAATGGGCCGATCGCCGTCCGCCAGGCGAAGCAGTCGATCCATCGCGGCTTGCAGATGTCCGTCTGGGACGGGCTGGCCTTTGAGATCGAGGCTTACAACAGGATGGTTCCGACGCAGGACCGGCACGAAGGCGTGCTCGCCTTCAACGAGAAACGCAAGCCCGTCTTCACGGGGCGGTGAGGAGCAAGTCATGCGTGAAAAAGTCTGCGTCCGCGAGGTCGGCCCGCGCGACGGTATCCAGATGGTCAACACCATCCTCCCGACCGAGCAAAAGGTGGCCTGGTGCCGCGCGGCCGTTGCCGCTGGCGTCTGCAATATCGAGGTCACCTCCTTCGTTCCGCCCAAGGTC
>JARYGW010000402.1:0-4410 GCA_033792295.1 Allobosea sp.
TCGCGGCGCGCCTCGCGCCGGGCATGTCGGTGGTCGTCAGCGTCGATACGGCGGCGCCGGGCTCCGCGTCCGGCAAATGACGGACCGGCAAGGAGGTCGATTGTCCGGCTTCCTTGGAACTGCTACACAGTAGCCATGTCGCCATGCGTGCATCAGTTCCAGCGCTTCTGCGCCGTGCAGGGAGAAGGCCATCTGCCGCCCCTGCCGACGACGCAGGATTTTGCCGCGCTGCATGACCATGCCCGCCTGCCCTGGCGCTTCTTCGGCCGCTTCACCGCGTCCCTCGCCGCAGGCCTTACCGGCGCCTGAGACCGGCCGCTTCCGCGCGGCCGGCGACAGGCGAACCGTTTTGCAAGCCGGCTTGATGGCCGGCTTTCCCGTTTCCAGATCAGATTTCAGCAGACCGAGACCAAGCCATGACTGCGACCAAGGGTCCCCAGACACTCTACGACAAGATCTTCGACGACCACGTCGTCGACCGGCAGGATGACGGCACCTGCCTGCTCTATATCGACCGCCACCTCGTCCATGAGGTGACGAGCCCGCAGGCCTTCGAGGGCTTGCGCATGACCGGCCGCAAGGTCCGCGCGCCGGAGAAGACGCTCGCCGTCGTCGACCACAACATCCAGACCACCGACCGCTCCAAGGGCATCCAGGAAGAGGAAAGCCGCATCCAGGTCGAGGCGCTGGCGAAGAACGCGAGGGACTTCGGCGTCGAGTACTTCAACGAGCTCGACAAGCGCCAGGGCATCGTCCACATCGTCGGCCCCGAGCAGGGCTTTACCCTGCCGGGTACGACGATCGTCTGCGGCGACTCGCATACCTCGACGCATGGCGCCTTCGGTGCCCTCGCCCACGGCATCGGCACCTCGGAGGTCGAGCACGTCCTCGCCACCCAGACGCTGATCCAGAAGAAGGCGATGAACATGCTCGTCCAGGTGGACGGCACGCCTGCGCCCGGCGTCGGCGCCAAGGACATCACGCTCGCGATCATCGGCGAGATCGGCACCGCCGGCGGCACCGGCTCCGTGATCGAGTACGCGGGCGAAGCCATCCGCGGCCTGACGATGGAAGGCCGCATGACGGTCTGCAACATGTCGATCGAGGGCGGCGCTCGCGCCGGCATGGTCGCGCCCGACGAGAAGTCTTTCGCCTATCTGAAAGGCCGCCCCAAGGCGCCGCAGGGCGCCGCCTGGGATGCCGCCGTCCGCTACTGGGAGACGCTGCGCACCGACGAAGGCGCGCATTTCGACCGCGTGGTGAAGCTCGACGCCGCCGACCTGCCGCCGATCGTCTCCTGGGGCACGAGCCCCGAGGACGTGATCTCGGTCACCGGCTCCGTGCCCGATCCGGAACTGATCGCAGACGAGGTCAAGCGCGCCTCGAAGAAGCGCGCGCTTGAGTATATGGGCCTGACCGCCGGCACCAGGATCACCGACATCCCGCTCGACGTGATCTGGATCGGCTCCTGCACCAATGGCCGCATCGAGGATCTGCGCACCGTCGCCAAGATCGTCGAGGGCAAGAAGATCCATGAGAGCCTGGACTATGGCATGATCGTTCCCGGCTCCGGCCTGGTGAAGGAGCAGGCCGAGGCCGAGGGTCTCGACAAGATCTTCATCGCCGCCGGCTTCGAATGGCGCGAGCCCGGCTGCTCGATGTGCCTCGGCATGAATCCGGACCAGCTCAAGCCCGGCCAGCGCGCCGCCTCGACCTCGAACCGCAATTTCGAGGGTCGTCAGGGTTATCGCGGCCGCACCCACCTGGTCTCGCCGGCTATGGCGGCGGCGGCGGCCTTGACCGGCCGCTTCGTCGACGTGCGCACGCTGGGCTGAAGCGATCTCGCGGGGAGAGCGTCATGGCAAACGATCCCCGCGAAGCCGCCCGCGAGGCCGAGGCCAAGGCCGCGCTCGAGCGCGTGAAGCGCGATAGCGAGACCTTGCTCGGCTCCTCGATGGGCCGGGCGGCAGAGCACTTCTCCGGCGCCGACGCGCCGGAGGGCGACAGGATCGAGCTCTGGGGCCGGCGCATCGGCCGCTCCCTCTCGCTCCTTGGCGTGGTCGTGCTGGCCTGGTGGCTCGGCTATCAGCTCAAGATCTGGTGACGGACATGGATGCCGTGGCGAAGACAGCGCGGATCGACTGGGACGGGGCAAAGGCCCCGTCGCTGGAGGCGTTCGAAGAACTGGCCCAGGCCGCCTTCGACCGCCTGCCGGAGGAGTTCCGCGCGCTTTGCGCGGACGTGATCTTCAACGTCACCGAGTTCCCGGAGGACGATGTCCTGAAGGAGCTGGAGGCGGAGAGTCCCTTCGACCTGCTCGGCCTCTTCACCGGCATTGGCCTGCCGCAACAGGGCTTTGGGCCGCAGACCGGCCAGATGCCCAACACCATCCACCTCTATCGCCGGCCGATCCTCGATTACTGGGCCGAACATGACGAGAGCCTGGGCACTATTGTGACCCACGTCATGGTCCATGAGATCGGCCACCATTTCGGCTTCTCCGACGAGGATATGGAAGCCATCGAACAGGCGGCCGGCTGAGCCCGGCCTGAAGCAAGGACATAGAACCATGCAGCCCTTCACCACCCTGACCTCGACGCCCGCCCCCCTGAAGGTGGTCAACGTCGACACAGACATGATCATCCCGAAGCAGTATCTGAAGACGATCAAGCGCACCGGCCTCGGCACCGCGCTGTTCTCGGAGATGCGCTACAAGGAGGACGGCTCGGAGAACCCGGATTTCGTGCTGAACCAGCCGGGCTATCGCAAGGCTCAAATCCTCGTCGCCGGCGACAATTTCGGCTGCGGCTCCTCGCGCGAGCACGCCCCCTGGGCCCTGCTCGACTTCGGCATCCGCTGCGTGATCTCCACGAGCTTCGCCGACATCTTCTACAACAACTGCTTCAAGAACGGCATCCTGCCGATCAAGGTCACGCCCGAGCAGCTCGACATGCTGTTCGACGATGCCGAGCGCGGCTCCAACGCCACGCTGACCATCGACCTCGAGAACCAGACGATCAAGGGCCCCGACGGCGGCGAGATCAAGTTCGAGCTCGATCCCTTCCGCAAACACTGCCTGCTGAACGGCCTCGACGATATCGGCTTGACCATGGAGAAGGGCGCGAAGATCGACGCTTATGAGGAAAAGCTGAAGCAGCGCGAATGGGCCTGAGCTGAAACGTCGTTCCCGGGCCGCGCATCGCGCGGACCCGGGAATCGCGTGAGCATTCCCAAAAATGTGCTCGGGCCTGCGCCCGAGCATGATGGCAGGCTCAAACGACCAACCCCGCTACCGGCTTGAGATCGCCTGTCCCGGGAAACACCTTCTCCGCCAGCACGGGCCCGGACAGCCCGAAGAGGTCGGCCACCACGCCCTTTGCCACGGCGCGGACATCGGTCGTCGGCTTGAGGTCGCGGCTCTGGTAGAGGTCCTCGGACTTCAGGCCCGGCCAATCGGCAATCATCCGCCCGCCCTTCACCGCGCCGCCGACGAGGAAGGCGACGGTACCCGTGCCATGATCGGTGCCGACCGTTCCGTTCACAGCAGCCGTGCGGCCGAACTCCGTCACCACCATTACCACCGTGTCCTTCCAGACCGCCGCAAGCCCCTGCTCGAAGGCGGCAAAGGCCCCGTCGAGCCCGCCGAGCAGATTGGCGAGCCGGCCCTTCGCCCCGCCCTCGTTGGCGTGCGTGTCCCATCCTTCGAAGGCCAGAGCCGCGATGCGCGGCCCGTCATCGGCGCCGACGAGCCCGGCCGCCCCCTCGGCGATACGGCGCATGCCGTCCGCCGAATCGGGGCCTCCGCCGCCCATCTTGCCGTCCGTGCCGAGCCGCTGCGCCAAACCTTCGGTCTCGATCGCCTGCTGCAGCGCCGCAGAAAGCGCCGGGTCGCACTGGCCGTAGAGATCGGCGAGCCGCATCGTCAGATCCGCGCCTGCCCGCGCCATGCGCGGCGGCGCCCAACCCAGCACCGGTGCATCGCCGCGCACCACCAGAGGCGGCACGACGCCGACGCCGAGCACGCCCTTGCGCGCGATGCCTTCGCCCGCCGGCAGGCTCGCGAGCAACCGATTCAGCCAGCCCGACGCCGCATGCCCCGGCCCGGCCTGCCCACTCTCCAGAACGTCCTGCCCGTCGAAATGCGAGCGCTCGCGATAGCCGGTCGCCGCGGCATGGAGGATCGCCGCCTGCCCTTGCTTGTAGAGTCGTGCCAGATTGGGCATCGCCGGGTGCAGGTAGAAGAAACCGTCGAGCGGAAGCGCCGCTTCCGGCCCGTCCTTGGCGAGCGCGATCCCCGCGCGCAACGCCGCATAACCCGGATCGCCGATCGGCGGGACGGCCGAGAGGCCGTCGAGCGCACCACGCAGTACGACCACGACGAAACGCGGATCGCGCGCGCCTGCCGCCGCA
>JARYGW010000403.1:0-4392 GCA_033792295.1 Allobosea sp.
CGGCCGGCGCGGCTGCACCCTATGTCGGCCAAGCGATCGGGGCGACCGGCGGGCGACCGGTCCTGGCGGCCTCCGCGCTGCTTCTCGCTGGCGGCCAGGTCGTGATTGGGCTGGCGCCGTCACTGCCGGTGTTCCTCGTCGGCTGGGTGATCATCGGCGCGGGCATGGCCGCTGGCCTATATGACGCTGCCTTCTCGACGTTGGGCCGGCTCTACGGCAGCGATGCTCGCTCAGCCATCACGGCCCTGACATTGTGGGGCGGGTTCGCCAGCACGATCTGCTGGCCGCTCTCGGCGTATTTCGTCGCCAATCTCGGTTGGCGAGGAACCTGCTTCGCCTATGCGGCGATCCAGCTCGGCATCTCGCTGCCGTTGATCCTCTGGATGCTGCCACGAGTCCCTCCTGCGCTACCCTATCCAGGCGCAACCGAAGCCGGCAGGAGGGAAACGCTGAGCTCTGCCGAAAGCCGGTCAGCGCTCCTTCTCGCCGGCATGATGATCCTCGGTGGAGCGGCCACGACAATCGTCAGTGTCCAGCTGCTGACGCTACTTCAGGGGCAAGGCGTCGGTCTCGCTACGGCGGTGGCTCTTGGCGCACTGGTCGGCCCGGCACAGGTCGGCGGCCGCGTGGTGGAGATGGCCGGTAAAGGCCGCCATCACCCGCTCTGGACGATGACGGCAGCACTCGCTCTGATGGCGAGTGGGCTCGCGTTGCTCTCGACCGGCTTCACCCCTCTCGCCCTTGCGCTCGTTCTCTATGGCGCCGGCAACGGCGTCTACTCGATCGCGAGGGGCACATTGCCATTGGTGTTGTTCGGAGCACAGCGATATGCGCCGATCATGGGCCGGCTCGCGCGGCCAGCGCTGATCGCGCAGGCGCTGGCACCAGCGGCGAGCGCGTTGCTCCTTGAACGAGCAGGCGTGAACTGGATCTACGCGGTCCTGCTGTCTCTGGCGGTCGTCAACCTGTTTCTATGCGGCGGCCTCTGGGCGCTGGCGCGTCCCGGCTCCAGTCGCACGGCCGGCTAAACCGGAACTGCTGCTCCGCTCTTCGGCCAAGGCCTTGTCGATCAGCTTATTGAGCACTCGGCGCTGCGCGCGCTGGTCCCCGCTCTGCGCGACGCGCCATTCCTTGCTGGCCAGGATGGATCGGGCGAGCGCCAGATAATCCGCATCCGAACGGCCACGCTGCTGACGCGCGGCGATCGGGAGACGCGCTCGCAGCTCTTTCGGACGCTGGTGCGGTTCCTCCGTCCATTCCACCATCCGGTCGAGCGTGAAGGTCAAGCTGGCCAAGCGGTTCAAGGAGCCACCCAGATCAAGCAGGGCCGCAACGCCCAACAACGTCACCATGCGCCAACCGATCGGCGCCGTCGCCAGCGGCTCGGCCCTGTCAGTCAATAGCCCCACTGATGGCAGCAGGCGCAGATCCGGCACGACATCCGCCACGAACGGCGTGCGACGGCCGGTTCGCGGTCGCGGATGCTTCCACAGCATCCGGGCGACGTCCATCACGCGATCTTGAGTGTCGGGCCTATCGGCGATCGCCGATGCGATCTGCTTCGACATAGCAACGAAGGGCTCCTCGGAGCCGCCGCGGCACCGTGACCCTGCCACCCCCGCCCTGCGGCCACACTCGATGCACGCCAAACGCGCCGCCGCATCTCGAAACACGAACCGAAAGCCCGAACCGCCGAGACAGTGCGGACAGGCCTCTTCCAGCATGCGATGATGCCGCTCACAGCTAACGGTCTCTACCAGTGCCCACGACCGGCGAACATGATGATCCCGGCCGGCGGCGGCATCCTCATCGAGGCACTCCAGGCAGACAGGTCGCCGAAAAGCGCCGGCAGCCCTCCCCTCCCCCCAGACATACCAGCTGAGCGAACGCGGCCATGAGCAAAGCGCGAGACCCTGCACGCGTTCCTCCGGAAGTCGGCAGGCCGTCGACCAAGCCTGAACCTTTCCGATCGAGGGCGCGAAATCCCGCTCAGCAAATCCGAGATGTCGATCATCACCGAGGACACCAAGCCATCTGGAAAGCTCATCGTGGACGAGGCCGTAGCGGCAAGCGACGCGGCCTTGCCAGGATGACAGCAGCTCATCGTTCTCCGGCCTGGGCGCGATCGGAAGCTCGCGCCGCGCGGTCATCGGCCGGCCCGCGGTTGCAGGCGGGCCTCGACCTTGTGCGTCATCGCGACCAGCGGCAGCACCAGATCCTCGGTCTGGAAGCTATCCAGGGTGATGCACTCCGCTCCGGAGTGGATCGCCTCGACCGCGACCGTCTCGATCAGACGGAAGATCCGCACCGTGACGCCGTCGGTCAGATCGAGCAGGCGCTTGCGGATGGCCGTCGTCGCAAGGGTCGAGGGGCGGCGCAGCGGCAGGATCGTCGCCAGGCTCGCCAGCAATTGCGCGAGACGCGCGTCGTTCTTCCAGCGCTGCAGCTGGAATGCCTCGAACCGCTCCGCCAACTGAGCATCGGTCAACAGCGCTTGGCGCGCGAGGTCTGTCCCGGCGCAAACGAGCGGAATCCTGAGATCGTTGGCCAGAAACCGGATGGCGTTGAGGAAGATCCGCTGCTGCCGGAAGCTGCCGGCGAGCATAGCGTGGATCTCGTCGATGATCAGCATGCGCGCGCCCATGCTCCGCAGCCGGCGGCAGATCTCTTTTTGGCGGTGGGTCGTTCCGTCGGCGGGGCCCGGCGCTCCGAGCGCGGCGAGCAATTCGCTGTAGATGTCCCGCTCGACCGGCTCGGCCGGCATCTGCATGGCGACCACCGGCATGGTGGTAACCCCGGTGCCCTGGTCGAAACAGGCGGGATGGTCGCGCAGGAACTTGCGAATGATCTTGGTCTTGCCCATGCCGGTGTCGCCATAGAGCAGCAGGCAGGGCATGCGGTCACGCGGCGGATAGGTGAGAAGGTCCTCGATGCGGCCGAGCGCGGCACGAGCCTGGTCGAGGTCCAGCCAACGATCCGCCCTGATCCTGGCGATCCGCTCTGCATCAGTCAGAGCGGCCTGACCGCGATAGGCAGGCGCAAGGTGGGCATAGTCGGTCATGACCATTCCTCGACCGCCAGAACGGGCAATGTTTCCGGTTCATTCTCCGAACTGGCTTCGATGGCGTTGACCACGACGGCCCGGTTTGCCGCGCCGAGCGATCTCGCACGTCGTTCGACCTGACGTCGCGCCGACTTGGTGGACGAGGCGGCGGACTCCACCAGCTTGCGCTGGGCTTCGACGGTATCGAAGATGATCTGCTCGTCGGTCAGCCGTACGCCCCGCTGCTTCAGGGCCGCGAGGGCCAGGCGGTGCTCGCCGAGCGTGATGCGCGGCCGACGCAGATCGGCATATCGGATCGGCCAGTGCGCTCCATCCGGCCCCTCGACGAAGACGCAGGACAAGTCGCGGGGATCGTATTTGACCCGCAGGCGCCGATCGAGCCGGCCTGCCCAAGGGCTCAGGACGTCGTCCCAATAACGCAAGCCGAAGAGATGCAAGCCATCCCGGCGGATGCTGCGCTCCTCGAACGGCAGGAAATCGAACAGGAACTGCTGATCGTCATGAGGATGCCGGAGCGGGGCACGGCGGCGATCGGAGGCGTCCTGCCAAGCGACATTCGGCGGCAGATTCAGCCCGCCATGAACCTCAATGTGGTAGCAACCGACGATCTGAAGCGCGAGCCAGCGGTCGAGCTCCTCGAGCGTCATCACAGCATGGCGCTCGGGGTCGTAGTCGCCGCGCTTCGCGATATCGCTAAAGGTGGTGCCAGGCAGCATATGGACCGCCCCCATCATCGTGCCGATCAATCGTTCGATGTGGCCGCCATAGTGCGGCGTCGCCACAGGCCGGTGGATCAGCGAGATGCCGTACTCGGCCGTCCCCCGGGCCAGGGCCCGGCCACGGAATTCGCGAGCATTGTCGACATGGACGATATCCGGCAGGCCGGCGACCGGCCAATCCAGCTCGATGCCATGAGCAGCGAGCCATGGCGCCTTCGGCATGACCGCATGATGCATCGCCAGCGCGACCGACGCCGCCGAGGGCGCCTCGAGGCTGAGATAGAACCCCGCCACCATGCGGCTCGCGACATCGATTGCGAGGGTCAGCCACGGTCGTTGGATCGGCCGGCGATGAATTGCGTCGACCACGAAGAGGTCAACGAGCGTGTGATCGATCTGGACGATGTGAAGGGCGTGATCGGCACGGTATTCCTGAGCGACCGGCTTGTAGCGGTCGCGGGCGGCCTTCCCGCCGTTGCGCCGGCTGACAAGCTTGAGGCGATCGACCTGCCCGACACGAGCCCGCACAGCCTTCCATGACGGCATGGTCAAGCCGCGCGCCCGGCACAGGTGCCGAATGTGGTCATGGAGCTGGCTGACGGAGAGCTT
>JARYGW010000404.1:0-4388 GCA_033792295.1 Allobosea sp.
AGTGGACGGCTTTTACGCCGCCCGTGCCAGCACAAGCGCCGGCGCTTCACTGGATGGTTTTCTCACCGCCGTGCACAACGAGGATCATGGCGCCACCGCAACAGGGGCAAGGTGGCCTCCGCTCATCGACCGCATCGGATTGTTCGGCCGGTATCTCTGCTTCACGATCTGCCGTCGTTGTGGCCGGCGTCGCCGCCGCGATGATCTGCCTGATACGCGCGAGGGTATCCGGGGTCAAACGCCGTGCCGATTCACATTGACGAGGCGATCCCTGGCGCCGGCGCAGCTCGGCGAGCCAGAAAAGCCCGATTCATCCGCGCTTCCTGGTGGAACTGGTGAGCCTATTTTAGGGCGCCAGCCGTCAGGCCCGACACGATCTTGCTCTGGAGTGAGATGAAAAGGATCAGGATCGGCAGGACGAAAAGTGTCGAGAACGCCATGACACGATGCCAGTCGGCTGCCTCTGCACCAATGAAGCCGAAGATGCCCACGGTTCCCGGCTGCATGTTCTGGTCGCTCAGCAGCGTCAATGGGAAGACGAACTGGCCGTAGGCTTGCGCGAAAATCAGCATCGCCATGACGATCAGTGGAACGCGCATCAATGGAATGACGATCTTGTAAAAGATCTGGAAATCGGTGCAGCCATCGATCCGGGCGGCCTCTTCAAGTTCTATCGGCACTTGCCTGAACATCGGGCGGAGCACGAGAAGCCCGAAGGCGACGGCACGCGCCGAGGTGGCGAGAATGACAGCCCAGTGCGAGTTGAGCAGGTCCAGCGACTTGAACATGATGAAAAGTGGCGTCGCCAGTAGAACCTCGGGAAAGACCTGAAGGAGCAGTATCACGACGATACAGGCGTCGACGGCGCGGGACTTCAGCCGGCAAAGCGCATAGGAGCCGATCGCCGCGAGCGTGATCGCGATGACGGTCACGGGGCCGGCGATGTAGACGCTGTTGCGGACGTAGCGCAGCACGTCCTCCCGGCGAAACACGAAGTCATATGCGTCGAAGCTGAAGTCCTTTGGCCAGAAGGTTGGCGGATTGGCGAAAATCTCCGACTGCGTCTTGAAGCCCGAGATCAGCATCCAGTAGATCGGGAAGAGATAGATGCCGACCAAAGCCCAGCCGGTCAGGGACTGCAGGACGAGGACGGGAAGCCTTCGGGAGGTCATGCGCTCTGCTCGCTCCGGATGGTGCGGACGTACACCAATGCCACGATGAAGACGAGGAGGAAGGCAAAGGACCCGATCGCCGCCCCGATGCCGAAATTGAATTCGACGAAGGACGTCTGGTAGGCGAAGAGGGGCAGCACGTTCGTTGCATTGACGGGCCCGCCCTGGGTCAGCGCGACGATGACGTCGAAGGCGCGAAGTGCTGACACGACGATGAGGCAGCACACGGCAAGTATGGCCGGTTTGATCGATGGCAGCGTAATGTACAGGAACCGCCGGATCGGGCCGGCTCCGTCGATCGCCGCCGCCTCGTATAGTTCGCGTGGAATGCTCGTCAACGCAGCCGCGATCAGGATCATGCTAAAGGGCATGCCGAACCAGATGTGGGCGACGTTCAGCGCCGTCATAGAGATGCGCGGATCGGACAGCCAGGCGATGTTTTGGTCGATCACGCCCAGCGAGTGCAACACAAAATTGACGACGCCGTATTGGGTGGCGAACATCCACTTCCAGACCGTTCCGACGACCAACCCAGGTAGAATCCAGGTCACCAAGAGTAGACCCCGGATCGTCGTCGACCCTGGAAATGGACTGGACAGGAAGGCGGCGACGATGGTGCCGAGCCCTACCTGTCCGATCAGGTTGCACACGACGAACACGGCCGTGTTAAGCGCGACCTGCCGGAAGAGCGGGTCGGAGGCGGCTGTAGCGAAATTGGTCAATCCTACAAACGGCCGGAACAGGGTGCCGAGGTTGGAGAGCTGGACGTCCTGGACGCTCATCAGCGCGTTGTAAGCCACCGGCAGCCCGATGAGGCCGATAATGTACGTCATCGGGCAGACGATGAACCAGAACAGAAGGCGACTATTGGCCGTCATGTCGACGCTCGTCCCGCGAAGATGTCAGAGTGGCGTCTTCGCCAGAATGGGCTCGATCTTCGCCGCGGCCTCCGCCAGGGCGTCCTTTGGGGTTTTCGTCCCCGTCAACGCCTCTTGGATCGCAGTCTGGAGGGGCCGCGAGATGGAGGCCCATTGCGGATGGGGGCCGCGCTGCACTGCGGTCTTCATCTGATGGCTGAAGACATCATAGGCTTGGGGCCAGTTCGGCGACGGAATGACGATGTTCTTCTTGGGCGATAGGATGCCGCTCGAGTTCCAGCCTTGCTGGAAAACCTCGGTGCTCATCATGCGCTCGATGATGAGCATGGCGCCCTCGGGCTCGCGCGCGCCGACGGGGATTGCGAAGTGGAACCCGCCCAGCGAGGACGCCTCAACGCCGACATCGTCCTTCACCGGCAACGGCGCGACCCTCCACTTGAACTTGGCCTCGACCATGCGCGGCAGTTCCCAAGGGCCGCCCACCGCTATCGCGGTGTTGCCGGCGATGAAGGTGTTGATGACCTCTAGCTGCTGCTGATTGATGACGTCGCGCGACGCGATCCCCCGTTTCACGAGATCGGTGAGGAACTGCAGCGCCGCGGTCGCGGGCGGGGCGTCGAGCTTGTTGATCGTGCCGCCCGCCTGGATAAGCCAAGGCTGGAACTGGAAGGTCGCTTGCTCGGAGCCGTGGGCGCAGAAGCCGAAGCCGTTCACCTTCGCGGCGGGGTCGGTCAGCTTCTCGGCGACAGCAAGCAGCTGAGACCAAGTCGCGGGCGGCCGCTCGGGATCGAGGCCCTTCTTCTGCATCAGGTCGTCGTTGATATAGAGGCTCAGGGAATTCATTTCCCGAGCCACCGAAAAGCGGCGACCGCGCCAGTGATCGGCCTTGTCCGGGCCGCTCTGAAACTCCTGCGCGCCGATGAGCTTGGATGACGCGACGAGATCCGTGAGGTCCATCAGCCGGCCCTGCGAGGCGTACCCCGCAATATCCGGGCCGTTGATGAGCACGAGATCGGGCGGCGAGCCGGTCGCGATGGCGCGGACGAGTTCAGGGTTGAGCTGAACATAAGGGATCAGTCGCGGCTCGATGACATATGTCGACTGGGATTCGTTAAATAGCTTCATCCCGAGATGAATCATGTCGTAGTCGCGGTTGAAGGTGTGCCACACGCGCACGACCTTCGAGCCCGCGGCATTCGCGATTGAGACAGAAGCGGCGCTCGATGCCGCGAGAGCGGCAAGAAATTTCCGGCGATCCATGGCAGTTCCTCCGTTTTTTTATCGTTGAGTTTTGATCTTCACGTCAGCGGGGCCGCTGATCCCTTGAACATGCGCGAACAGATCCGTGTTGTAGGTCCAGCCCGGACCATCGCTGGCGCTTTCGGGGATCAACGACCCGTTAATCCAGATGGCCGCCGGTTTGCGGTCGAGCCTGACGCGAAGAGCGTAGATTCGGGTTTCGGGAAGCAGCGAGGCCGTTCCCACCGGCGCCTGGATACGGATCGCGACCTCATCCTGCGCCACCACGCAGGTGAAGGTGGTCGTGACGTGCTCGCCGGCTGCGTAGGCATTGGTCAGCCCGTCGTCCTCGTAGAGCGTGAAGGAGGACGCGCCGTGCGGGTAGACGAGCAGTTCGATGGCTTCCGTGCGGCGTTCGGCACTGTAGGCCGAAGGGTCTCCCCGCGGGATGATCGCCCCCGCGCGTACGAAGAGCGGCACGCGCTCCAACGGCGCCTCGACCGTCACTCCGCACGGACCGACATGACGCTCGCCGGTCCAATAGTCGTACCAAGTATCCAAAGGCAGATAGACGGGCCAATGCGTCGCGCCGCGGCGCGTGACGGGCGCGACAAGGAGGTCGTCGCCCCAGAGATATTCGGTGCCGAGATCCCAGACATGAGGGTCTTCGGGATAGTTCAGCACCAGCGCCCGCATGGTCGGAAGCCCGGTTTCGCGCGCCTGCCAGACCAGCGTGTAGGTCAGAGGCATCAACGAATAGCGCAGCGCGATGATCGCCCTGCAGATCTCGGTGATCCGGTCGCCGTATGCCCAAGGAAGATGACGGCGCCAAACATGACCGTGGGCACGGAACAGCGTGGAAAACGCCGAAAAGTGCAACCAACGCACGAACAACTCGCCCTCATCGGGTCCTACGCAATAGAACCCGCCGGCGTCGGTGCCCCAGTGCGGAATGCCCGATAGGCCGAGATTGAGGCCCGTCCGGATCTGCGTCTCCATGGTCTCGAAGGTCGTGTTGATGTCGCCCGACCACGGGATGGCGCCGAGCCTCGACATGCCGGGTCCGCCCGAGCGGCAGAGCAGGAAGGGTCGCCGATCG
>JARYGW010000405.1:0-4367 GCA_033792295.1 Allobosea sp.
GAACATGAGGTAGATGAGACCCGGTACGATCATCCCGCCGAGCGCCGCGATGCCGGGAAGCGTCCTGCGGCTCCAGGTCGAAAGCTGGCCGTCGAGCATCTCTCGCTTGATCTCGAGTCCGACGAGAAGGAAGAACAGCGCCATCAGCGCATCGTTGATCCAATGCAGCAGGGTGAGCGGGCCGATATAGAGATGCAACGCCGCGAAATAGGCCGACGCCAGCGGTGAGTTCGCAACAACGATGGCGACAAGCGCGGTCGCCATCAGGACGACGCCACCCGCTGCTTCATTGTGCAGGAAGGCGCGAAGTGCCGAAGCCGGCCGACGTGCCCTGCCTATCCCGCTCACTGGCGCACCTGCGAGTTCGAGGAGTCGGCCAAGCATCGATGGGATGGGGAATGCGCTGGGAAAAGGCGCGCCGGAACAATCAAGAACAGGGGCACAAGCACGGGTTTCCTCCGCTGGCGGCCCGACCAGCGCTGGAACCTGCCCGCTCACTTCGAGGCGAACACCCGCGCTCGTTATTGCATCGCGAGACGCAGTCGGCAAGCTCGCGCGAGCCTTCCTTCCCGCCCATCGGGTCTGGACGCCGCGACCACTTGGGGCCGTGTCCAGATCGCGGTGCGGCTGACGATAGCGACCGCCGGCCGCCGGCTTTGGCCGGAATGGAACGGTCGTTCGCCAGAGGATTTGAGACGGTTTCGGAGCTTCAGACAGGGAGGCTTTCGCTGATCGCGGCATGAGGCCATGCTGCACCCGCAGATGATGCTGCAATGTCCGCAACAGGCGCTACCTGTAGCCACGCGGGTCGATTGCCAGCTTCTTCAGTCGAGAGGCCAACGTCGTCGGCCTGAGCCCGAGGAGCTCTGCTGCGCCTCCGGGCCCGCTGACCCGACCGCTCGCAGCCTCCAGCGCGGCGATCAGCGCGGCTCGATCGCGCTCACGCCGATCCGTTTCGGTGAGCAGTACGCCGGTCGGAACCCGATGTGAGCGATCCTTCGTAGCGGGCTGCGACACTCCCGGCAGGTCGACCGCGAGGCGTCCGTCGCGAGCTAGAATGGCGGCGCGCTCGATGACGTTCTGGAGTTCGCGAACATTGCCGGGCCAGTCATAGGCGCAGAGGCGCATGACGTCGCTCTTCGAGAGCTTCAGTCCGTTCGTGCGTAGCCGGCGCTCCGCCATCGCCAGGAAATGCAGCGCCAGGGCGGGGACGTCGTCCAGCCGGTCGCGCAATGGCACCGAGACGATCGGGAAGACGGCGAGCCGGTAGAACAAGTCTTCGCGGAAGCGGCCTTCTCGCACCTCGCGGCGCAGATCGCGGTTGGTTGCGGCGACGACCCGCACGTCGACATGGCGGGTCCGCTCCTCGCCGACGCGCTGCAACTCCCCCTCCTGCAGCACGCGCAGCAGCTTTCCCTGCAGCTCGAGCGGGATTTCGCCGACCTCGTCGAGGAAGAGCGTGCCGCCATCGGCGAGTTCGAAACGGCCGAGGCGGTCGCGCAACGCGCCGGTGAAGGCGCCTTTGACATGGCCGAAGAACTCGCTCTCGAACAGGTCGCGCGGCACGGCGGCACAGTTGACGCGGATCAGCGGGCGGGCGCCGCGCTCGCTCGCCTCGTGGATCGCGCTGGCGATCAATTCCTTGCCGGTGCCGGATTCGCCGGTGATCAGGACGGCGGCGTCGGTGCGCGCGACCAGTTCCACCTGCCTCAGGATGCCCTGGATCGCCTCCGAATTGCCGATGATGCCGCGATGGCTGCGCTCGCTGCGGATTTCCTCCTGCAGATAGGCGTTCTCGTTCTGGAGGCGCTCGCGCAAGCTGTCGACCTCGGCAAGCGCGGCGCGCAGTCGCTCGTCCGCTTCATGGCGGGCGGTCACGTCGCGAAATATGATCACCGCGCCCACGAGCCGGCCGCGGTCGCGAATGGGTGTCGAGGTGTACTCGACCCAGAACCCCGAGCCGTCGCTGCGGAAGAACATCTCGTTCTCGACGTGATGGACCGAGCCGTCGCGGAAGGCGGCGTAGATCGGGCATTCCTGATGGGGGTAGTGGCTGCCATCGGGCCGGTGATGATGCACGCAGGAATGCATGTCGCGGCCGACGAGCGCGCCGGGCTCCCAGCCGAGCATGGCTTCAGCGGCGGGGTTGACGAAGGTCGTCCGGCCCTCGTCGTTGACGCCGAAAATGCCCTCGCCTGCCGCACGCAGGATAAGCTGATTGCCGCGCTCGATGTCCTGGAAGAGCCGCTCGGTTCGCCGCCATTCGGCGATGCCCCCGCGCATGTGATCCTCGGCATCGGCGTCGAGGTCGCGCTGTCGGCGCGCGTCGAGATCGGAGAAGGCGAGCAGCACCGTGGGCACCGGCGCGCCCTCGATCACCGTGCCGAGGCATTCGAATGCCCCGGTGACGCCGTCTGCGCGACGGGGAACCAGCGCCCGCGTGGCGTAACGACCCTTGTGCAGGACAGCCTCGGTGAAGACCGTCAGAGCCGGAACCTGTCCGGGAAACAGATCGACAACGAGAGCACCCTCGAGATCGCCATTGGCGGCGAGCAAGCGGCGAGCTGTGCTGTTGGCGGCGAGGATGCGGCCGCTCGGCACCTGTACGGCCAGTGCCGGGTCTGCGGCGCTTTCGAAGGACAGCTCGGCGAACGAATACTCCATCTGATCAGGTTACGAGAATTCGTGAACATAGTCACGAATAATCGAATATTACGATAATTCGTAATATCAGCTGTTCGCGGAAGAGGCTGATTTCATTGCGATCCGCCGGTGCGGCCGCTCTGGCCCGCTCCTTGCTCAGGGAGGCTAGCCCTTCCGCGGTTGCCGAGGAGACACGCATGTCGCTGTTCAAGAATGCCTTCGACGCCACCCGACGCATCACTCGCGGCTGCACCTGCGGCCAGCATGAAAGCCAGGACGCACATGAGCGGGCGCTGCGCGCTGAATCCGTCGAAGCGGCCCAGCGCGAAGAGACGCGCTATGCCCGCGTCGTCGAGAACGCCGTGATGCGCGCCCTCTTCCCGCGCGACGCACAGCGCCGCCTCTTCCTGCAGCAGGTCGGCGCGTCGACTGCCATGGCGGCGATATCGAGCCTGCTTCCGATCGCGGCCGCCACCGAGGCCTTCGCCCAGGCGGTTCCCGAGAAGAAGGACCTGAAGGTCGGATTCATCCCGATCACCTGCGCGACCCCGATCATCATGGCCCATCCGATGGGCTTCTATTCCAAGCACGGGCTCAACGTCGAAGTCATCAAGACGGCGGGCTGGGCCGTGGTCCGCGACAAGACGATCAACAAGGAATACGACGCCGCCCATATGCTGTCGCCGATGCCGCTGGCGATCTCGATGGGCGCGGGCTCGAACCCGATCCCCTACACGATGCCGGCCGTCGAAAACATCAACGGCCAGGCGATCACGCTCTCCGTCAAGCACAAGGACAAGCGCGATCCCAAGTCGTGGAAGGGCTTCAAATTCGCGGTGCCCTTCGACTACTCGATGCACAACTACCTGCTGCGATACTATCTCGCCGAGCACGGCCTCGATCCGGATACCGACGTCCAGATCCGCGCCGTGCCGCCGCCGGAGATGGTCGCGAACCTGCGCGCCGACAACATCGACGGTTTCCTTGCGCCCGATCCGGTCAACCAGCGGGCCGTTTTTGACGGGGTCGGCTTCATTCACATTCTCTCGAAGGAAATCTGGGACGGCCATCCCTGCTGCGCCTTCGCCGCATCGAAGGAGTTCGTCACCCAGACGCCGAACACCTATGCGGCACTCCTGAAGTCGATCATCGATGCCACGGCCTTCGCCTCCAAGGCCGAGAACCGCAAGCAGATCGCGGAAGCCATCGCCCCCGCGAACTATCTCAACCAGCCGGTCACTGTCGTCGAGCAGGTGCTCACCGGCACCTATGCGGATGGGCTCGGCAACGTGAAGCGCGACCCCAAGCGCATCGATTTCGATCCGTTCCCTTGGGAGAGCTTCGCCGTCTGGATCCTGACCCAGATGAAGCGCTGGGGGCAGATCAAGGGCGATGTCGACTACGCCAAGATCGCGAAGGAGGTCTTCCTGCAGACCGACACCGCCAAGCTGATGCAGGAGGTCGGGCTCGCGGCGCCCACGGGTTCCAAGACCATCGTCGTGATGGGCAAGAGCTTCGATGCGTCGAAGCCGGAGGACTACGTCAAGAGCTTCGCGATCAAGCGGAGCTGATGCCATGAGTGCCGCGGTTTCCCAAGCGCCACGCCCGCCGCTGCCGCCCTTCACGCTCGCGAGCGCGGCGCAGAAGGCGCGGGCCGCCGAGGACGCCTGGAACAGCCGCGACCCGCAACGGGTCGCGGCGGCCTATACGCCGACGAGCCGATG
>JARYGW010000406.1:0-4359 GCA_033792295.1 Allobosea sp.
CCAACGCCTCGAGCATCGCACCGGAATTGCGGCGGTCACCACGGCCATCGGAACTCTGGAGCTTCTCGGAAACAGGCGCGGAGACAGAATCGGCTTCATCACGCAAGGCGATGAAGCCGAGGCTGCGGAGGTTTGGCAGCGCTTCCGGTCGGAAGGGATCGAGGTTACGGCTCGGAGCTGGCTCGGCATTGCCCATAATCTCGATGCCGCTCAATTCGACCCTGACGAGCTTCTTGCGCGGATCGAAAATCTGGCAACCCGATCGTCGCTCGATACGGTCGTGATCTGGAGCACCAATCTCCCGGGCTTTGCAGCGCGGCTGAGCGCGCCGCCACGCTGGTCGCTGAATATCCTCGATTCGGCTGAGATCGGCATGCAAGTTGCGATGAGTAGCCTAAATCAGCGCCATGGCTAACTGAGCCTATTTTGTGAGCAGATTTCTGCCTCTTGCATGCAAGAGTGCTTTCTCGCGGCCTTGAGATCAAAATTTATTTGTAAAATCAGCCGCATACTCGCTGGCACGTTACGTGCTTCGAGCACGGCATGCGCGCTGCTCGCACATTGTCCCGAACTCCCAGGATCGTCTGGCCTCGAAGCGATTTCGACCAGCCTGAGCTTCGCGACATCCGATTGGCAAAACCGGGGATATCAAGCTGATGCTCACACGCCGCACCGCCATTGCCGCTGGTCTCGCAGCGCCGTTCGTCGTGCGAGGTCAGGCGCAAGCTCAGACTGCCAGCCGCGCCGAAACGCTGCTGCTCGTCCAGGAGTATGGGCCCAACAGCCTCGATATGCAGGGCATCGGTTCGTCGCAGCCCGTCAACGGCGTCGCGTTGAACTGCTATGATCGCCTGCTGCGTTTCAAGCCGGTGCCGATCCCGGGCGGCGGCGGCAACACGATCAGCATGGGCGAGCTGGAGGGCGAGCTGGCCGAGAGCTGGCAGGTCGCCTCGGACGGGATGAGCTGCACCTTCAAGCTGCGCGATGCCAAGTTCCATTCGGGCCGTCCGGTCAGCGCCAAGGACGTGAAGTGGTCGCTCGACCGTGCCTGCACGATCGGCGGTTTCGCCACCACGCAGATGAATGCCGGCTCGCTGGAGAAGCCCGAGCAATTCGTCGTCGTCGACGACAAGACCTTTCGCGTCGACTTCGTGCGCAAGGACAAGATGACGCTGCCGAACCTGGCGGTGACCATTCCCTTCGTCTTCGACTCCGAACTCGCCATCAAGAATTCGGGCGGCGATCCGCATGCCAAGGAATGGCTGAAGAACAACATCGCCGGCTCCGGCGCCTACAAGGTCGAGAGCTGGAAGCCGGGCGTGGAGACGATCTATGTCCGCAACGACGACTGGGCCTGCGGAAAGCTGCCGCAGCTGCGCCGGATCATCGCGCGCGACATCGCCTCGCCCTCGACGCGGCGAGCCCTGATGGAGCGCGGGGATGCCGACGTCTCCTACGGCCTGCCGCCGAAGGACTTCAAGGACCTGCTCGATGCGGGGAAGGTCAATGTCGTCGGCGTGCCGATCCCGAACGGCGTCTGGGGCTGCTATCTCAACACGCAGGTCGGACCGTTCAAGGATGTGCGCCTGCGCCAGGCCGTCGCCTGGGTGATGCCCTACGACAAGATCCTGCAGGCTTCGCTGTTCGGCCGCGGCGTCTCGATGGCGGGCGGAGGCGCGCCGAAGGTCGCCTGGCCGCAGCCCTTCCCCTACACCACCGACACGGCCAAGGCGAAGGCGCTGGTCGACGCGGCCGGCGGCCCGTTCTCGACGACCCTCTATTTCGACGCCGGCAACGCGACCGTGGCCGAGCCGATGGCCGTGCTGATCAAGGAAGCGCTGGCGACGATCGGCATCACGGTCGAGATCAACAAGGTGCCGGGCGCCAATTTCCGCACCGAGATCGCCAAGAAGACCAATCCGATGGTGCTCAACCGCTTCGCCGGCTGGCTCGACTATCCGGATTACTATCTGTTCTGGACGATGCACGGCAACAATTCGATCTTCAACATCGCCGCCTATCAGAACCCGGCGCTGGACAAGCTCGTCGATGCTGCCCGCTTCGCGCCCGACAAGGCCTCCTACGACGCCAACGTCATCGACTTCATCAAGCTGGTCGAGAGCGAGGTGCCGATGGTGCCGATCAACCAGCCGACGCACGACGTCGCGCTGCAGAAATCGATCGGCGGCTACCAGTTCCAGCCCTGCCGCGAGCCGGACTTCCGCTACCTGACCAAGGCCTGAGGTATCCGGAACTGCGTGAAACCCGGACGCAGCGAGGCGGATATCCGGGATGACGTCGCGTGTTGACGAGGAGGCACAGCGATGTTGCGTATGATCGGCCAGCGCCTGATGACGACGATTCCGTCCGTCATCGGGGTCATCATCGTCACCTTCCTGCTGACGCGGGTGCTGCCGGGCGACACGGCGGCCTATTTCGCTGGGCCCGCCGCGACGCCGCAGGCGATCGCCGAAATCCGCAGCAAACTCGGCCTCGACCAGCCGATTCCGGTGCAGTTCGTCTCCTATGTCGGGGCGCTGGTCAGGGGGGATCTCGGTCAGTCGCTGACGACAGGCCAACCGGTCACAGCCGATCTCGCGGCTCGGCTGCCGGCCTCGGCCGAATTGACGCTCGCGGGCCTGCTGCTCGCGATGGCCGTCGCGCTGCCGCTCGGGGTCCTCGCGGCGGTACGGCAGGGTTCCTGGATCGACCATCTCTGCCGCGTCGTCGCCACGGCCGGCGTGTCGCTGCCGGTCTTCTTCACCGGATTGCTGCTGGTCTATGTCTTCTATTTCCTGCTCGGCTGGGCGCCCGCCCCGCTCGGCCGGCTCGACGTCTTCGCGTCGGAGCCGCCACGCATCACCGGGCTCTTCCTGGTCGACAGTCTGGTTACCGGCAATTTCGAGACGTTCCGTGCGGCGCTGTCGCAGATCATCCTGCCGGCGGTGACGCTGGCGATCTTCTCGCTCGCGCCGATCACGCGCATGACGCGGGCCTCGATGCTCGCTGTGCTCGGGGCCGATTTCGTCCGCACCGCCAGGGCGGCCGGGCTGACGAGCCGAAAGGTCATCGGCACCTATGCCTTCCGCAACGCCATGCTGCCGGTGATCACGACGCTGGGCATGGTCTTCTCCTTCCTGCTCGGAGCCAATGTCCTGGTCGAGAAGGTCTTCGCCTGGCCGGGTGTCGGGTCCTATGCGGTCGAGGCACTGATCGCGTCGGATTACGCGCCGATCCAGGGCTTCGTGCTGACGATGGCGATCCTCTACGTCGCACTGAACCTGATGATCGACGTGCTCTACGGCGTCATCGACCCGCGCGTGAGACTGGAGGGTTGATCGTGAACGACATGACGAAAGCCGACCAGGCCCCCGCAGAGATCGTGCCGGCGCTGCGTTTCGAGGCGCCGCCCTCGACCAGCCTGTGGGCCCATGCCAGGCACATCGTCGCCGAAAATCCGGTCACGGGGCTCGCCTTCGGCCTTTTCGCGGCGATCGTGTTCGGGGCGCTCTTCGGCCCGTCGCTCGTTCCCTATGATCCGCTCGCGAGCAATACCAACGCGGCGCTGCAGGCGCCGAGCGCGGCGCATTGGTTCGGCACGGACCAGCTCGGACGCGACATCTTCAGCCGCGTCGTCGCCGCGACCCGGCTCGACTTCACCATCGCGATCGCCTCCGTCGCGCTGGTCTTCCTGCTCGGCGGGCTCGCCGGCGTCAGCGCGGGCTTCTATGGCGGCTGGGTCGACAAGATCGTCGGGCGCATCGCCGACACGATCATGGCCTTCCCGCTCTTCGTGCTGGCGATGGGCATCGTCGCGGCGCTCGGCAACAGCGTCACAAACATCGTGATCGCGACCGCGATCATCAATTTCCCGCTCTATGCCCGCGTCGCCCGGGCCGAGGCGAATGTGCGGCGCGAGGCCGGCTTCGTGCAGGCGGCGCGGCTCTCGGGCAATTCCGATTGGCGCCTGCTGCTGACGCAGATCGTGCCCAACATCATGCCGATCATGGCGGTGCAGATGTCGCTGACCATGGGCTATGCGATCCTCAACGCGGCCGGGCTGTCCTTCATCGGGCTCGGAGTGCGGCCGCCCACGCCGGAATGGGGCATCATGGTCGCGGAGGGCGCGAGCTTCATCGTCTCGGGCGAATGGTGGATCGCGCTGTTTCCGGGGCTGGCGCTGATGATCGCCGTCTTCTGCTTCAACCTCCTCGGCGACGGCGTGCGCGACCTCGTCGACCCCCAGCGGAGGAATTGAGGATGACGACCTCGCCCCTGCTCGACATCAAAAACCTGACCGTCGAGTTCGCGACGCGGCGCGGCCCCGTGCAGGCGGTCAAGTCGATCGACATCAGCGTC
>JARYGW010000407.1:0-4296 GCA_033792295.1 Allobosea sp.
AGTGGACGGCTTTTACGCCGCCCGTGCCAGCACAAGCGCCGGCGCTTCACTGGATGGTTTTCTCACCGCCGTGCACACGCGCTTGGGTTCGATGGAGCTCGCCGCGGCTTCAGGTCGCGCCATATGCCGCGGTGCCGGATGATGTGGGAGCGTCAGGATTTCTGTTTGCGGGCAGCTACATAGTGGGTCCGACGGAGGTTTTGGGCAGTATGATGCAAAGCACCGCCCATTCTGGCGCGCTGCTGGAGCGGCTACTCACCAAAGTGGTGTAAAGCAGCTCGATCATACATTCAGCGACGGGCTCTCTACCGAGCGAGTCGTAGCCCGTCGTCAGACGCTGGCCAGCTCTGCCACGATCTTGAGCGGATCGCTATCGAGCGCTTTCGCGATCCGGATCAGCTCGATCACGTCGATGCGACGCTCGCCATTCTCGTATTTCGCGACGAAGGATTGTGGCTTGTCGAGCCGTTTCGCCACAACTTCTTGCGTCAGCCCTGCAGACCGACGCGCCGCGATCAGCAATTCGCACAGACGCCGGTGATCCGGTGAAAATAGGGATTTCCGCATGCATCCGCGCGTGGTGATTCCAGCGCACGAGAAGCTGATCCCATATCCGAATAATCCCAAAACGGGTTGAATATCGGATGAGAGATGCAGTTTATATCCTGTTTTAGGATATTATTGAGACGTCTTTGCCATGGTGGGCCCACGCACGCCGAACCCGTCGCTCTTGCCGGGGTGAGAAAGGGTCATGAATCCGCTTCGGAACACGCTGACAGAGGGATCGGTCAAGCCGGCGGCGCTAACGGCCAGGTTTTGTCGCGTCGGGGGCAATCGATGAACCAGCAGAACGTCATATTCCAGATCCCTCTGAAGTCGATAGGGATCGCCTATTTGGTTTGGCTTCTCCTCGGCTTTTGGGGAGGTCATAAATTCTACCTCGGCCGTCCGATGATCGGGCTTCTGTACCTGCTGACCTTCGGCTTCCTCGGGGTCGGCGTCATCATCGATCTCTTTACAATCCCATCCCAGGTGAGGGTCGCCAATGACAAGCTGATGCGTGACAGCGGCGCCTTTTTCTCTGCCAGCACCTCGCAGCGCTTCTCGTCGAGCGGATCGCATAGCGATCACTATGATAGCTCCTTCGTCGCGTCCTCGGCGCCCACGCCTCATGAGAGGCAAATCGATATGATGGTTGAGCGCTACAAGGAAAAGCAGAGCTCTGCTCCCCCGACACGCTCCGCCGAAATGCGACCCAGACCGACCTTCGGAAAGCGAAATGCTTAGGAGGTTTCTGCTTGGTAGTCCTTCGTCGACTGGACTTGTGCCCGTCACAAAGCCTGTGTGGTGCCGGTCGAAACTCGTAAGGAGCACCAGCATGGCTGGAGAGGATCTGAACATCGGGTTCTATTTGGATGAGATCGTCACACGCCTGACGGATGCCACCGCCATTGCCAAAGCGGCCGTCGCGTGCGCCGAGGCCGGGTCGACCCGGGAGGCGCTTCGCATCGTGCTCGATCTCGATGAAATCCTCAGTGAGACAACAACTCTCCACAGCGCCCTGATCCTTGCCGGCAGATTGCAGCGGAACGCGAAGGGGGCTGCCTGAGCACCCGCTGGGAGATATCCCGCTCAATCGTCACGGCGATCAGATTGATGTGACCAGCCAGGCGCTGAAACACCTGACGGCTCGTGTTCGCGAACGCCCGCGGCGCATCGTATGGCGCAACGCCACGTTCGTTCCTAATCCCCCGGTGGCGCTAGAGACAGGAGGACACTGTGGCCGGCGTCATGCTGCAAAGGCTGGCGAGGAGAAAGATGCAATGGACCTATCTTCGACGGGTTATGATGTTGGATCCTGGTCGGCCTGTTCGCTATCGGAAGGGCCATCCGCGAAGCCCTCACGCCAGGCCGCGGGTTTCACGAGCGGACGTGAGGCTGCGTGCTGAGGCGGGGCAGTGAGAAAGCCGCGGCTGGTCAGAGATCGCGTGGGTCGGATGCCGAGATGCCTGGCCTCGCGACGCTTGGCTTCGGCAATAGCGGCCAGGTCTTGCGCTGTCTTGGCGCCAGGAGCACGATGACAGCAATCGCGTCCGAGGACGCGGCCATCATCAAGGCCAAGTGGCGTATCCTTGTGGAGGATGAGCGCTTCCGCGATGACATGGTCGAACTCGACGACCTTACCGGTAACGTTGAGCCCGCAGCCTTCGCAGCGGATGTTGCCATGCACATCCATGGCGCGTTTGAGCATGGCAACTTTTTGGGCGCGGGTGAACTCGCGACGTCGGTTCATCAGGCTGCCTCCACCTGACCATAGGCGGCGACTTGCGCGATGATGCGATCGAGTTCGTCGTTGAAGGCGTCGACGGCCTCACTGAGCTCGCGGATGAAGGCTTCGTCACGCCCGGCGCGGCAGGTGAAGATCGGCAGACCTGGCCAATAGATCGCGAGGTCGATCCAATCACGTTCGGCGATCCAGAGCTGCCCTTGGCATTGCGCTTTGTGCTCGGGCGGGAACTCGCCCTTGAGCAAAGCCTCGATCAGGAGATGGGGCAGCTTGGTCTTGATCTCGAGGAGGCCATCCCTGCCGATCAGCGCATCAGGGGAAGCGCCGGCCCGACCGCGCCGCAGGAATCCGACGCTCTCGCATTCCAGTCCCGTAACGAAGCTGTAGGCGCTGCGTGCCTCCGCCTCCATGAGCTTGCCGCGCTCCATGTGCACGGTCGTGACTGTCTCCATTGCCTCGCCAGTCAATCGTTCACCGGCGAGCTTGTAGAGATAGCTTTGCCGCGTACGGCTCTCAGTGCCGCCACGACCCTTGGTCAAGATCGCGGCGAACTCCGAAGCCGTCGGGATCCCGAGGCGAGCTTGAATCCACTCGGGCGAGCCTTGAGTGCAGTTGATGATCTCAAGCATGATCAGCCTCTTCCCTTCCTGGCATTGAGCATCACCAGCGCCTGCCGGAAGCGGCGCGCTGGCAGTTCGGCAAAAGCCTTGATCTTGAAGAAGTGCAGCAAGGTGTCGGCCTCAGCGCCGACCTCTTCGATCAGCGCCAGAAGCTCTCGGACCTGTTGGCGGGTAATGGTCTGGCCGGTCCCTGCGGCCTTGCCGTCATCGTCTTCGGCAGCGGCCAGACCCAGTGCAGCCTTCAGCGTCATGCGCTGTAGATAGGTCAGGGCGGAGCCGATTGCCTGGATGGCGTTCTTCTCTCCGCTGTGATCGGCTCCGGCCGAGAGGCTGCTTTCCTCGCTATGACCATCACGGTGCGCGATCACGCAGGTCAGCGTCACCAGCTCGCCTTCGGTTTGTGAGCGGAAGCGATAGGCCAGTCCATGGCGGGCGAGGACCGGGCTGATGGAGCGGGCGATCTCGGCCAGATCTTCGTGCCGATAATGTTTTGCGCCGATGCTGGCGATTTGGGTTTTAGCGATCACCGGCAACTCGGCCTTAGCCGCCGCCAGTGCCGCTTCGAAAGCGCGATGGGCCTGGTCCGCTCGGGATCGCTCATGTAAGCCGATCAGCTGAGCGAGCACCTGCTCATCCGCTCCTCGCTCCAATGCGGCGTTCAGGAGGCTCAACGGCGTGATGGTGGGAGGGGGCGCCTCACGCAAGCGCCGGCGGTAGGCTAATGCTGTCATCGATTGCTCCTTTGTGAGCGCGGTCAGGCAGCCGTCTGCGATCCCGGACCGACGAGTCGGCCAGGGTCAAAGCGCGTCAGGCGCCGATCAAAGGTGGAAACGGAAGGGACGTTCTTGCAGCGCGCGCGGAGATATTGGGTTAGTCGCGAAGTTCACGCCGGGAGACGGCGTCGGAATCATAGAATTTAACAGCGTCAGGTGCAGTAAAGTACGGGTCGCTGACGCTTTGGTGCCAGATGCAGGGGTGAGAGTGTTTCTTACATATACCGTATTTTGCAGGGCGAATGTCTAAGTTATAAATCCTGCATCCTCTGGACAGAGTCATCGATACCTCCTCAATATTTAAGGCGATTGGACGACTAACTCTGCTGTTGAACGCAGGCAAGTGGACTTTGCTTGAGGGCGATCAAAGCCTGCAAGAGGGCAATCGCAGCATGGCGCCTGCGCTGCCGCGGCTGGATGCTTTGCCTTCGCATCGCACGATGGATTTTAAGGTTGGCGGCGAGCCCCTAGGACGCTGGCTCATCCGGTTGATGCTGCTTGAGCGAATCTAAGAAGTTTCGGCTGCCGCGAACCTCAGATTCTCGGCGAGGAGCGCCTCTGCCGCTTCCGGCGTCGGCGCCTCGACATAGACACGCAGCTCCGGCGCATTGCCCGA
>JARYGW010000408.1:0-4274 GCA_033792295.1 Allobosea sp.
CTCCAGCGACGACTCCTACGACCAAGCCGTCCAACAGCGCCTGTGGACCGTCTCCGAGGAGCTCACCGGAGTGATATTTCCGGTGAGGTGAAGCGGTATAGAACACCGCCATTTGTCCGATATTCCCTCCGATCATCGCATACCACCTGCGGTATGGTGAGCCACCAATTTTAGGCCATCCTGCTGCAACGGCGCGAACGGCCGATGTGGCTGGAACCCATCATTCGCATGCCATCATCCGCCAGTCAGACCACCAAACGCCGCCTAAGGCCATTCCTGCTTGGATCAGCCGCCACAAAACGATCATTTGGCTGATTGCCGCGCCATGTCGATCAAGGCCTTGAAGGCGGCTGAGGGATTTCTTCTAGTGGGATAATAGAGGCACAAGGGCGCGAGCGGCGGTGTCCAGTCCTCCAAGACCCGGATCAAACGGCCTGCCCGGATGTCGTCCTGGACATCGGCCTCCATGAAATAGCCGACGCCGACATGATCGAGAACGGCGATGCGGGACAGGCTCGCCTCATCCAGCGTGATAGGACCGGCGACATCGATCTGAACGGGTTGGCCGTCCTTCTCGAAGTGCCAGCGATGAAGCGCTCCGTTCGGGAGCCGGATGCGAATGCACGAATGACGAAGCAGGTCCGGCGGAGTGCGGGGTTTGTCGTTGGCCTTGAAGTAGGAAGGCGACGCAACCACGGCAAAGCTGCGCGGAGGTCCGACGGGAACGGCAATCATGTCTGTCGGCACAAGGTTTGCGGTCCGCAAGCCAAGATCGAACCCTTCGGCGACGATGTCCACGACCCGCCCTTCCGTGACGAGATCAACGTGAACCTTGGGATGTTCTCGCAGGAACTTCAATAGCAGCGGGCCCAGGATCTCCCGTGCGCCCGTGGCGAAAGCATTGATCCGCAGAGTTCCGGAGGGCGTCTCCTGTTGCGACCGGGCGGCTCCCATCGCTTCATGGATGGTGCTCACGGCGGGCCCCACCTGCTCGACGAAATCCCGTCCGGCCTCGGTGAGGGACACACTGCGGGTCGTGCGATTGAACAATCGGACGCCAAGCTGCCCTTCCAGCTTGGCAATGGCATTGCTCAACGCCGTGGTCGAAAGTCCCAGTTCGAGAGCCGCCGCGCGAAAGGACCCCCGGCGCGCTATGGCGAGGACGGCATCAAACTCGATCAGGCCATGCTTGGACATTATCCCGCCTTTCGCAACGTCGCATGCTAATTTGACCCGATTATCACAAGGATAACTCGACGCTAAATTCTCCTTGTCACCGCAAGGAGCTGAGCAATGTCAATCGAACTGCCCAAACCCATCGCCGACTATGTCGCGGCCAACGCACAGCTTGATACCGACGCTATGCTCAAGCCGTTCGCAGCCGACGCGGTTTTCCTGGACAACGGAAAGCGCTTTGAAGGCCACGGCCAGATACGGACCCTCTTCGAAAAAGAGGTCGTCGCGGTGAAGGCCATCTTCAGCCCGGAGACCATCTACCGCGAGGACGATCGGATCGTCGTCGAAGGTCCCGTCCATGGCGACTTTCCCGGCAGTCCTCTTCGCTTCACCTATCGTTTCAAGCTCGAAGGCGATGCGATCAAGGCATTGGAGGTCACGATATGACAATCAAGGCTGATCCGACCGAGTTCGCTGGAAAGCGCGTCCTCGTCAGCGGCGGCACCAAGGGGGTGGGTCGCGCCTCGGTGGAGCGATTCCTGGCCGGAGGCGCCCGCGTCATCACCGCCGCGCGCGCAACGCCCGAACCGCTGGACCGGGTCGAGTTCGTTCAGGCCGACCTCACGACCGCAGAAGGCAGCAAAACGCTGGCAGACGCTGCGCTTGAGAGGTTTGGCGGCATCGACATTCTCGCCCATGTGATAGGCGGCTCATCCACGCCGGGAGGCGGCTTCGTCGCCCTGACCGATGAAGACTGGCTTTCGGAGCTGAACCTCAACCTTCTGGCGACTGTTCGCCTTGATCGTCTGCTGGTCCCCAAGATGATCGAACAGGGCGTGGGTGCAGTGGTGCATGTCACGTCCATCCAGTCCGTCCTGCCTTTGCCGGAGTCGACAACAGCCTATGCCGCAGCCAAGGCGGCGCTGAGGACCTACAGCAAATCGCTTTCCAAGGAACTGGGGCCGAAGGGGGTTCGGGTCAATGTCGTATCCCCCGGCTGGATCATGACCGAATCGGCGATTCATTTTCTGGAACGCTTGCAGAAGGTGAATGGTGGAACGATCGAGGATGCGAGGCAGTCGGTCCTTGATGCGCTTGGCGGTATTCCGATCGGGCGTGGGGCCGAGCCATCCGAAGTCGCGGACCTCATCGCCTATCTGGCCTCGGATCGCGCCGGGGCAATCCACGGCGCCGAATTCGTCATCGATGGCGGTACGATCAGGACGGTATGAGACCATCCATCGAGGCTCGCTGGATAAGGTGATGGCCGGCGTCGGGAAACCAGAGCGGCTTCATCTGATTTTGGCGATTGGAATGGCAGTCAATCCCGCCGCCGCGAGCAGGCCGGTATCGACGCCCGCATCCGTGAGATCTGCGAGACGCGCGTCCGTTTCGCGCCGACAGTCCGCCCAGCGTTCCAGACCTGATGCTTGGGGGATGTGAGTTTGGTTTCAGGCATTTCCATGTTCATTCTCCGATAGCCAGAATTGGCCATCGGAAGAACGTCAGGAGGCTCGAGGAGGAAATGCTCGACCCAACATAGGCCTATGCGATGTGCCGCTGGGAATGTTTCCCGACGGCGGAACCGGCCATCCCGTCGAACGTTGCGGGCGCCCTATTCCTGTGACCGCATCAGACACTTTTCTGCAAGGCCGCTTGGGGCATCCCACTCAGCCCGCGGCCAACGGACAGGGAGGCATGCCAAATTATGCATCTAAACTGATAAGTTTTACTTTTCAGTTTTCTGATTGTCTGGCAGCGTGCGTTTCATGGAAAGTGTGCCCCAGCAGTCCCACGCCGCAGACGCAGCCAACTTGGCAACCGAGCTTCGCGCCTTGGTTGGAAAGCTGAAGCGGCGCCTGCGCGCGCAGGCGGATGTCGGTGACTTCACGCCGTCGCAGGTCTCCGTGCTTCTTCGCTTGGAAAAGGAAGGGGCTGCCACCGCATCGAATCTGGCCCGCGCGCAAGGAATGCGGCCACAATCCATGTCGGCCGTTGTCGCCGCTCTGGAGTCAGTCGGCATGGTCCGTGGCGAACAGGACCCTACTGATGGGCGGCGGATCCTGCTTTCCCTCACCGATTCCTGCCGGGACTTGATCCAGCGCGGGCGGGCGGTGCGGCAGGATTGGCTGACCCGCGCCCTTCAGACCCGGCTCTCGAAAGAGGAACTGGATGTCGTCAGCCACGCCGTCGGCCTGCTGTCGCGCCTCACCGAGGACTGAGTTTCCCTATTCCCGCCATTCATGGAGGAAGATGCGCATGCCGGTGACCATGATCGATGCGCGGACTGCGCTTCTGGTCGTCGATCTCCAGGCCGGGATCGTCAGTTCCGCCGCTGAGCGACTGACTGAAGACGTGCCTTCGATGGCGCAGGTGCTGGGCCGCTCGCGCGCATTGGCTGATGCCTTCCGCCAGCGCGACCTCCCGGTTGTGCTGATCAATGTTGCCGGTAGTGCACCGGGGCGGACGCAAGAACCTGCACGCTTCAGCGGTCCGTTTCCTGAGGGTTTCACCGACTTCGTTCCCGAGCTTGCCCAACAGCCCGAGGACATCACCGTTACAAAGCGCACTTGGGGCGCCTTCGCCAGCACCGACCTCGACGCACGCCTGAAGGCGATGGCGATCACGCAAGTCATCGTTGCCGGGATCGCGACCGGGACCGGTGTGGAATCGACCGCGCGCCAGGCCTTCGAGCAAGGCTACAACGTCACCCTGGCGATAGATGCCATGTCCGACATCCGTCCACGCGCGCACCAATACAGCATCGAAAGCGTCTTTCCCCGTCTCGGGGAGACCGGGACGGTTCAAGAGATAATCGATCTTCTGGGCAGCAAGGAAGCCTGACATGCCGTGGTTTTATCTTCTCGCTTATTTCGGCGGCGGCCTTTTCCTGGCCAATGCGATCCCGCACCTCGTGAGTGGAATGATGGGCCGCCCCTTCCAGAGCCCCTTCGCCAAGCCGTCCGGCGAGGGCCTTTCCTCTTCGACTGTCAATGTTTTGTGGGGAGGCGCCAATCTGGTTTTGGCCTATGTCCTCATCTGCCGGGTCGGACTGTTCGATCTGCGTAATGCGGGCGAAGCAGCCGCGCTGGGCGGGG
>JARYGW010000409.1:0-4273 GCA_033792295.1 Allobosea sp.
CGTTGATCCGGCTCGCCTGCATCGTGTTGGCGGGGGGGCGCGATCCCGGTGGAGCCACGGCCTGCGGCCATGCCGGCGTCGCCTATGCGCTGACCGGCCTGATGCGCGCCTTCCCCTGGCATGCGGCGGAGGGGCAGGTCTACCTGCCGGCCGACATCCTGGGGCGCAACGGTGTCACCCGCGACGACATCGTGCGCGGGCGCGGCGGGCCAGGCGTGCTCTATACGCTGAAGGAGCTGCGCGAGATCGCGCGCAATCATCTCAAGCGACTTGCCAGCCTGAGCGACACGATTCCGCCCGCGATGAAGCCGGCCTTTCTGCCGGTGGCGCTCGTCGAGCCCTATCTGAAGCAGATGGAGCGCAAGGGCTACGATCCCTATCGCTCTATCATCACCCTGCCGGCCTGGCGCCGGCAGTGGATTCTCTGGAAAGCGGCGCGGAAAAGCTGAAAAGCTCCGCCGCGCTCGGGCCTAGATCATCGCGCGTCCTGTCGGACGCGATGTGGAATCCACTTTTCGGCCCGATGCGATAGCCTCTTTCGACGCAGGGGCTTCGAGGGTCGCCGTCGGCCTGAGATCGACGGCTGAAGCATCACTCCTCCGCGCCGCCGGCCCATTCCTCCATGACCCGTTTCGCCCGCGCCGTCAGCGCCTGCTTCCGGGCCTGGCTCTTGGCCGGGCCCTTCAGGCGCTTGCCGTCGGGGCCGGTCGTAGCGACGCCCTCGATCGGCGGGAACAGGCCGAAATTGATGTTCATCGGCTGGAAGGAGCGCGGACCCTCGTCGATGGTGACGATATGCCCGCCGGTGATGTGGTTGACGAGCGCGCCGAGCGCCGTCGTCGGCGGCGGCAATGGCAGGTCGTGGCCGAGCCGTTCGGCTGCCGCCAGTCGCCCGGTGAGCAGGCCGATCGCGGCGCTCTCGACATAGCCTTCGCAGCCGGTGATCTGCCCGGCGAAGCGCAGGCGCGGATCGGCCTTGAGCCGCAGCGTCTCGTCGAGCAGTTTCGGCGAGTTGAGATAAGTGTTGCGGTGAATGCCGCCGAGACGGGCGAATTCGGCGTTCTGTAGGCCGGGGATCAACCGGAAGATGCGGGACTGCTCGCCGTATTTCAGCTTGGTCTGGAAGCCGGTCATGTTGAACAGCGTGCCGAGCGCGTTGTCCTGCCGGAGTTGGACCACCGCATAGGCCTTCACGGTGGGGTTGTGCTTGTTGGTCAGGCCGACGGGCTTCATCGGCCCCCAGCGCAGCGTCTCGCGACCGCGCTCGGCCATGACCTCGATCGGCAGGCAGCCATCGAAATAGGGCGTGCCTTCCCATTCCTTGAACTCGGTCTTCTCGGCGGCGAGCAGCGCGTCGATGAAGGCCTCGTACTGGTCGCGGTCGAGCGGACAGTTGATGTAGTCGGCTCCGGTACCGCCGGGGCCCGCCTTATCGTAGCGCGACTGGAACCAGGCGGTGTCCATGTCGATCGAGTCGAAATGGACGATCGGCGCGATGGCGTCGAAGAAGGCGAGCGACGTCTCGCCGGTCAGGGACAGGAGGCCCTGCGCCAGCCCCGATGAGGTGAGCGGGCCGGTGGCGATGATGACCTTGTCCCATTCGGCCGGCGGCAGGCCGGCGATCTCGCCACGCTCGATCGTCACGCGCGGATGGGCTTCGAGCGCTGCCGTCACGGCCTGCGAAAAGCCGTCGCGGTCGACGGCGAGCGCGCCGCCGGCCGGGACCTGATGGGCGTCGCCCTTGGCCATGATCAGCGAGCCGAGGCGGCGCATCTCCCAGTGCAACTGCCCGACGGCATTGCTCTCGGCATCATCCGAGCGGAAGGAGTTGGAGCAGACCAGCTCGGCCAGCCCCTCGGTCTTGTGGGCGTCGGTGCCGCGGACAGGCCGCATCTCGTGAATGACGACGGGTACGCCGGCCTGGGCGATCTGCCAGGCGGCTTCCGACCCGGCGAGGCCGCCGCCGATGATATGAACGGGTTTCTTGTTTTGGGCTGTCATGGCCGGGATGTGTCCGCAGCCGGCTTCCAGGTCAAGCGAAAGCAGCCCCGAAATGCAAAATGCCCGCCGTGAGGCGGGCATTCGCTCTTCGACCGAAGCTCGCGGGGAGGGGAATCGCGAGCTTCAGGAGAAACTACCTGGAACGCGCCGCGCCCGATGCGCGACGGTTCTCATTCAGTGGTTTCAGGCCGCAGCGTGCGAGCGAGCGACGAAGTTGATCTCCGAGCGCGACAGGCCGAGATCGTCGAGCTCGCGGTCGGTCAGACGGGAGAGCTCACGAACGGTCTCGCGATAGCGGAGGTAGGCGCGGATTTTAGCAGCGATCATGGTGACGAACATGGTGGTCTTCCTTGTGTATCTTCCGGAGCGGGGGCGGTGCCCACAGCGACAATCTCGTTGTGCGCTGCATATAAGCTGGGCGACCTGCCTCATACAGAGGCTTCAGCTCAGCTCCGATATGCGTTTTTGGCATGAACCATTCATTCACTAGTTACTTTTGTGCGGTCGCCCTGCGCCCAGCGCGGTTCTTGTTTCAAATGCAACCGATATTTTGCCTAATTCGCGGTCTTTGCCCGGCGTCCCAGACGGGGCGATGGTAAGCCGGTCTATAAAATGGGCATATTGCAGGTGCTAACTGATGCGCCCGGACACCAGTCGGAAGTTTGCGCTGCAAAATGGATCGCGAGCCATGATCCGGCCGTAATCACAAGCCGGTCGGCGTCTTGATATTTGCGCGATTCCGATAGGCGGCTTCCTTTGGAGAAGCGTCTGCGATGCTTGGGTGGCTATTTTTGCCCGGCAGTTTATGCCGATCGCCCTTGATGAAAAGCAGGCGGCTGATCTAACCATATGGAATTAAATTGATTTTTGACCGGGTATGGCGGCGCGAAGATTGCTGGGTGTGGAGATCAGCCCTGGGAGCATGCCATGTCGATCGCCGTCTCCAGCCGATCCACCACACCGACCTTCACCTCTCCATTCACGACGAGTGCTACGAACAACCCCACCAAGTCGACGGAAGGGGCCAGTTCTGAGGCTTCATCCTCATCCTCCTCATCCGTCGAGGCCGATTTCCTCAAATTCGCGCAGATGAGCCCGGAGGAGCGGGTTCAGCAGGCCGTTTTGTCGAAACTGGGCATGACGGAAGAGGAGTTCAACAAGCTCGACGCCAAAGCCAAGGGCGATGTGCTCGCGAAAATTCGCGACGAGATCCTGCGCCAGGCCGATCTGAAGAAGAGCGACCATCGCACCGGCGCCGTCGCCGACATCAAGGTTTGACGAGCGCCGGGCAGCGCGCCGCTGCTCCGGAGCGCTCTCGCCGCCTCACCATGCCGCTTGCGTCGTTCCTCAGTCGGCCTTGCCGGCATCGAAGCTCAACAGCCGCAGGGCGTTCGCCGTGACCAGCACCGTCGCGCCGGTATCGGCGAGGATGGCGACCCACAGCCCCGTGTAGCCGAGTACGCTCGTCACCAGGAACACGGCCTTGAGGCCGAGCGCGATGGCGATGTTCGCGCGAATGTTGCCCATCGCGGCGCGAGCCAGCCGGATCATCGCGGGCACGTCGCGCACCCGGCTTTTCAGCACGGCGCCATCGGCCGTTTCCAATGCGACATCGGTTCCCGAGCCCATGGCGATGCCGATACTGGCGGCGGCCAGTGCGGGGGCGTCGTTGATGCCGTCGCCCACCATCATCACTGGCGTGCCGGCGCCGAGTTCCTTCAGAGCCGCGACCTTGCCGTCCGGCATCAATTCGGCCCTGTGCTCCATGCCGAGGCCACCAGCGATGGCCGCGGCGGTGCGGGCGTTGTCGCCGGTCAGCATGGTGGAACGGATGCCCATTGCCTTGAGCTCGGCGATCGCGACGACGGCGTCCTCTCGCGGCTCGTCGCGCAGCGCGATCAGCCCCGCCAGCGTACCGTCGACGATGACGGCGGCGACGGTCTTGCCGGCCGATTCCAGTGCCTCGACCGCGGCGCTGGCCTTGCCGTCGAACGGTGTGCGCTTTGTGGCGTGGCGCGGTGCGCCCACGAAGACCGAACGGCCCTCGACCTTTCCGGTGACGCCCTGGCCGGCGAGCGCTGCCGCTTCCGCAGCCGGGGCAAAAGCGACCGCATCGGTGCGGGCGCGCTCGATCACGGCTTCCGCCAACGGGTGGGCCGAACCCGATTCGACCGCGGCCGCGAAGGCCAGCACGTCGCGCTCCTCATGGCCGAGGGGGACGATGTCGGTGACGCGCGGCCGCCCTTGAGTGAGCGTGCCGGTCTTGTCGAAG
>JARYGW010000040.1:0-21346 GCA_033792295.1 Allobosea sp.
ACGGGCGATCAGATCGCCCTTCTTCACCTTGTCACCACGCTGTCGATAGCTGTCGAGCCACCCGCCCTTGGGTGCATAGACACTCACGAAGGCGCCTCCGGCCGGGACGAGCAGGCCCTGGCCGGTGACGGTGGTGCGATAGCTGCCGAAGATCGACCAGCCGAGACAACCGGTTACGATCATCAGCGCCGTGCCCAGCGCCGCCCAGCCATGTGGAGAGGTGACGCGCACCATCTCGTCGAGCCTGTCAGGGCCCGCGAGATTGTCGAGAGCTTCCTTGCGGTAGAGAGCCGCCGTCATGTCGCGTTGTCTCGGAATGAAGGGTCGAACGAGGTGACCTAAATCACGACTATTGACCGCTGACCGGACCGTCGGAATCCGGCGCGAATGCCCCCATGATCGCCCCGCCGATCACGCCAACAGCGCCCAGCACCCCGGCTCCGACCGGGCCGCACATGGCACCGACGCCCGCAAGGCCGAGGCCGCCCGACACGGCACCCTTGAATGCATTGCCGATACCTGCGCCGTTCAACGCTTCGAGTTCCTGCTCGCTGAGCGTCACGTCGGAGCACGACGGCTGCTGGACAGAAGCGTTGTCACGGATGTCATTATTGTTCATCGATCGAGTCTCCGGATGATCGCGGCGGGCTAAAGGCGTTATTCGAGAGAATCCGCATTCTTGCGGCTGTGCTCTGGTCGCAGATACCATTCTATTGTGCTATTTTTGACATAATAAGATGCTGTCAGTGAGATTAATTTGCCAAAGAATTTATTTATTTAGTATTTAAAATCTCCGGTCTGTCAGAATAAAACAGATAGATGTCAAACAATCACAAATTGTTTATTTAAAAATATTCGACTTAACGAGGCTGATACCTGCGCCCCTCCGGTGGCAAGAAGCCGATCTGCCCAAAACAACAAAGCAAAAAAGAAGCGCAGCGCGCATATCGTTGCACGAGGCTCCGTCTCATTTCCGAATTGGCGCAGTCCTTTGGACGGCGCTACTGTACCAACTCCAAGCATGTTTCTGTAGAGTTGACGTTGGTACGGGCGTCGACCGCAATCAATATCCGAAATTGTAACGTTTTTCCCCGGATGTAACGCGATGTAACGACTTGCCTTGTCCGGGCGTCGATTCTTCGAAAGACAGCAAAAAATGTGTTAATTCGAGCGGCTATGGGGTGGGCCGCGTGTGGTGAAACGATTCTGAACACCGCAGTCCCGAGCTGCCTCTGACCAAGGTCCAGTCAAGGTTCTGAAAGCTCTGTCGGCAAGATGACCCGCACCGTCGTGCCCACGGCTTCGCTGCTTTCGATCGAAACCCGGCCGTTGTGGGCTGCGACGATCTTCTTTACGAGAAAGAGGCCGAGGCCAGATCCCTCGACAGCCTCCGAATGCCGCCCGCGCACCCCGAGCGTGAAGACCCCGGGGAGCTCGGAGGCCGGAATGCCGCAGCCCCTGTCCGCTACGGTGATGATGACCTCGTCCCTTGCCATGCCCAACGCGAGCTTGATCGGCTCGCTGCCTTTCAGCGCGGTGAACTTAACGGCATTTTCGAGCAGATTGATGATGACGAGTTCCATCATGCCCTCGTCCGCCGCGATCGTCGCCTGCGCAGCCCGAGGTTCGAGGGACAGTTTGATCGTCGGACCGTTGAGAAGATCACAGGCACGCTGATGGGCGGCAGCGACGAGGGCTCCGGCATTGGTGTGGGCGATGCGGGGGCGAAAGGACGGTCCCTGTACCCGGCTGCGAGCTAGATTGATCTCCAGCATTTCGACGAGCCGCGCGATCGCTCTGCGGATGCGCTCGATCCGGCCCTGGTTGGCTCCGTCGTCGGGCTGCAAGGCAAGCCCGATGCTGTCGATACTCGAGCGGATGGCCGCGAGCGGCGTCCGGTACTGATGCGACACCACTTCGAGAAAGCGGACCTGCTGGAGCTGGGACTGCTTTTCGAGACGCAAAGCTTCCTCGGCGATGCGCCTGGCATCGACCAGCTCACGCGTCCTCTCCTCGACGAGGCCGGCGGCGATATGCTCCGCGAGCTGCGCATGCCGCAGCGCCTCATCCTTCATTTGCCGGGTCAGCGCTTCCGCATCCCGCAGCCTTACCGCCAGAGCCCCCGTCAGCAGGACCGTGAGAAAGAGGCCGGCGATCCCGTAGCTGTGGACAGTCCAATGCGGCAGCCAGGCAATTCCGAGACGTTGCGCCATCGTCAGGAAGGCTCCGAGACAAAGCGCCGCGAATGCCGCGCCCCTTAGACGGCTCGCCGCCCCTTCCTCGCTCCATTGCCGTAGGCCCTGCACCATGTTCACGCAGGCCATGACAATCGTCAGCACCGAGCCGATCGGCCCGAAGATCATGTTCTCGCCGGCAAAGGCGAAGCCCACACCCACAAGCCCGGCCACGGCAGCGGCCTGATAGAGGCGATGTACCAGCGGCGCGCGATGGCGCAGATCGAGGATGTGCATGTAGGCGATCGCGCTGGCCGTCAGGCCGGCCCAAGCGTTGAAACCGAGAAAGGCGTCGTTGGCGGCACCGTTGTCGGGAAAGAGATAAAGCCGGCTATAGCCAAGGTTTCCCATATAAATCAGTATGATGCCGAGCGTGCTTGCCGCGAGAAGCGGATATCGCGCCTTCCTGTCGAAATAGAAGAAGACAAGTTGTGTCACCAGCAGCACGCCCATGCCGCCGAGCCAGGCGCCATAGAGGCTCGCACTCACGACGGCCCGAGAGGTATGATCTTCGTCCGAACCCAGCTGCAGATGCAGATAGGTCGCCGTATTGTTGTTCAGGATGCGAATGAAGACGCGCGTCGTCGCGCCCTCGGTGAAATCGAGACGGACGGCGTAGTCGAGCGCCGAAATTCCGTCCCGCGGTAGCGGTCGGCGGTCCCCCATCTCGTGCCGGGTGAAGCGCTCTGCCGAAAAGGGCGCGTCCGGCGCAGCCGTGTAGATATCGACATAGTCGAGAAAGTTCGGCGAGAGCGAGAGGATCGCCTGCCTGGACACCCGGCCCGGCAATTCCAGTCGGATCCAGACGGGGGTCCGGATGAAGCCGAAGTTGACACTCGTCCCCCGGATCGTTCGAAACTCGGCCTGCTTGGCCGAATCGAGTATCTCCGCCAGCGACAATGTCGAGGCGGGATCGGACAGGACGGCAATCGTGCCGTTCAGCGTGGGTAGGGACTCGGATGCGGGGCGAGCTTCCGCCGCCGACGCAAGATGCATGATGCCGAAGACGAATAGTGCCGTCAGCATGGCGAAGCAAAGCCGGAGCTGGCTGCGCTGCGCCTGGAGCGCCGCGGCAGCTTCGAGGCCGAAACCCTTCGCCGCTGCTGCGCTGGCCGCAGATCGGGGTGGGAGCGTCAACCGAATCTCGTCGCGATGGAGTGGATGTACGATATGATAGCGGAAGCGACCGGCCCGAAAGGTGCTACGCAGGAGATCTCGCAAGATTTCAAAATCATTCTCGTGGAGGATGATCATGATCTCCGTCAGAGCCTCGCCGACTACCTACGACTGCGAAACCTGCGCGTAACGGAGGCGCCATCCGGCATCGCATTCTACAAGGCGCTGCGAAATGAGCGCTATGACATCGCGGTCCTGGACGTCAACCTGCCGGATGTGAGCGGCTTCGAGCTGGCCAGGGACCTGGCGGTACAGCGGGAGATGGGAATCATTCTGCTGACGGCACGTACCGGTCGTGACGATCGCGTGCGGGGCTATGCCGAAGGAGCCGATCTCTATCTCACCAAGCCGGTTGATACCGAGGAGCTCGCTTTGGCGATTCTCAATCTCGGCCGACGCATGCGCCGCGGGCCGGTCGAAGTCGAAAACGCTCGATCGACCAGTGCCGTCAAGGCACCCGATGGCACAGCCTGGCGGCTCAATCGGCAAACGCAAATGCTGCGTTCGCCAGACACGAGATCGGTGAAACTTTCGGTGCGGGAGATGATCCTGATCGAGCATCTGGCAGCACGGCTGGACGAAACGGTGTCGCGAGAATTGATCATGGGCCTGTTTGGCCACGCCCGGATCGATCCCGAAAGCCGGCGTTTCGACGCATTGCTGGCGCGCCTGCGTTCGAAGCTGAAAGCAGCAGGGATGGAATCCCCCATACAGGTAGTTCACAGCGCCGGCGTAAGGCTGGTCAAGCAGATTGACGTCGCCTGAGGGATTTCGGCCCCTCGTCGTCGCCATGGTCGAGCGGGTCGCCATGCTTTCTGCCGTCACCGCGACCGGCCATCGCCATACCGCCTGATCACCGCCTTCTATCCGGACGCCCGAGCAGGTCCAAGCCTGGACGGAACGTCGTGGCGGCTAGCCCCAGCCGCCCCTTTTCGTTTCGGAACGCGGACGTGACCGGTCTCTTCGATTTAAATCTTTCCCCTCACTCCGAGGGATACGTTCAGAGTTTCGGCATCCGCCCCGGCTCCAGGCTTCGGAATGCGAGCGAACTGGCCCGCCGCGCCGTCGTAAATCCGGGTGCCTCCCTTGGCTTCCATGTACTTGGTGTAATCGGCGCGCGCCACGAGCGATAAAGCGGCCGTGATCGGGTATTCGACTGCGATATTTGCACCGATCATACCGGAAGGAGTGAATTTCTCCGTGAAGAGCGTGTAGCGCAACGCATGATAATCCCTATCGCGCCCGAAGCTGACGGGGCCGCCATAGACCTCGGCAGCAAGCGAAAGGTTTTTCCCCTGATAGTAGGTTCCCAGGCCAAGGTACGGCGTGTCCCACTGTTGCCGGTAGGATATGCCGAGTTGGCCGGGGTTGAAAACCCCGGCGGCATCGCGAAAGCCATTCACCGAGTATATGTAGCTGCCGCCATAGGCCCGGTATTTTATGTCGTAGTGTCGATAGCCCGCGAGCGCGGATACAGCGACGTCGCCGCTTTCGAAAAACCGATAGGCGGCGCTGACATCCGCCTGCCAGGCCTTCGGAACCCGTGTGTCGGGATGCAGCGATTGGTGGGTCCAAGTGTCGCTGCCCTGATAGCCGAACATCCAGTCACGGTCGCGCATATCGGCGTCGGAAGCCACCGCTGCCCAAAGACTGCCGCGCAACGTTACGTTATCCAAGGGGCGCATGGCTGCGCGAGCGCCGAGCGTCAGGGCCTGTGCCTTCCAATCGAGCTGGCTGATCTTGGACCGGCTCACAGGGTCATAGACGTTCTCGGTCGAGACGCTTCGCAGATAGCCGATGGATGGCGTTATGCTGATCGTCTCATCGTGCTTTTTGCCTAGCTCTTCAACCATTCCAGCGTCGAAACCTTGCGCCAGCACGGAGCCCGGCAGCATCGCGAAACCGAGATAAACCACTGCACTTCCAAACCGATGAAACATCGCTCGCCCCTAACCCCGCGGAAAGTAAAGAACATTCGCCTAAAGAAATGATTAACCATGTTCTTTCGGTCACCTTAGGCAATCACTGGACGATCCATCCGATCGCGCGCCGGATCAGCGTCTCGGCGATCGGCCTCAACAGCCCAATCAGGAAAGCAACATAAAACGACAGTTTCGCTGCAATTCGAAAGGTCGGCGAAGGATCGAGCGCAGCCAGTCAGCCCGTCACGAAATGCCGGCTTCTGCGAAGGCATTTTGCGGCAAGGATAGCGCCGGAAGATCAATCCGTTCTCGGCGCGGAAATCAGGAATTCCGCGGCGGTACGATCATTTAGCTTTGGAGATCACGCCCGTCGGGTATTCGTTCACATCGCGAAAATCCCCAACCGACCATGCGAGCGTCAACGTCGGCAACTGGCGCTATTGCCGTCAGTGCATCGTCGATTTGGTCTGCATGACGACGGGTGAGTTTATCGGCCCCGCTCATCTTGGATACGGCATAGCAATCATCGGGAGAAGTGGCCTTGCCGCTCCCGATCAAGGCGATTGGCGCAGCCTGCTCCGGTGTTGAGGCCGCCATCTATGTTACGGGTGGCCCCGGTAATGTGCTTGCCAGTTGGGCTTATGAGAAAAGCCACGGCAGCCGCGACGTCTTCAGGCTCGCAATATTGGATGCTAGGTGCGTGCAAACTCGAATGTCAGCTTGTGGGCAGGGTACCAGCTTCCGCTCCTGGCGCTCTGCAGACCGACAGGGACGCTTCAGGCCGCGGATGGTGCTCGCTCGAATCCACGCCCACTACTATTAGCCTGTCATCCCTAAATAGCGCGGCAGCCAGAGCGAGAAAACGGGGAAGATCACCAGCGCGAGCAGCGCCACGATCAGGATGACGATGTATTTCATCATCGGCCGCGTCACGTTCTCGACCTTGGTCCCCGTCATCGCCGCCGTTGCGAAGAGGCCGACGCCAATGGGCGGCGAGAAGAAGCCGAGCCCCATCGCGACCACCATGATCGTACCGAACTGCAGGGGATTGATCCCGAGCTTGATCGCGATCGGCGTCAGCAGCGGGCCGAACAGGATGAGCGCCGGTGCGCCTTCAAGGATCATGCCGAAGAAGGCCATCACCACGACGCTGACGAGGATGAAGCCGATCGGACCCACCGCATGGCCGATGCCGATCATCAAGGTCGAGATCTGGTCCGGAATCCGTTCGATGGTGATGGCATAGGACAGGCTCGAGGCCGCCGCAACGATGAAGAGGATGCTGCCGGTCATAGCCGCCGAGCGCACGAAAAGCTGGACAATCAGCCGCCAGCTCAACTCGCGAAAGGCGAGCCCGCCGACCAGGAAGGCATAGACCACGGCGAATGCGGAAATCTCGGTCGAAGTTGCGATGCCGGCGGTGACGCCGCGGCCGATCATCAGGATCATCGCAAGGGTCACGCCGGCGCCGAGGATCAGCGGCAGCATCGGCCGCTTGGTGCCGCCGACGAAGACCTTCTCGACATCGACGCGGGTGCCGTAGATCACCGCGACGACGGCGAGCGCTGCGGCCATCAGCCCGGCCGGAACGAGACCCGCCATGAACAGCCCGCCGATCGAGATGTTCGAGACGAAAGCGAAGATGATCAGGTTGACGCAAGGGGGAATGGTCTCGGCCATCACCGCCGTGCAGGCGAGCAGGCCGGCGGTCTCGTTCTCGTCCTGCCCGGTCTTGCGGACCGCCGGCATGATGACGCCGCCGACCGCCGCGATGTCGGCGAGCTTGGAACCGGACACGCCCGAGAACAGGGCGGTCGCGATGATGACGATGAGGTTCATGCCACCCTTCAGCCGCCCCATCATCCGCAGCAGCAGCTCGATGAGGCGCGCGGACATGCCGTTGCTCTCCATCGTCAGTCCGGCCAGCACGAAGAAGGGAATGGCGAGCAGCACGAAATGGTTGGCGCCAGAAGCGACTTGCTGCGCCCAGATGAGCATGGGCAGCGAAGGATCGGCCAGGAAATAAGCCATGGCGCCGAAAGCGAGCGCGAAGGCGATCGGCACCCCGATCAGCAGACCGCCGACCGAGGCTATGGCTAGAAGATGGATCGGCGCCAGCGAGAACTGAGGTAGCAGCGTGTTCCAGCCGGCGATCAGGACACAGAGCGCGAGCAGCGGGACGAGAGCCGTCCAGCGCGGCCCGGCCGGCATCTTCAGCACATTGGCCAGAGCGAAGGCCGCCATCACGAGCCCGCCGAACAGGACCGGCAGCAGGAAGATCCATTGCGGCAGGCCGGTCGGCGTGAGTTGGCTGGCGGTATCCTCGAAGAGCTGGACGCTCGACACCAGGAGCATGGCCGAAACCAGCAGCGTGATCCAGGCGGCGGCGGCGGCGGCGATCGCGCGGCCACGGGGCGGCAGCATGAGGACGAGCACTTCGATGCCGATATGCTGCGAGCGGGCAAGCACGCTCGCAGCGCCGATGAAGACCATCGTCGTCATCAATCCGGCGGCGACCTCCTCGGCCCAATCAAAAGGCGCGTGCAGGAAGTAGCGGAAGACGACCGAGAGGAAGACGACCGCGACGTCGATCGCGAGGATCGCGCCGCCGAGATGTTCGATGACGAACAGGACGCGCGCGGCGAAGCGGTCCTGGGCCGGGCGCGATTCGAGCGCGCTGCCGGCGGTGGCGACGGCGTCCATGCGCTGATCCTCCTGAGGGCCGGCGCGGTGGCCGGCAATCTTCGTTCTCGGAAAGAAGTCGTCAGGCCGAAGCCTGGATCTTCTCGAAGAGGGGCGCGGTCGCCGGATATTGCGCGAGATAGGGCTTGTAGAGCTCGTCGGCCATGCGCCGCTTGAGCTCGGCGATCTCTGCCGGGGGCACTTCTGTATAGACCGTGCCCCTACCTTTCAGATCGGCGATGGCCTCCACCTCGACATCCTTGACCTCGGCCCGGGAGATGCGCGTCGCCTCGGCCGCGGCCTCGCGGAAGGCAGGCATCAGATCGGCCGGAATCTTGGCAAGCCCGCGCTTGCCGATATAGGCCAGCATCGGCGTGTAGATGTGGCGGGTGAGGAAACCGCGATTGGTGACCTCATAGAGCTTGTAGGCGATTGTCGTGCCCGGATCATGCTCGAAGCCGTCGACGACGCCGGTCTGCACGGCGGTGTAGAGCTCGTTGATCGGGATCGGCGTCGGCGTCGCGCCGATGATGTTGAAGGTATCGATGAAGGCCTTCGTCGGCAGCACGCGCAGCTTGACGCCCTTGAGTTCGGCGAGGCTGGCGATCGGCTTCTTCGTGTAGATGCTGCGGGCGCCGACCTGGAAGCCCCAACCGAGGATGTTCACGCCGGTGCGGTCGGCGAGCATCTTGTCGTAGGCTTGGCCGACACCGGCATCGAGCGCCTTCGAGCAATGGTCGTAGCTGTTGAAGAGGAAGCCGAGGTCGAGCATGCCGAATTCGGGTACGATCGTGGCCCAGATCGACGCACCGGTCAGCATCATGTCGACGGAGCCGACCTTCACCTGGTTGACGACGTCGGCCTCCTTGCCGAGCTGGCCGTTGGGGAAATATTCGAGCTTGATGCGGTCGCCGGCGAGCTTGGCGATCTGCTCGGAGAACGGCTTGTACCAAAGGTAATGCGCGCCGAACTTGTCAGCCGGCGCCGACGACGACACGCGCAGCGAGATCGGCGCGGCGGCGCGGAGAATGGTGGGGGCGCAAATGGCGGTCGCGGTCGCGCCGGCCAGGAAGCCCCGGCGGGTGGTGAAGCTGTGCATGGTTTCCTCCGCTTCTGATGATCGGCCGGCTTCGAGGCCGGGCTCGTTGTTCTGGGAAAGGCTCAGTCTTCGGGCAGGACCTTGCCCGGGTTGAGGATGTTCAGCGGGTCGAGCGCCTGCTTGACCTTGCGCATCATCTCGACGGCCGGGCCGTGCTCCAATCGCATGAACTTGATCTTGCCGGTGCCGACGCCGTGCTCGCCGGTGCAGGTGCCGTCCAGCGCCAGAGCGCGGCGCACCAACCGGTCGTTGATCGCCGCCGCCTCCTCCAACTCGCGCGGGTCGGATGGATCGATCACCAGACCGAGGTGGAAATTGCCATCGCCGACATGGCCGACCATGCTGATCGGGAAGGAGGCGCCGGCGATGTCCGCCTGCGTCTCCGCGATGCAGGGGGCGAGCGCCGAGATCGGCACGCAAACATCTGTGCTCCAGATCTTCGCATTGGGGCGCAGAGACTGGACCGCATAATGCGTGTCGTGCCGGGCTTTCCACAGGCGGGCGCGGCTGTCGGCATCGGCTGCCGCGACGAAGCCCAGCACCTCGAAATCGGCCGCCAGCGCTTCGACCGTTTCCGCCTGCTCCCGGACCGCGGCGGGCGAGCCGTGGAACTCGAAGAACAGTGTCGGCGCCTCGTTCAATCCGAGCTTGCTGAAATTGTTGACGGCGCGGACGGTCGTTTCGTCGAGCAGTTCGACGCGGGCGACCGGAATGCCGCTCTGGATGACGGCGACGACAAGATCGACCGCTTGCGAGACGGAAGGGAAGGAGCAGACCGCCGCGCTGATCGCTTCAGGAATTCCGTAGAGTCTCACCGTCACCTCGGTGATGATCGCGAGCGTTCCCTCCGAGCCGACGAGCAAGCGCGTCAGGTCATAGCCGGCCGAGGATTTGCGGGCACGACGCGTCGTCCGGACGATCTCGCCTTCCGCGGTCACCAGAGTCAGAGAGACGACATTCTCGCGCATCGTGCCGTAGCGGACAGCGTTGGTGCCGGAGGCGCGCGTCGCCGCCATACCGCCGATCGTGCTCTCTCCGCCGGGATCAATCGGGAAGAAGAGGCCAAGATCGCGCAAATCGCTGTTCAGCTGCTGGCGCGTTACCCCTGCCTGCACCGTGGCGTCGAGATCCTCGGGACGGACGGAGAGGATCGCGTTCATGCGGCTGAGATCGACACAGACACCGCCCCTTACAGCCGTCACATGACCTTCGAGCGAAGTGCCGGCCCCAAACGGTACGATCGGCGTGCGATGGGCAGCGCAGAGCCGGACGATCGCCGCGACCTCCTCGGTGCTTTCGGCATAGCAGACGGCATCGGGAGCCAAGCCGGCATGATAGGATTCACCGCGGCCATGATGTTCACGGTCGGCCGCCGAGGTCACGAAACGGCGTCCGAGCAGCGCCTCCAGCCCCTCGGTCAGCTCCGCCGGCAGGGCCGTAGCGGCAATCGGCTGCGCTTGCGCCAGCATCTGCGTTTCCCCGTCATCGCGCCAGAAAGCGCTGTTGTTGACAGCGCTCCTAGCATGCGGTTCATATCGACGCAACAATTGTATACAGGACACGGGACACAATAATGCCTCGGACGCTGAGAACAAGATTGAGTGCCCCCGGTCTTGTCGTGGCGCCGGGCTGCCATGACGCACTCGGCGCGCGAATCCTCGAACAGGCCGGGTTCGAGGCCGTCTACATGACGGGCAACGGGCTCTCCGCAGCGATGCTCGGCGCGCCCGATCTCGGCCTGCTGACGCTGACCGAGATGGCGAGCCGCGCCCGCGCGATCGCCGCCAGCATCTCCGTGCCGCTGATCGCGGATGCCGATACCGGCTACGGAAATCTCAACAACGTCGCCCGCACCATCGCGGAATACGAGGCGGCCGGCGTCGCCGCCCTGCATCTCGAGGATCAGGTGACGCCGAAGAAATGCGGCGCGATGAGCGGGCTCTCGCTGGTTTCGGCGGAAGAGCATGCCGAGAAGATCCGCCACGCGGTGAAGACGCGACGCGATCCCGACATGCTGATCATCGGTCGCACCGATGCGCGGTTGGTCCTCGGGCTGGACGAGGCGATCGCGCGCGGCCGGGCCTATGCCGAGGCCGGTGCCGATCTTGTGCTGATCGAGATGCTGCAGAGCGAGGAGGAGATGCGCCGGGCGGTGCGCAGCATCGATGCGCCGATGATGTTCAACTCCGTCGATGGCCGCACGCCGCCGCTCGACGCCGAGGCCTTCCAGTCGATCGGCTTCAAGCTGCTGGCCTTCCCCTTGTCGGCGACGCTGGCCTATGCTCGGCTGATGCAGCGCTTCGCCTCGGACCTCAAGCAGAACGGCTCAACGGCGGCATGGGCCGATGGGCTCATGCCGATCCACGACTATGAGGGCGTGCTCGGCTTGAGCCGCTACGCCTGAGCCCAAGTCATGTATCCCGGCCGACGCCCGACCAAGCCTCGTCCCAAGACGAGCGAACGCACGCCGGGCCTGCAGGCGCTGGAACATCCGCGCTCGCTCGCGGAAATGGTCGAACAGCGCCTGCGAGACGCCATCGTGAATGCCGAGCTGCCCTTCGGCCATGCGCTCCCGGAAGACGAGACAGGGCTGGCGCTCGGCGTCAGCCGCACGCCGCTGCGTGCTGCGCTGGCGCGGCTGGCGGCGCTCGGCCTCGTCACGATCGTGCCCAACCGCGGCGCCTTCGTGTTCGATCCGTCGCTGGAGGATGTGAAGCAGCTCGCCAGCTTCCGCCTGATGCTTGAAACAGAAGCAATCAATCTTTGCTTCGACGGAGATGCGGACAAGACCCTCGCCGAGCTGAGAGAGGCAATGGCGAGCATGGACAAGGCGCATCGCGAGCAGGACGGCATCGCCTATGCACGCTGCGACACCGGCTTCCACGCCGTCTTCTTCCGGAATTGCGGCAACCTCTTCGTCGCGAATGCCTTCGCGACGATCTCTTGGCAGGTGGCGGCACTGCGAGCCCATCTGTCGGTCGATCGCTCATGGGAGCGCGATACGTCCTATTCGGAGCATCGCGACATCATCGAGGCCTTCGCGAGCGGCGACCGAGACAGACTCAGGAGCATCCTGCGCGATCATATCCTGCGGGCGGCCAAAGCTTATGCCAACGTAATTGCCCAGGTATCGCAAACATCCTGAGCAGGCAGCACTTTCGTCCTGAGGCTTGCTCGCCGATGCGATGCGCGCCGTTGCCGGATAACCGGGGTAACGCGGTCAAACCGGCTTGGCCTTCAGCTAGGCCGATGAGGGCCATTGGACTGCTATGTCAGTTACTCGATGGCAAGCGTCGCTGCTCGGTATCGAGCGCCTGCTTCTGGGCAGTACGTCAACTTCCGCAATTGGGACTTCATCATCTCGCTTGAGCAGAGTGTCGGCCTCGTCCCCAAAAGCCTCGCGGCATAGATCCGCGAAACCGCTCACCTTCGGGTCCATGTAGCGCGTCGAGGCATGGGCGGCGTGGACGGGGATCGAGATGCTCGCCCATCCGGGCAGGGGGTGGGTCAGTGTCAGTTTCCGATCTTCGCGTGCAACTACTCCACGTCGCCCGTCGGGGCAGGCCTTGCGGCCTTCGCCTCTCCGTCGAAGGCGCCTGCAGCACCATCGAGAAGCTGATTGCGCCATTGCGTGATCTGGTTCGGATGTACACCGAACTCTGTATCAGCTCGACGATCGTCTTTCCGCCCCGGACGGCCGCAAGGGTCCCTCGCCTTGAAGGCGGGCATGTGGTCTCGCCATGGTCTATCCGATCGCAGCCAAAATGCCGCCTTCAGCCAAAAACTTCACCAGGGCTGCCCAACTGACCTCCCATCATCAAATCATGGTCGGCGTCTCCGGCACCTTAGCAGGCGCACCAGCCAGCACAGTCGGCGAGGTTACGAAGCGAGAGATCGGCCGCGCATTTCATGCGAACAGGTCCGGATAGCTGGCCTCGGTCTTGGGCAAGGCGCACAGGATTTCCGTGAGATGGCAACGCATGGCACTTTCCGCCTGCGCCGGATCTTGCGCGTCAATTGCGGCCATGATCCTCCTGTGCTGCTCGACCAGCGGCAGCATTACGTCGGCGCCGGGCAAGGTCAGTTGGCAGACTCGATCCATATGCGCCTTGATGTCGCGGACAGCTTCCCAGGCGAGCGGCATGCCAACGCCTTCGTTAGCTCGATGTGGAAAAGCTCGTCGTAGCGCTGGAAAGCGGCATGATCGTTCCGTGACGCTACCTTGCCCTGCATCTCCAGAAGGTCGGTGATCCGCTGGCGGCTTGGTGCAGCGGAAGATAGGCAGGCCTGCCGGACGATCGCAACCTCGACCGCCTCGCGAATGAAACGCGCCTCCATCATCTTCCGGACGGAGAATTTGACCACGACCGTACCGCGTTGCGGCTGCACATCGACCAAGCACGTCTTGGTGAGCGCGATCTCCTGTTCCGATAGGCGCGTGCCGATCACCATCCTGCTGATGATCAACCTGATCCTGCTGGTGCTCGGCACCTTCATGGATATGGCGCCGATGATCATCATCTGCACGCCGATCTTCCTGCCGGTGGTGAAGGCTTTCGGCGTCGACCCCGTGCATTTCGGCGTGATCCTGATCCTCAATGCCGGCATCGGGCTCAACACGCCGCCGGTGGGCTCGGTGCAGTTGCCATCGGCCGGATTTCCATCGGCAGGTCCATGCGCACGATCTGGCCGTTTTACGGCGCCAGTATCGCCGTGCTCCTGCTTGTCACCTATATGCCAGGCCTGTCGCTCTGGCTGCCACGCCTGTTCCACTGAAGGACTGATCATGACCATCGAGATTCGCCAGGTTTCGCATCCCGAGGCCGTCAAGGGCTTCGACACCGCGCAGCTGCGGCGCCACTTCCTGATCGAGACGCTGTTCGCCGCAGGCGAGGTCAAGCTGACCTACAGCCATCTCGACCGCGTCATTGTCGGCGGCGCCATGCCGACCGGTAAGGCGGTCGTGTTGCCGACGCCGAAGGCCGTCGGCACCGATGACTTCCTCAGGCGGCGCGAACTCGGCATCGTCAATGTTGGCGGCCCCGGCAAGGTCTCGGTCGGCGGCAAGGACTACGCGCTCGCCAAGCGCGATGCGCTCTATGTCGGCAAGGAAGCCGGCGAGGTCTCCTTCGCCAGCGACGATGCCGGCAACCCCGCCAAGTTCTACCTGCTCTCGACGCCGGCGCATGCCGTGCACCCGACCAAGGTCATCCGGGAGGCCGATGCCAAGACGATCGCGCTCGGCGAGCAGGCGACGGCCAACAAGCGCGTCATCCGCCAGTATATCATCCCCGGAGTCTGCGACACCTGCCAGCTGGTTATGGGCGTGACCACGCTGGACGAGGGCAGCATCTGGAACACCATGCCGGCGCATGTCCATGACCGGCGCTGCGAGATCTATCTCTATTTCGATGTGCCCGCCGACGCGCGCGTCTTCCATCTGATGGGCGAGCCGCAGGAGACCCGCCATCTCGTCGTCGCCAATGAGCAGGCGATCCTCTCGCCGGGCTGGTCGATCCACTCCGGTGTCGGGACCAAGGCCTATTCCTTCATCTGGGGCATGGGCGGCGACAATGTAGACTACACCGACATGGACATGGTCGCGACCGGAGACCTGCGCTGATGGGCTCACCCTTCGATTTGGGCGGCCGGACCGCGATCGTCACCGGTGCCAATACGGGCCTCGGACAGGCGATCGCGGTCGCCCTCGCCCAGGCGGGGGCCGGCATCGTCGCGGTCGGCCGCTCAAGCATGGCCGAGACCAGGGCGCTCGTCGCGGCTACCAGCAAGCCCTTCCATGAGATCACCGCCGATCTCGCCACGCTGGAGCCGATCGGACGGATCGTTGAGCAGGCCGAAGCGGCGGCGAAGGCCGATGGCTCGCGCCTCGACATCCTCGTCAACAACGCCGGTATCATCCGCCGCGCCGATGCGATCGACTTCACCGAGGCCGATTGGGATGCGGTGATGGACGTCAACCTGAAGTCGACCTTTTTCCTGACGCAGGGCGTGGCGAAGCGCATGCTGGCCGATGGCAAGGGCGGCAAGGTCATCAATATCGCCTCGCTGCTTTCCTTCCAGGGCGGTATCCGCATTCCGTCCTACACCGCGTCGAAGAGCGGGCTCGCCGGGCTGACGCGGCTGCTCGCCTGCGAATGGGCCGGTAAGGGGATCAACGTCAATGCGATCGCGCCGGGCTATTTCGTGACCAACAACACCGAAGCCCTGCGGGCCGATCCCGAGCGCAATGCCGCGATTCTGGCCCGCATCCCGGCCGGGCATTGGGGCCAGCCGGAGGAGCTCGGTGGCGCGGCCGTGTTCCTCGCCTCGGACGCCGCCGCCTATGTCCATGGCGTTGTGCTGCCCGTCGATGGCGGTTGGCTCGCGCGCTGAGGAAGACCCGACATGGACCGCAAGAACGAGCCCTTCGCCCGCGATGCCGATCTCGGCTGGGAGCCGGCCGGCGAAGGTGTGACGCGCAAGATTCTGACCTATCGCGACGAGGTCATGATGGTGCGCGTGCGCTTCCAGACCGGCGCCATCGGTCCTATGCATAGCCACCCGCATATCCAGTGCTCGCTGGTCGAAATCGGCGTCTTCGACATCACGATAGCCGGACGTACCGAACGTCTGGTTGCAGGTGACAGCTTCACGGCGCCGCCGGACGCCATGCATGGCGCCGTCGCAGCCGAAGCCGGCACCCTCGTCGACGTATTCACGCCCATGCGCCGGGATTTCGTGCTGGCGCCTGGCTGATCGCGCTTTCCGGCGCCGGACCGTGCCTGCTCGTGCTCGCCATCAACGTGCCCGGAGACAACGTGCGCGATGCGCTTGACGAGAAGCAGTAGGCGGCAATAGTGCGTCCGATGCAAGATACGAAGGTCTTGCCGACGCCATAGAGACAGTCGGGGCGGACGGGTGCATCGACGGGAATATGCGCCCCGATCTCACGGAAGCCGATCGCATGGGCGGATGAGGCATCGAGCGGCCGCCACGGCCTCGCGGCTAGCGGGGCAAATCACCGCGCCGGGACGTGGTCAGCACATCGGCTACGCGCTCCTCGGACAAGCCATAATCGGCACGAGCCGCCTCTGCCGAGACATAGCCGAGCGCAAGATCGCGCTCCACGCTGCTCGCGATCCGTTCGGCCGGCGCGCCATAGCCGGCTCCGCCTGGGAAGGCCATGACGACCTTGCGGCCATGCGGCACGAACTGCTTGCCCTTGCCCTTCATCGCCGTGCCGTCGTCGAGCGCGATCGTCGTCGGCGCGCCGCCGCCGCCGCCGCGCCGGCCGCGGGCCGGATGATGGACACGGTCGAACATCGCCTGGATGTCGAACTCGTAGCCCTCCCAGGCACCAACCTCCATGTGCTGGCCGAGGCCGCCGCGATGCCGGCCCTTGCCGCCGGAATCTGGCCGGAGCTCTTTGCGCCAGACAATCACCGGGCCGACCTGCTCGGTCGCCTCGACCGGCATCGTCATCACGCCCGAGGGGAAGGCAGTGGCGTTCATGCCGTCGAGCGCGGGACGTGCGCCCGAGCCGCCGGAGTTGAAGGTCAGCACCTCGGCGCGCACCGGCACGTCAGGCCACGGGCCATCGCTGCGCGGGCGGAGCGAGACCTGGAAGTTGCAGAGGCTGCCGGCTCCTTCGGCGGGAACGAGGTTGGGCAGGAGCTTGTCGAGCGCGTCGTAGATCGTGTCCGGCACCATGTGGCCGATGATGTGGCGCAGCGCCACCGGCGCCGGCCAGACCGCGTTGACGATGGTATGTTCCGGCGCGGTGATGCGGAAGGGCTCCAGCGAGGCCGCGTTGTTCGGGATTTCCGGCGCGATCGCGCATTTCAGCGCGTAGCAGGTATAGGCCTTGGTGTAGACCAGCGGCACGTTGATGCCGTTCTTGTCGACGCCCGAGGTGCCGGCCCAGTCGCAGAGCACGCCATCGGGCTCGATCGAGATCTTCACCTTGAGGTCGATCGGCCGGCTGTAGCCGTCGATGCGCATATGGCCCTCGGCTTCGCCGCGCGGGAGCGCCGCGATCCTGTCGAGCGTTGCCTGGCGGGAATTGGTCAAGATGAAGTCGGATATGCCCGCGAGGTCGGCGAGCCCGAACTCGACCATCATGTCGACCAGCCGGCGATGGCCGATCTCGTTGCAGGTGGCCAGCGCGTAGATGTCGCCGACGAGCTGGTCGGGCTCGCGGACATTGCCGCGGATGATCGTGACCAGCGTCTCGTTCACCGTGCCGCGGTCGACGAACTTCATGATCGGGATGTGCAGGCCTTCCTCATAGACCGAGTTGGCGTCGGCGCCGAAGCCACGCCCGCCGATATCGACGATATGGGCCGTGCAAGCGAAGAAGCCGACATGCCGTCCCTCATGGAAGGAAGGGGTGACGACGGTGATGTCGTGCAGGTGGCCGGTGCCCTCCCAGGGGTTATTGGTGATGTAGACATCGCCGCCGGCGATGTTCTCGCGCCCGATGCGGCGGATGAAATGGGCGACAGCGTCGGCCATGGCATTGACGTGGCCGGGCGTGCCGGTCACCGCCTGCGCCAGCATTTCGCCCTTCTCGTTGTAGACGCCGGCGGAGAGGTCGCCGGCCTCGCGCACCGAGGTCGAGAAGGAGGTGCGGATCAGCGCCTGGGCTTGTTCCTCGACGACCGAGATCAGGCGGTTCCACATGACCTGATAGGCGACCCTGGAGATATCAGACATGGGCGGGCTCCTTCCGCGGGGCGACGGCAGCGGCGGGTGCGGCTTCGGTAAGGCGGATATCGATGCAGCCGTCGTTCAGCGTGACTCCGATGCGGCTCGAGGGCAGGACGATAGTGGTCTCGTCCTCTGTGATGATGCCGGGGCCGCTGACCTTGCTGCCGGCCGGCAGGGCGGCGCGGCTATGGGCTTTGGCCTCGACGCGCCGACCGAGCCCGGCGTCGAAGACGGAGCGGCTGCCTTCGGCAGGAGCCTCACGCGTGCCAGTGAGCGGCGCGACAGGGCTGACGGCTTCCTGCGGTGTGTGGGCGTTTACCGACCAGACGGTGATCTCGGCCGCGAGCCCCTTCACGGTACGGCCGAAGAGATTGGCGTATTCATGCTCGAAGCGCTTCAGAATGACGGCGGGATCGGCGGCCCGAGCTTCTTCGGGCGTTAACGTCACCGGAATTTCCCAGCCCTGGCCGGCATAGCGCATGTAGATCTTGTACTCGGCCTCGATCGCGCCCGACCAGCCGCAGGAACGCACGACGCGGGTCGCTTCTTCCTCCATCTCGTCGAAGAGTTTTGTGACGCGCGCCGTGTCGAACTGGGCGAGCCGCATGAACAGGGTGCGGTTGGCTTCGAAGCTGAACGGCGCCTTGAGGAAGCCGATAGCCGAGCCGACGCCAGCGCCTTGGGGTACGAGGCAGCGGGCGATGCCGAGCTTCTCACAAAGGCGGCCAGCATGGAGGGGCGCGGCGCCGCCGAAGGCGATCATCGTGTATTCGGAGAGGTCCTCGCCGTTCTCGACGGCGTGGACACGGGCGGCATTGGCCATGTTCTCGTCGACGACCTCGGCCACGCCCCAGGCGCTTTCCTCGGCCGCCATGCCAAGCTTGCCGCCGATCTCCACCTCAAGCGCTGCCGCCGACCGGTCGGCGAAGAGCGGAATCGTACCGGCCGCGAAATTATCCGGATCGATCTTGCCGAGGATGACGTCGGCATCGGTCACGGCTGGGCGCTTGCCGCCGCGGCCATAGCAGGCCGGACCGGGCTCGGAGCCCGCGCTTTCCGGCCCCACGCGGATTTGCTTCATCGAGTCGACATGGGCGAGGCTGCCGCCGCCGGCCCCGATCTCGACCATGTCGATCACGGGGATCGAGATCGGCATGCCCGAGCCCTTCTTGAAGCGATAGGTCCGGGCGACCTCGAAGACGCGGGCGGTCTTCGGCGTATAGTTCTTGATCAGGCAGATCTTGGCGGTGGTGCCGCCCATGTCGAAGGAGAGCACCTTCTTGAGACCGTGCTGTGCGGCAATGTCGGCAGCGAAGACGGCGCCGCCCGCAGGGCCGGATTCGACGAGGCGCACGGGGAATTCCGAGGCGCTTTCCAGCGAGATGATGCCGCCGCCCGAATGCATCAGAAAGATGGGGCAGGAGGCGCCTTCGGCAGCGAGCCGCCCCTTCAGCCGGACGAGATAACTCTTCATCAGCGGCTTGATATAGGCGTTGGCGATCGTCGTGTTGAAGCGCTCATATTCGCGCATCTGCGGCGAGACTTCCGAGGAGAGCGAGACCATTGCATGCGGCATGCGCTCGGCCAGCACCTCAAGGACCAGGCGTTCATGCGCATCGTTCACATAGGAATGCAGCAGGCCGACCGCGACGCTCTCGTAGCCGGCTTCGCGCAAGTCATCGACCAGGGATTCGACGGCGGCACGATCCAGCGGGACCAGCACCTTGCCGCGGGCATCCATGCGTTCCCTGACGGTGTAGCGGCGGTTGCGCGGCAGCAGCGGCTCCGGCAGGGTCAGGTTGAGGTCATATTGCTCGAAGCGGCTCTCGGTCCGCATCTCGATGACGTCGCGGAAGCCTTCGGTGGTGATGAGCGCGGTCTTGGCGCCGCGCCGTTCGATCAGCGCATTGGTCGCCAGCGTGGTGCCATGGATGATCTGCCCGATCGTGGATACCGGGACGCCCGCCTTGGAGCAGACGCGGTGCATGCCTTCGATGATCGCATCTTCGGGCGCGGCATAGGTCGTCAGGACCTTGGTCGAGAACCGCTGTCCGTCCTGCTCGAGCACGACATCCGTGAAGGTTCCCCCGATATCGACGCCCATGCGGGCCCCGAGAATGGACATGGCTCATTCGCCTCCGTTGTCTGAGGAGCGGAAGATGGAACGGCCGTCCGATGCCGTCGAATTATTATTCTCTATGTTATTCGATAGGAGATTTTTATCGGCCGCCGGCTGACGGCAGCTGAGGGAGCCGGTTCTGGCCGTTGCCTGTCAATGATGGCGCACCGCGCGTTCCATCGCCAGCTCGGCCGAGCGCTTGAGCAGGAAACTTGCCGGAGTATGGGCGAATGAGGCGGTGAAGATCAGGGCGCTCGGCTTCCACTCATAGGGGATTTCGACGAGTTCGCCGGTCGCCAGAGGCTTCTCCACGAGCGTGCGGGGGAGGGGGGCGATGCCCAGCCCGTCCAGGGTCATCTGGAGGCAGGCGGACAGGCTGCTCGACGGCACGATCCTCACCGGCTTCTCCCACAGATCGCGGAAATGCGCGGATAGCTCGACGAAATGGCGGGTCGAACGCGCATGGGTCAGAATCGAATGGCCGGCGAGCGTCGCGATATCGGCGCCGGCGACCGCGAGCTTCGGCGAGGCCGTCCACAGATAAGGCACCGAGCCGAGGTCGACATTGCTGATATTGAAATTCGAGATCGGGCCGTTGAGCAGGCATAGGTCGAGTGCGCGGGAGACGAGTTCCTCGCGCAAGTTCAGCGTCAGGTCGACCTTGAGCTCGACATCGACATTCGGAAAGACCCGCCGCAGGTCGAGCAGATAGTCTCGTAGCCAAGTCTGGGCGATGAGCTCGGCGACGCCTAGCCTCAGGATGCCGCTCTGTTGATCGGAACGGATCGATTGCTGCGAGAACTCCTCCGAGGCCTGCAGGACCCGCTCGGCCTGCCCCAGCAGCGAATGACCCATCGGCGTCAGCGCCACCGAGCCGGAATCGCGATGGAACAGCCTGACGCCCAGAACGGATTCGAGCTGCGAGATGCGCACCGAGATATTGGGCTGGGTCGTGTTCAGGCGCTCGGCGGTTGCCCGGAAGCTGCCGAGCTTGGCCACCCAGACGAAGCTCTCGAGCTGCTTCAGCGTCCAGTTCGGCATTCGACCCGCTCTCTCAGACAAGCAATTTTCGGGCCGCATGAGGGGCCAATAAACAAAATCTATCGCAACAACAGATAATTTCAATTGGATGCTATCGCGATAACACGCTCGACTGACCCTTGGCCGCCGATCGGGCTTCGGCACGGCTCGGCTCCTGAAACGCGCACGGCCTTCTCCGCAGCGCGACAAGAACGAGGGGAACCATGAACCGCAGAGCTCTGATCGCGTCCGCCGCCTTTTCCCTGGGCCTCGGGCTCGCAGCCCCCGCCGTTGCGCAGATCAGCTGGACCATGGCCTCGGGCTATCCGGAGAGCAGCTTCTTCACCCAGAACATCCGGCAGATGATCAAGGAGATCGAGGAGAA
>JARYGW010000410.1:0-4254 GCA_033792295.1 Allobosea sp.
CCAGCCGCAAGATCGCGCTGGAGGCACTGCACAAGCGGCTGGCGCAGGTGCAGCCCTATCGCGTGCTCGGCCAGTTCGACCAGCCCTATGCCCGCCGCACCACTATCTCGGGCGTGCTGGCGGCGCCGGTCATGCTGTTCTGGAACATCGAGAAGAAATGATGCGATATCAATGAGGTAGATCATCGTTATCGCGTCCGATAGGATGCGCGATGATCCAACGTTCAGGCCGACGAGGCCGTTGGGATGAAGTGCGGCGTGGCGCGCCAGACGAAGTCGCGGCTCGCGCCGGGCGCGAGCTTGAGCGCGCCCGGTTTCTCCGCGAACTCGCCTTGCCAGCCGACCGGGCTCGCCATGCTGAACCAGGGCTCGATGCAGAGGAAGGGCGCGCCCGTCGGCTTCGACCAGATGCCGAGATCCTTGTAACCCTCCCAGCTGACGGTCAGCGCCCGGACTTCGCGTCCGGCCGTGTCGAGGGCCGCAAAGCGCACGGCTTCGTTGGCGACGTTCGGAATGACGATCGCGTCGTTGGCGAAGAGTCCTTCGTTGAGCTCGAGTTCGCGCCCCGCGAAAGGCAGCGGGATGGCCGGACCGAGCAACCCGCCGTCGACGCCGAGGCCAGGGCCGGACTCTGGCTGCGGGAAGGTGAGCCGGTGTCTCTCTTTCGGAATGCCCGGTGCGAGCGGCCAGAGAAAGGCCGGATGGGCGCCGACGCCGCAGATCAATGCACTTTCGGCAGGGTTTGTGATGCGCGTCGTCACCGAGAGCACGCCGTCCGCCAGTTCGTAGATCGTCTGCAGAACGAAGCGGAACGGATAAATGGCGAGCGTCGTCTGGCTTTCTCGCAGCTCCAGCACGACGCGGCTCTCGCCGCGTTCGATCCAGGTGAACAGGCTGTCGCGGGCGAAGCCGTGTTGGGCCAGATGATAGGAGTGCCCATCATGGACCAGCGTATCGTCGGCGAGGCGCCCGACGATGGGGAAGAGCACCGGCGCATGGCGCGGCCATTCCGGCCCGCCATGCCAGAGCAGCGGGCCGTCCGCATCGGAAAAGGCGACGAGCTCGCCGCCCTGCGCCCGGATCGTCGCCCGCAGCCGGCCGGAGGCAATCTCATGAGTGTCCGTCATCGCGATCTCCGCCGGTGGCTGCGATCTCGCAAACCAGTCTGCCCTGCATATCACGCAAGCGTGATCCTGCATTCCCCGGAATCCATGCAAAAGCAGCATCGTTTTTCGCGGGCTGCGCCCGACAGGTAACGCATGGCCGAAACCGGTCCTTTTAAGGTTTATCCTTTCCTTGACCCCTCTTTCGCCCGTGTCGATCCTGCCGAGAGCCCTCGCGGGGCGCCTCAGTCGCGGCGTACCGTACGCCGGGTTTCGTTTATGCCGTCAGGATTTCCGATGACCAGCACCGTCAACAGCCGCACCGCCGATCATGCGATCGATCCGCTCTTCCTGGAGCGCTGGTCGCCGCGCGCCTTCACCGACGAGATCATTTCCGAAGCCGAGCTGAAGGCGCTGTTCGAGGCGGCGCGCTGGGCCCCGTCCTCCTACAATTCGCAGCCCTGGCGATTCATCTATGCCCGCCGCGGCACCGCGCATTGGCAGACGCTGCTCGGTCTGCTCAACGAGTTCAATCAGTCCTGGGCGAAGAACGCGGCGGCGCTCGTCGTCATCGTTTCGAAGGAAACCATGGCGGTGCCCGGCAAGGTTGAGGAAGTGCCGTCCTACAGCCACTCCTTCGACGCCGGCGCGGCCTGGGCCAATCTCGCCCTTCAGGCCGCGCGGCTCGGCTGGCAGGCGCACGGCATGGTCGGCTTCGACCGCGAGCGGGCGCTGTCGGAGCTGAAGGTGCCGGCCGGCTACCGCGTCGAGGCCGCCGTCGCCATCGGGAAGCCCGGTGACAAGGCGCAGCTGTCGGAAGCCCTGCAGGCGCGCGAGACGCCGAGCCAGCGCAATCCGATTTCGGCGACCGCCTTCGAGGGTGCCTTCGGCGCCTGAGTGGTTCATGCCTCTTGCCGCGGGCCACGATTCGCGCGATCCCGCGGCAGTGCCGAAGGAGGCAAGCCTTGCTGATCACCCGCCGCCAGTTCGCCATCGGCTCTCTCGCGGCGCCCGCCATCTTGAAGGCTGGGCAGACCTTCGCCGCCGGCAGGCCGGTCACGGTCGCTTCGCTGCTCGGCGAGGACAAGCCGGAGACAAAGGTCTGGCGGCACATTGCCGAAGCCATGGCGCAGACGGCGCCCGGCCGCTTCGATCTGCGCATCGTGCCGAATGCGGCGCTGGGCGGCGAGAAGGAGGTGGCGGAGGGCCTGCGGCTCGGCTCGATCCAGGCCGCGCTCTCGACGATCTCGGCGCTTTCGGGCTGGGTGCCTCGGGGCCAGATCCTCGACCTGCCCTTCCTCTTCCGTGATCGTGACCATCTGAGGCGCGTGCTCGCCGGCCCGCTCGGCACGGAGCTCAAGACGCAATACGAGGCGCAGGGCTTCATGGTGCTCGGTTTCATCAACTACGGCGCGCGCCACCTCCTCGCCAAGGAGCCGCTGACCACGCCGGCTTCGGTCAAGGGCAAGCGCATCCGCGTCATCCAGAGTCCGCTTCACACTGCGCTCTGGTCGGGTTTCGGCGCCTATCCGACGCCTATCCCGATCCCCGAGACCTACAATGCGCTCAAGACGGGCGTGGTCGATTGCATGGATCTGACCAAATCCGCTTATGTCGGCTTCCGTCTGAACGAGGTCGTGCCTTGCCTGATCGAGACCGGGCATATCTGGGCGAGTGGCGTCGTCATGGTCGCGGCGCCCTTCTGGAAGGCGCTGACGCCGCAGGATCGCCAGGCGTTCGCCGCTGCCGCGACCGCGGGCGTGGCCTATTTCGATCAGATGATGCAGGCCGATGAGGAGGCCTCGATGGCGAAGGCGATCGCCGAGGGTGGCAAGGTCTTCCAGCCCGAGGACAGGGCCGGCTGGCAGGCTGGCGCCCGCAAGGTCTGGGTGGCCTTCGCTCCTGAGCTCGGAGGCATCGACAAAATCGAAGCTGTCGCGAACAGCGCCTGAGCGGGAGCGGCCATGCCTTTCACCATCGACCATATCGTTATCGCGGTCGCCGATCTCGAGCAGGCGAGGCGGGACTATGAGGCGCTCGGCTTCACCGTCCTGCCCGGCGGCGAACATCCGCGGGGTTCGCGCAACGCGCTCGTCGTGCTCGCCGACGGCGCCTATCTCGAGATCATCGCGTTCCCGAGGCCGGTTCCGGGCTTCCGCTGGTGGGAGGTTTTCGCGGCTGCCGGTCCCGGTTTCGTCGACTACGCCCTGCTGCCGGATGATTTCGAGGCCGATGTCGCGCGCCAGCGCACCACCGGCATCGAGCTGGAGGGGCCGATCGATGGCAGCCGGCTCCAGCCCGATGGCAGTCGCATCGCCTGGCGCTCGGCTCGACCGCTGGAGCCGGATATTCCTTTCCTCGTCGAGGACACCACTCCGCGCCATCTGCGCGTCCCGGAAGGTGCGCCGCGCATCCACGCCAATGGCGTGACCGGCGTCGCCGCCGTCACTGTGGCAGTGCGCGACTTCGCCGCCTCGATCGCTCGCTACCGGACCTTGCTGAAGCAGGAGCCGATCGCTACCGGCACGGTACCGGGGCTCGGTTTCAGCCTCGCTCAGTTCCGGACCGGCGAGCAGACGCTGTCGATCGTTGCAGCGCGCGAGGAAGGCATTGGCCCCTCGGCTTATCTGACGACGCGGGGCCAGGGTATCTGCGCGCTGTCCTTCTACGGACCGGCTGATGCCCCGTTCGATCGTGGCAAAAGCCATGGCGCGCCGCTCGAGATGGTGCGCCGACTGAGGTCATGATCTGGTCACGCACATCGGCGACAAGGGTACGTTTACATTCGAATCGTTCTATTTATTCAATAAAAACAATAACTTGCATCGCCGCGATGGCGCGCCTATCTCTCCACCGCCTGGGGAATCAACGGAGGAGGGTGCCAGTATGGGTGGCGTCACCGAAGCTGATGTCGCGGCTGTGATCGGCCGTATCGACGAGATCATCATTCACGAAGTCGTCCGTACCGGTGCGAGCCGGCCGGAGCTGCGCCGGGCCTACGCTCTGGCGAAGGGGCCGGCTGATTTCTCCGCGCACACGGCCTTGCCGCCGCGCATGCGGCGCCTCGTCGATCTGCTCGCGGTCGCGCTGCCGGAACAAGGGCCACCGTACGGGCATCTTTCCACCATGAAGGGCGTCGATCGTGCAGCCTG
>JARYGW010000411.1:0-4232 GCA_033792295.1 Allobosea sp.
ATTGATGAGCACGACGAGAACGGCGAAGACGATGGTGAGCCCCTGGATCAGTGGATAATCGCGGGAGAAGATCGACTCGACGAAGAGCGAGCCAAGTCCCGGCAGGGCGAAGACGGTCTCGATCACCACCGTGCCGCCGATCACCCAGCTCGTATGGGCGCCGAGCACCGAGATCGAGCTGATCAGGGCGTTGGGGAGAACGTGGACGCCCATCAGCCGGCCCGTCCCGGCGCCCTTGGCACGTGCCGTCGTGACGTAGTCGGAGCCCAGCACGGCGAGAATGGCGCTGCGCAGGCTGCGGATCGTCAGAGAGGCGGTGGCCAGTGCGATGACGAGTGCCGGCAGCGTCGTGTGGTGCAGGCGCGAGAACAGGTCGTCGCCATAGCCCGAAGTCGGGAACAGCGGCAGCCAGATCGCGAACAGGATGACGAAAATCAGTCCGAGCCAGAAGGACGGCATCGCGATCACGATGGTGAAGGCGAGCTTGATCGCAAGATCGATCGGTCCGCCGCGACGCATCGCCGACCAGAGCGCGAGCGGCACCGTCATCACTACGGCGAGCACCGTCGAGTAGGCGACGAGCCACAAGGTCGCCGGCAGCCGCTCCAGCACGAGCTGCATCACCGGGCGGGCATGCACGACCGAGCGTCCGAGGCTGCCCGAGCCGATATCGGCGAGGAACAACAGATATTGCCGCCATAGCGGCAGGTCGAGGCCGAGTCGCTGCTTCATCAACGCGATCTCCTCAGGCCCCCCGCGTGCGCCGAGAAGCAGTGTTGCAGGGTCGCCGGGAAGGGCGCGCAGCAGCAGGAAGCAGGCCAGCGTGATGCCGAAGAGAACCGGCACCAGCTGGGCGAGGCGCTTGATGATGTAGATCAACATGGCGGCACAGGAGAAAGGGCGCCAAGGCGCCCCGCTCTCACTTCAGCTTGACGTCCTCGAGGCGGAAATTCGAGGTCGGCAGCACCTCGAAACCCTCGACATTGCTGCGATAAGCATAGGACGTGCCGGGATAGAACAGGAAGACCGAGGGCGCGCCGTCATGGGCGAGCTTGATGATCTCCTGGAACATCTTGCCCCGCTCCGGCCCGTCAGCCGTCACGCGCTCCTTCTCGTAGAGCTCGTTGACGCGCTCGCTCTTCCATTCGGTGTGATAGGCGTTGGCGCGCTCGGGGTTGACGAGCAGGAAGCCGACGAGCTGGTCCGGGTCGATCGTGTCGCTCGTCGCATAGGCGACGGCCATCTCGTAGTCGCCCGCCTTCGTCGTGGTCCAGTGCGTGCCGCCTTCGACGAGGCGGATATCGGCCGTGACACCGATCTGCTTCAGAGCGGCCTGAAGGGCCTGACCGAGCTGGCGATGCAGCGGCTTGCTGGAATCGACAAGCAGCGAGGTCTTGAAGCCGTCCTTGTAGCCGGCTTCCGCCAGCAAGGCCTTGGCTTTGGCGATATCGTGCGCATAGGGCTTCAAGCCGGGATCGGCATAAGCCATCGGCGGCATCGGCGAGTTCGAGACCTTCCCGGTGCCGTAGAGCAGCGCCTTGAGCAACCCTTCCTTGTCGACGGCATAGTTGAGTGCCTGCCGGACACGCAGATCGTCGAAAGGCTTCTTCTTGGTGTTCATCAGCACGAAATCGGTGCGGAAGACGTTGGCGACGGCCGTCTTGATCTTGCCATCGCGCCCCAGTGCTTGGAGCTGGTTCAGCGGAATGTCGATCGCGGCGTCGACCTCGCCCGCCTGCAGCTTCAGCACGCGGCTGTTGCCCTCGGGGATGACCATCAGCTCGGCACCGTCGAGATCGGGCTTGCCGGCCTGCCAGTACTTCGCGTTCTTCTTAAGAGACAGGCCCTGCCCCTTGTTCCAGGCCGCGACTGTGAAGGGGCCGCTGCCGATCGGCTTATCGAAGAACTTGTCGCCGGCCGCCTCGAAAGCCTTCTGCGGCAGGATCGCCGAGGAGAACAGGGCGAGGTTGTTGAGGAGCGGCGTGAACACCTTCTTGAGCTTCAGCACGACGGTGCGATCGTCCGGCGTCTCGATCGTCTCGATGCCGGAGAAGAAGCGCTTCCAGCTGGAGGCATCGCTGCCGGCGCGCTTCAGCGAGAAGGCGACATCGGCGGCCGTCACCGGAGCTCCATCTGAAAACTTCGCCGCGCGCAGCATGAACGTGTAGGTCATGCCGTCGTCGCTGACCTTCCAGCTCTCTGCGAGGCCGGGCTCGAGCTTCGTGGCATCCTTGCTGGGCCGCAGCAGTGTGTCGAAGATCAGGAGCTGCGCGTAAATCGAGGCGTTGTCGCTGGTCGCGATCGGGTCGAGCGAGACGAGATCCTGGGTTTGCGCCAGCCTGAGGATACCCTTGGCGAGTGCCGTGGACGGCGCCGTCACGAGCGCCGGGGCGCCGATGGCGAGCGCGAGCGCGCCGGCCGAAATCAACGAGCGAAGCTTGGTCATACCGATCCCCTGATTCATTGGCCGCGCCAAGGCGACGGCTTGCATCCTTCCATGAGTGGCCCTAGTCCTTCCAATGAAACATTCGGCAAGTTCATCGACCATTTGGAATAGTTATGAAGCTGAACTCGTTGCGTGCGATCGATGCCTTCGTCCGGCTTGGTGGCACCGGCGAGGCGGCGCAGGGCCTCGGCATCAGCCAATCGGCGGTGATCAAGACATTGCGGCAAGCCGAGGAAGAGCTCGATCTCAGCCTCGCCACGACCGTCCAGGGCCGCCTGGTGCCGACCCCTGAGGCTCAGTCGCTCGTCCGGCAGGCTCAGCCGCTCTTCGGCGCGCTGAGGCGGGCCCGTCACGAAGCGGATATGATCCGGGTCGGCATGGCCAATCGGCTGAGAGTGGCGACCGTTCCCGGCCTCGCCCACAGCATCCTGCCGCCGGCGATCACCCGGACGCGGCGAGCGCTCGATGAATCCGCAGCGGTGGAGATCATGTTCGACCATGTGCGGGAGCACCTCGCCACGGGTGAGGCCGATCTCGGGATCTCCTACGGTCCCATGAGAGCAGACGACATCGAGGACGTAGCGCTGGGGCAGAGCCCTCTGGTCTGCGTGCTCTCGCGCGATCATCCGCTCGCCCGGCGAACGGAACTCAGCAGAGGCGATATCGAGGCCGAGCGCTTGATCAGCTATGGACCGGACGGCGTCAGCGCGTCCGACAGTTTTCAGGAGGCCCTGACGAGCGCAGGCCTGTCCGAGCGGGTCGCCATCACCGTTCGTCACACGGATACGGCCTGCCATCTCGCCCGCGAGGGCGTCGGCATCGCTCTGGTCGACGGGTTCGTGATCAGCAGCAATCTGGTTGAAGGCCTCACTGCGCTGCCGCTCGGGCAAAGCCCTCTGGTGACGGCCTACGCCCATCATCGCCGGCACTCTCCTTTCGATCGCGCAGCCCGATTGCTCCTGGCGCAATTGCAGGAGCGACCCGGGTCATGAAGGCATTCACGCCCGCTCATGCCGCAGTTCTTCGCGCAGTTCATCGCTTCGGCACGACCGTCGAAGCGGCCCATCGGCTCCACCTCACGCAGTCGGCCATCAGCAAGATCATAGCGCGCAGCGAAGCCAGCCTCGGCGTCGCAGTCTTCGAGCGCAGGGAGGGGCGCCTGTTGCTCCGCCCCGAGGCCGGCGCCCTGATGACTGCACTCGACTCGGTCGATCAGGAATGGCGCGAGCTGCGCGCTGCCGCGACGCGGTTGCGGGCTGGCCGGGAAACACCGCTGCGTATCGCGTCGACACCGAGCATCGGACACGGACTCATCGCCCGCGCCTTGCGCCGCTTGACAGGCGAATACCCGCAGGCACGGGTCGAGCTGATCATGGGCGATGCACCAACGGAGCTCTCCCTGGGGACAGCCGATATCGGCCTGATGTTCTCTCCGCGCGTGACCGACGATATCACGCTGACCCCTCTGGCCGGCGGCGAGATCATCGCGCTGGTGCGTGAAGACGATCCCCTGGCGAAGCGGCGCGTCGTCAGCCTGCATGATCTGAAAACCCGGCGCATGATCTGCTTCGATCGCGAGAAGTCGCCGCTCGGCTGGCTCATTGCGCAGTGCTACGAGAGGGAGGGGCTCGAATATGCGCCGTTCATGACTGTTCCCTATAGCATTTCAGCTGCCCATCTTCTGGCAGAGCCTGGGGATGTGACGCTGATCGACAGCCTGCTGACGCAAGCGCAGCGTTTCGATGGGTTGGCTCAGCTCTCCCTGGAACCACATATCCCCACCACG
>JARYGW010000412.1:0-4226 GCA_033792295.1 Allobosea sp.
TCCCCAGACCTTGACGCGCGCCGCTGCGATCGGCCTTGATCCCGCCAGATCGCTCGCGGACAACGATTCGACCGGCTTCTTCGAAGCGCTCGGCGATTTGCTGCAGCCGGGACCGACCCTGACCAACGTCAACGACTGCCGCGTCATCTTGATCGAACCGTGAGAATGCCGGGATATCCTCGAACGGCCGCCTGTCTGATCGCCACCTGCGCCGCCTTCCTGCTTCTGGGGGCACTGCCGGCGAAGGCAGATCTGCGCATGTGCAACACCACCTCCAGCCGGATCGGCGTCGCCATCGGTTATCGCGATGCGCAGGGCTGGACGACGGAGGGCTGGTGGAACATCAGCCCACGCGGCTGCGAGACGCTGCTGCGCGGCACGCTCGCCGCGCGCTACTACTATGTGCACGCCGTCGATTACGACAAGGGCGGCGAATGGACGGGAAAATCCGTCATGTGCGTGCGCAACAAGGAATTCACGATTCGCGGCATCGAGGATTGCCTGGCGCGCGGTTATGATCGCGCTGGTTTCTTCGAGGTCGACACCGGCGAACAGAAGAGCTGGACCATCCAGCTCACCGACACCACCGGCGCAGCCCCGCCCCGACCTTGAGACGGGGCAGAGCCGACGAGAACGACAGAAAATGGCGGCGGGCACATGCCGGCTGCAGGGGAAGACGATGAAGCGCGAACGCCGGATCAAGATCATTGCCACGCTGGGCCCTGCCTCCTCGACCGAGGAAATGTGCGCCAAACTGTTCGAGGCCGGCGTCGACGTCTTCCGCATCAATATGAGCCATACCCAGCGCGAGACGCTGAGCGAGAAGATCGCGATGCTGCGAGGGCTCGAGGCGAAGTTCCGGCGGCCGGTCGGTATCCTCGCCGATCTGCAGGGGCCGAAGCTGCGCGTCGGCCAGTTCGACGGCGACGGCGGCGCGCTGCTGGAGAAGGGTGCCCGTTTCATCCTCGATTCCGATCCCGCTCCGGGCGATGCCACGCGGGTCCACCTGCCCCATCCGGAAATCCTGAGCGCACTCGAACCCGGCCATCACCTCATCCTCGACGACGGCAAGCTGCGCCTCGTCGTCGAGACGGCAAGTGCCGATCAGGCCGTGACCAAGGTCCTGGTCGGCGGCCGGCTCTCCTCGCGCAAGGGCGTGAGCCTGCCCGACACGACCATCGCCGTCTCGGCGATGACCGAGAAGGACCGTGCCGATGCCGAGGTCGCAGCCGAGGTTGGCGTCGACTGGATCGCGCTCTCCTTCGTGCAGCGGCCTGAGGACATGGCGGAGCTGCGTAAGATCGTCCGCGGCAGGGCGCTGGTGCTGGCCAAGATCGAGAAGCCGCAGGCCGTTGCCCGGCTGGAGGAGATCATCGACGCTTCCGACGCCCTGATGGTCGCCCGCGGCGACCTCGGCGTCGAGATGCCGATCGAGAAGGTGCCCGGCACCCAGAAGCGCATCACCAGCATGGCACGGCTCAAGGGCAAGCCCGTCGTGGTTGCGACGCAGATGCTCGAAAGCATGATCACGAGCCCGGTGCCGACCCGCGCCGAAGTTTCCGACGTCGCCAACGCCGTCTTCGAAGGAGCCGATGCAGTGATGCTCTCGGCCGAGAGCGCCGCCGGCCAATACCCGGTCGAGGCCGTGGCGATGATGAACCGCATCGCCGAGGAGGTCGAAAGCGAGCCGGTCTATCGCTCGATCCTGGAAGCACAGAAGGCCGAGCCGGAAGCCACCGGTGCCGACGCCATCGCCAAGGCCGCCCACGAAATCTCCGAGGCGCTCAACCTCAAGGCGATCTGCGCCTGGACCTCGTCCGGCTCAACCGCCTTCCGTATCGCGCGCGAGCGACCGAACTCGACCGTGATCGCGCTGACGCCGAACCGCGCCGCGGCGCGCCGGCTCACTTTGGTCTGGGGCGTCCACGCCATCGTCACCAAGGATGCCAGCGACGCCGACGACATGGCTTTCCGTGCCTGCAAATTCGCAGTGCGCGAGCATTACGCCAAGCTCGGAGACCGGGTCATCGTCGTCGCCGGTGTCCCCTTCGGCACGCCGGGCGCGACCAACATGGTCCGCATCGCCTTCGTCGCGCAGGAGCATGTCGCGAAGGCGTGAGAGGCTGCTGATTTTCAGCGGGAACACACGGAGCGCGAGCTGTCAGGTCTCGCGCCCATCCACCTCATATTTCAGGGATTCGACAGCCTTCTTCACTGCTTCGAATTCGGGATAGACGTCAAGCGCCTTGCGAAAGGCCACCATCGCGGCCTTGTCGTCGCCCTGCTGCCGCAGGATGATACCGAGCCCCATCATCGCGCCGTAATGGCGCGGCTCGCGCTTCAGCGCTTCGCCGATGTCGAACATGGAACGCAGCGTATCGCCGGCGATGTAGAGGGCGTTGGCCCGCTGGTTCCAGGCCTCGGCCCAGTCAGGCTGCAAGCTGATGATGCGGTCGAGCAGCTCTATCGCAAGTTCCGTCTGCTTGGCCTTGAGCGCCTCCTGCGCCCGCGTCATCAGCAGATCCGCGGTATCGGAGCCCGAGCGCGCCCAGCGCCGCTGGATCAGGCTGGCGACGCCCTTCGCCTCTTCTGGTGTCTTCGCATCGTGCAGGCGCTGGAACAGCCGCTCGAGCGTCGCGGCCGGCGTACGTGCGGCAGGGGCGGCTGGCTCCGACGGGTTGCCCATCTTGTCAGAGGGCGCGACCGCGCCCGGCCGCTGCGGCGGGGTGGCCTGGGCGAGAGCTGGAAGCGTACCGACCGAAGTCAGCGCCAACGCCATGACGGCAGAGCTGATGCGAGATGCTCTCATGCCGAAGAATTTAGTCCGCTTGCCCGCAACGTCAAATCACGCACCGGCGAGGCAACGCAAAAAGCGGGCACGCCGGCCGGCGTCCCGCTTCCACGAAAGTCCCAGGCCGTGCCCCGTGCGACTGCGAAAAGCCGCGCGAAAGCCTCAGCCCTGACGCGCCTTGAAGCGCTTCTGGACCTTGTTGATGATGTAGATGCGGCCCTTGCGGCGCACCAGCTGGTTGTCGCGATGGCGCGCGCGCAGCGACTTCAGCGAATTGCGGATCTTCATCGTCTCAACTCCATCGGCCCATCCTCGCAGACGCGCCGGTCAAAAACCTTCAGCCTGCGAAGCGAGCCCGGAGACTCTCACCGCCCACGACAATGGTGCGACTGATGCGATGCCGGCTGTATACGGATTTTTCCGCGGATCGCAAGTGCGATTGCCGCTCCGACCACATAAAAGCCTCGCTGTGCTGGTCCGGGAAGCCTTCCTCCCGGCCAAGGCCGCCCCATCCCCAAAGGACTCCGCGATGCGCCTCCTGACTCTCTCCTTCCTCGCCGCCACGGCGCTCGCGCTCGGCGCTTGCGGCAATACCGTCGAGCAGCGCATCGGCGGCGCGGCGGTCGGAGCCGGCACAGGCGCGATCGTCGCCGGGCCGGTCGGGGCTGTGGTCGGCGGCGCGGCCGGCGCCATCAGCGGGCCCTCCGTGGCGCGCGCCACCCGCCGTGCCAGCCGCTGAGCCTGCAGGCCTGCGCCCTTCAAAGAAGGGGTGCAGGCTGCGGCGCTGTCATCAAACTCACATCCGGCCACCCAATCCTAGCGAGATGTCCGATTCGCTCAACAGGCTCCATGCTGCCGTGCAGGAAGCACGCTCCCGCGACCCCTCGTCCTCCCGCACGGCCAAGCTTTTCGCGGATGGCCTGCCCAAGATGGCGAAAAAGGTAGCGGAGGAGGCGGTCGAGCTCGGTATCGAGGCGCTGCAAGGCCATCGCCAGGCAGCTGTGCTGGAGAGCGCCGACCTGATCTACAATCTCGTCACCCTCTGGGCGGCGATAGGGATCGAGCCGGACGAGATCTGGCGCGAGCTCGACCGGCGTGAGCAGCTCTACGGGATCGCGGAGAAGCTGCCGAAGAAGCCTGCCCGCGCCAAGCAGGCACGCCGCCCCCCGCCGGTGGTCGAGGTGCTGCCACGCTGACGGGGCGCTTCACCCCGCGCAAGCCCACGGATCCCCGGCGGCTTGCGGATTCGGGGAGCTGGTTCGAATTTTGCGGATAACTCCGCTTTTGAGGGGTTGCCAAGAGAAAGCGGAGCGGCTATCTCCGCCTCCATCAGGCCGGACGCGACGCGTCATGATGCTCTGATACGCGCCCGTAGCTCAGCTGGATAGAGCATCAGACTACGAATCTGAGGGTCAGAGGTTCGAATCCTTTCGGG
>JARYGW010000413.1:0-4219 GCA_033792295.1 Allobosea sp.
CCGTATCGGCCAACATTGTGCACAGGAGTATGGTCGCCGCGCCTCGGCGGAAGAGCGCTTCCCGGCGGCGGACCGCACTGCCCGATGACTGGATCATCCGCCACTCTCCATCGCTTCGATACCGCTCGCGACGCCATATCTCGCCGCCACTCGCTCGCCGCGAGCAACCTATGGCTTTCATATAACGCGGCAACCGCGCGTATATCGAGACGCCCTCGCCGATGCCAACGGGCCGGTCAGACGGCAATATTGTCGATCAGGCGCGTGCTGCCGATCCGGGCTGCGAGAAGCAGGCGGATCGGGCCGTCAGATCGCGCCGCCACGGGGGCCAGCGTCTCGGCGTGGCGCGCCTCCAGGTAGTCGAGCTCGAAACCGGCGGTGATGATTTCGTTCTGCGCGTCGGCGACCGCCTGGAAGAGCGGTTCCTCGTTGCGGATCCGCGCGGCGAGATCCTGCATTACGCGGTGGAGGGTGGGCGCCAGCGCGCGATGCTCGGGCGAGAGGTAGCGGTTGCGCGAGGACATGGCGAGGCCGTCCGCCTCCCGAAACGTCGCCAGCGGGACGATGCGGATGCCGAGATCGAGATCGGCTGCCATCCGGGTGACGACCTTGAGCTGCTGGTAGTCCTTCTCGCCAAAGATGGCATGGTCGGCGCGCGACTGGGCGAAGAGCTTGCAGCAAACCGTTGCGACGCCTTCGAAATGCGTCGGCCGGAAACGGTCTTCCAACCCAACGGCCGCGGGGCCCAGCAGCAGGACCCGGGTGGCGAAGCCGGCCGGATACATCTCGTCGACCGACGGGAAATAGACGGCGTCGGCCCCCGCTGCGACGAGCTTGGCGCAGTCATCGTCGAAGGTGCGCGGATATTTCTTGAAATCCTCGTGCGGAGCGAACTGCGTCGGGTTGACGAAGATCGAGACGATGACGCGCTCGGCGTGCCGCTGGCCTTCGCTGACCAGCGCGATATGGCCTTCGTGCAGGGCGCCCATGGTCGGAACCAGCGCCACTTTCTCGCCGGCGGCATGCCAGCCGGCGACGGCCTCCCGCATCGCGGCGACCGTCTCGAAAACCGTGATCCCAGTCACTCTCGTTCCCTCCGGTTAGCGGACGGGTAGCAAATGCCGTCGCCGTGGCCAATATCAGGACAGGAAGCGATTCAGGAAGGCCACCAACGCATTATGAGCGACAAGAACGACCGGGCTGTAGGCAAGGCCGCCAGCGCTGCACCGGCAGGGCCATCGCAACCGGGTGAGATCGACCGCTTCCTCGGCGCGGCCAAGCGCCTGGCGCCGCTCGCGACGGGAGCGGCCGGGCGCCTCGTCTTCGCGCTCGATGCGACGATGAGCCGGCAGCCGACATGGGATCTCGCCTGTTCGCTGCAGGGGCGGATGTTCGAGGTGGCGGCCGCGAGCGGTGGGCTTGCCGTGCAGCTCGTCTATTTCCGTGGACTTGGTGAATGCCGTGCTTCCGGCTGGGTCGGCGAGCCCGAACGGCTCAAGGGGCTGATGGGCAGGATCGCCTGCGAGGGCGGCCAGACGCAGATCGCGCGGGTTCTGCGGCATGTGCGGGACGAGGCACGAAGCGTGCCGCTGCGTGCCTTCGTTTTCGTCGGCGACGCGATGGAGGAGGATGTCGATGCGCTGGCGGGGCTGGCCGGCGAGCTCGGCCTGCGCGGCATCCGCGGTTTCATCTTCCAGGAGGGGCGTGAGCCGGCGGCGAGCGCCGCTTTCGCGACGATCGCGCGACTGACGGGGGGAGCGCATGCCCGCTTCGACGTAGCGGCGCCGGCCTCGCTGCTCGAGCTGCTGCGCGGTGCCGCCGCCTATGCTGCGGGCGGGCGCGAGGCCATGGCCCGGCTCGCCGGCGCGAACCCTGCCGTGAAGGGGCTTCTCGCGGCGATGGAAGGAGGGCGCCGGTGAACCTGCTCTACGGCGTCGCCGTCCTCATCCTGGTCTGGTGGTTGGCGAAACTCTTCGCCGGGGCCAATCCGAAGGTTCTGGCGAAGCTGGGAAAGACAGTGGGAGGCGTGGCCTCGCTCGGTGTTGCGGCGTTGCTCATGGCGCGGGGGCGCATGGACATGGCCGTTTTTCTGGGTGGCATCGGCGCCTGGCTGCTGGGCTGGAGTGCAACCGGGCCGGGCGGCATCCGCTTTCCCTGGGCCGACCGCTCCGGGCCAACTGCCGGCGCTACGTCGAAGGTACGATCGGCCCTGCTGGAGATGGAGCTCGACCATGACAGCGGCGCGATGCGCGGCAAAGTCAGGGACGGGGCCTATGCTGGACGCGATCTCGACAGCCTGGGAGCAGCCGAACTTAGTGCATTGATGCGTGATTGCCTTGCGCGGGACCCGGACGGGGCCCGCCTGCTAGAGGCATATCTCGACCGCCGGTCGCCCGGCTGGCGTGAAGACGCTCAACGTCACGGTGACGCGGGGCAGCGCGGCGCGCCGGGCACGGGCGCGATGACGCAGCAGGAGGCCTACGAGATCCTGGGGCTTCAGCCGGGGGCGGGCGAGGAGACGGTCCGCGAAGCCCACCGGGCTCTGATGAAGCGGATTCACCCGGATGCCGGTGGTACGAGCGGCCTTGCCGCTCGCGTCAACCAGGCCAAGGACGTCCTTCTGAAGCGGGGATAGCGCCGGGTTCTGGGAGTAGGTCTGCGACATGGCGTGAACTCCTTTCCCGGGCCGGTCAGCTCTTGGTGGCGAAGCAGGAGAAGCCGCCGCGCTTCAGCTTGGCGCAGGCGTTCTGCGCGTCCTTCGAGTCGTCGAAGCCGGCGAAACGGGCGCGGAAGAGGGTGGAGCCGCCCTTCTCGACCTTTTCGGTGAAGCCGGAGGCGCTGGCGAGCGAGCCGGCGGCCTTGGCACGGGCACGGGCCAGGATTTCCTTGGCCTTGCCCTCATCGTCGGTGGCACCGAGCTGGATCACCCACTTGCCGGAGGCGACGACCGCGGCCTGATGCGACATGGCCGGAGCGGGCTCGGGAGCCTGAACCCTGGCCGGGACGGTATCCGACTTGCGCGCGACGCTGGAGGCGGCGGGCTCAGCCCTGTTCTCGGCGACCTTCACCGGCTCGGCGGCCGGCTCGGCCAGCTTGGCGATGGAGGAGGTGGTGTCGACATTCGCCGGCGGACGCAGGACCTTGGCATCGGCCGGCTGGGCGCCGATCGACCAGCGCATGGCCGACGGCGTCGTCGTCGCGGTCACCGGGCGCATGTTGGAGATCTGCAGCGGCTGGCCGGCGGGAACCGGGCGTGGCGGCGCGATCGGGGTCTGTGTCGGCATCGGCGCATAGGCGCGGGCGGCTGCCGGCATCGGCGCAGAAACGGTTTCCGGACGCGGCACCGGGATCGGCGCGGGCTCGGCGGCGGCGACGCGGGGGCGCTCTTCCGGCCGGACACGCTCCTCGGGGCGGGCGCGTTCCTCGCGCTCGGGCGCCTCGGCAACCATCACCGAGGAGCGGCCGCTGGTGGTGGCACGCGGCAGGTTGGCGAGGACGAGATCGGTCATGATCTTGTCGCGAGAAGCGCCGGAACGGCCGCCCAACACGACGGAGACGATCTGGTGGCCTTCCGACTTGGCGGAGGTCATCAGGTTGAAGCCGGAGGCGCGGGTGTAGCCGGTCTTGATGCCGTCGACGCCCTCGACCTTGCCGAGCAGGCGGTTATGGCCGCGGATGGTGCGGCTGCCATACTGGAAGGCGCGCGTCTGGAAGAGCGGGAAATAGCGCGGGAAGCGCTCCTGGATGGCGCGGGCGAGAACGGTGAGGTCGCGCGCCGTGGTGATGTTCGGCGGCGAGGCCGGCAGGCCGTTCGCATTGGAGAAGCGTGTCGAGCTCATGCCGAGCGCGCGCGCCTTGCGGGTCATCTGCTCGGCAAAGGCGTCTTCGGAACCGGCGATGTTCTCGGCCACCACGACCGAGGCGTCGTTGGCCGAAAGCGTGATCATGCTCTTGATGGCGTCGCCGACCGACAGCGTGGTGCCGGGGCGCAGGCCGAGCTTGGTCGGCGGCTGCGAGGCCGCGTAGGACGAGACCTTGAGCTCGGAATCCATGTCGAAGCGGCCGCGCTCCATCTGCTCGAACAGCATGTAGAGCGTCATGACCTTGGTGAGGGAGGCCGGGATGCGCGCGGCATCCTCGTTGACCGCATGCAGCGTGCGGCCGCTCTTCACGTCGACGACCATCGCGGCATAGGGGGGCGTATAGCCACCACCACCGG
>JARYGW010000414.1:0-4217 GCA_033792295.1 Allobosea sp.
GAGTCTGCTGCGAATCATAAAGCAGGAAATATTCGTCGAGCTGCGGTGGAGCGACCGCGGTGCCGGCGAGCATGGCGTGAGCCTGGCCGCGGTGATGGATCTGGTGCTGGAAGAGATGCGCCAGCAGATCGTCGACGCGCTCATCGATCCAGCCATTCTCTCCGCGATCGGTCGCGACCGTCGTTGCAAGCGTGTCGTCGCTCAGCGCGTCGCAGAAGGCGATGATACGCCGGTCGGCCGCCGCCTGGGCCGGCAGGAGCTGCGCGATGTCCAGCGGCCGGAAGCGCTCGAAGATCAACTGGCCGAGGCCACCGCGCTCGAGCGCGTCGATATAGTAGAGATCGACCACCAGATTGTGGTTCAAGGTCTCGTGCAGCGAGGGAAAGAAGCTCGTCCGCCCGGCCTGGAAATCCGCCTCGCTCAGTTGCGCGCAAGCCGTGAGCAGCCGCCAGTTCGCCCAGGCGTTGTTGTGGGCCATCTTGCGGAAATGGGCGGCCAGCGCGCCGCGCCGGCCGAAACCCGTCTCAGCCATGGGGCAGGACCTCCTGCTCGATCGCGCCGAAGATCGAATGCCCGGCGGCATCCTTCATCTCGATGCGGACCGTGTCGCCGAAACGCAGGAAGGGCGTCTTCGGTTCGCCGTGGCGGAGCGTCTCGACCATGCGCTGCTCGGCGATGCAGGCATAGCCGAGCCCGCCTTCGGCGACGGGCCTGCCCGGCCCGCCATCGGCATCGCGATTCGAGACCGTGCCGGAGCCGATGACGGTGCCGGCCGAGAGCCGGCGCGTCGCGGCGGCATGGGCGATCAACGTCCCGAAGTCGAACGTCATGTCGGTGCCGGCATCGGGCCGCCCGAAGGGCGCACCATTGAGCTGGGCGAGCAGCGGGCGATGCAGCTTGCCGTCGCGCCAGGCCTCGCCGAGTTCGTCCGGCGTGACGGCGACCGGCGAGAAGGCCGAGGCCGGCTTCGACTGCACGAAACCGAACCCCTTCGCCAGCTCGGATGGGATCCGATTCCGCAAGCTCACATCATTCGCGAGCATGACGAGGCGGATGGCGGCTAGCCCCTGCTCGCGGCTCGCGCCCATCTGCACGTCGCCGGTCACCACCGCGACTTCGCCTTCGAAATCGATACCATCCTCTTCGCTGCGAGCATGAATCGGCCCGCGCGGCGCGAGCGAGGCGTCGCTGCCGCCCTGGTACATCAACGGGTCGTTCCAGAAATTCTCCGGCATGGTGGCGCCCCGTGCCTTCCGGGCGAGCTCGACATGATTCACGTAGGCCGAGCCGTCGAGCCATTGGAGGGCGCGGGGCAGCGGCGAAGCGCAATCATGCTCGTGGAAGCGGAAGGACGGGACCGAGCCGTGCTCCAGCCCTTCCGCGAGGTCGGCGAGTCGTGGGGCGAAGCGTTCCCAGTCGTCGAGCGCCACCTGCAAGGTGGCGACGACCGGAAAGGCATCGGTCGCGCGCGTCAGGTCTGTGGAAACCACGACGAGCCGGCCATCACGGCCATGCGAGAGAGAGGCGAGCTTCATCTCTTTTCATTCCTTCCCGGACGCGCCAATAAGGACGCAACGAGCCTTTAAGACGGCTCTGGGAGGAGACCATATGGAACGTCGGTCGTTTTTGAAAACGGGCGCTCTCGCCGCAGCCGCGACCGCCGTCGCGGCACCCGCAATCGCCCAGTCGCAGCCCGAGGTGAAATGGCGGCTCACCTCGAGCTTCCCGAAATCGCTCGACACCATCTACGGCACCGCCCAGCAGTTCTCGAAATACGTATCTGAAGCCACCGACGGCAAGTTCGAGATCCAGGTCTTCGCGCCAGGCGAGATCGTTCCCGGCCTGCAAGCGCTTGACGCCGTCTCCTCCGGCACGGTCGAATGCGCGCATTCGCCGACCTATTACTACATCGGCAAGGAGCCGACGCTGGGGCTCGGCACCGGCATCCCCTTCGGCCTCAACGCCCGCCAGCAGCATAGCTGGTGGTATTTCGGCGGCGGCGAGCAGATCGTGAACGGCGTGCTCGACCGCTTCAACGCCTATTCCATCCCCTGCGGCAACTCCGGCACCCAGATGGGCGGCTTCTTCCGCAACGAGCTCAAGGGCGTCGAGGACCTCAAGGGGCTGAAATTCCGCATTGGCGGTATGGGCGGCGCCGTGCTGTCCAAGCTCGGCGTGGTGCCGACGCAGATCGCGCCGGGAGACGTCTATCCGGCGCTGGAGCGCGGCTCGATCGACGCGGCCGAGTTCGTCGGCCCCTATGACGACGAGAAGCTCGGCTTCATCCGCGTCGCCAAATATTACTACTACCCCGGCTGGTGGGAGGGCGGCGCCATGCTGCACCTCATCATCGGCAAGGAGGCCTGGGCCAAGCTGCCGAAGCCCTATCAGGCCATCGTCCAGCACGCCTGCGAGGCGGCGAACAACTGGATGCTGGCGAAATACGACTATGTGAATCCGGGCGGCCTGCGCCGGCTCGTCGCGCAGGGCGCGCAATTGCGGGCCTTCCCCCTGCCGGTGATGGAAGCGGCGCTGAAGGCGGCCGAGGAATACTACGCCGAGACCGGGGCCAAGAGCCCGGACTTCAAGAAGGGCTACGATTCGATGGTCGCCTTCCGCGGCGAGAACCTGCTCTGGTGGCAGATCGCGGAGCTCTCCTACGACTCCTTCATGAACCGGCTGAAGGCGCGCTGAGCGCAGGCGCCTCGATCCCGGCCGATCACCGAGACCGGGTCAGGCAAAGCTGATCCGCCTCGGTGGATGGCGCTGCATCGCCTCGCTCAGCTCGGCGCGAGCGCGCCTGGGACGGCGAGCCAGGAGGCGACCAGCCTCCTTCGCGGCGCGACGGCGCTGTTTGGCGATCTTGCGATCGATCGCATGCGCGAGCCGTTTGCCGTCCTCCACCGCCGCCCCTTCGGCGAGATAGGACCGGGTCATGTCCAGATCGATCGCATTGCCGATGCGCGAGCGCAGGCGTTCCGCCATCGCGGCTTGCCCCTGGAGCCGGGCGGAATCGGCCGGTGCGAAGAAGCTGAGCTGGTAGCTCAGATCGACGATCATGGTTCTCCAGTCATGCAAGTGCTCGACGCTCATCCGTCGCGGATCGCTTCGCGCATGGCGCCACGCCCGCCGATAGCTGCGCCTGAAGGCCTGTACCAGAAAGTCGCCCGCCTCGTCGGCCAGGGACCAGTCCTCCATCTCGGCGGATAATCTCCGAAGTTCGATCCGGACGGCATCGGCACGGTCGCGCAGCAGGGCGGCAGCGTCGGCAGCCGCGGTTTCCGCATCATCCATGCGGGCATGATCCGGGCAGAGCTTGCCAAGAACCTTGGCGATGACCGCGGTATCGCGGGCGGCTCCAAAGCCGCGCCGCAGGCGCCCGGCGTCGGCCCGGATCGCCCTGCCCTCCTCGGCCAGAGCCGCGGGAGCGAGCTTCAGCAGGGCCCGCCATGCCTTCATCACACGACGAAACTGGTGAATCCGCTGCTCAGGATCATCCTCATGGCGGTCCAGCACGGCAATCGCGCGGTCCGGCATCTCGCGGCAGGCACGGAGCCAGTGTCGAGCCCATCGCCGCATCATCGCCGCCCTGACGCGCGGGCCGGTCCCGGATTCGTTTGCCATGCTGGCCCCCGTTCAAGCGCAGCCTCCGCATGGAAGCCTTTCCAAGCAAACGGCGGGAATTCTATCACGCTTCCGGCTGAATTCGATCGCCGCCGCTCGGCAGTATCCTGTTTCGACCGGATGGTTGCGGTCCTGCGCCGGGGATGGTAGCGGCACCGACCCGCCGGCTACCTGGAACTCTTTGCAAACCTGCCCATGTCAGCGAAACCGCCGCCTTCTCCAGAGGATATGCAGCTCCGGCTGGAGCGCTTCCTGCCCTATCGCCTCAATGTCGTGGGGACGCTGGGCGGCCACGCGCTCGGCCGGATCTACACCGAGCATTTCGGCATCGGCATCCCGGAATGGCGTGTGGTGGCGCAGCTCGGCGAGTTCGGCAAGCTGACCTCGCGCGACATCGGCGAGCTTGCCCAGATGCACAAGACCAAGGTCTCGCGCGCCGTCACCGAGCTGGAGAAGCGCGGCTTCGTCTCGCGCGCCGAGAACCGGCAGGACCGGCGCGAATCCTTCGTGACGCTGACGCCGGCCGGGAAGCGCGTCTACGACCAGATCGTGCCGCTGGCGCTTGGTTTCGAGGCACGCTGGATCGAGGGCAT
>JARYGW010000415.1:0-4206 GCA_033792295.1 Allobosea sp.
CTGCGCCGCGGCGATCGGCGGCTGCTCGGTCGACATGGGCGGCTTCGCCTTCCAGTCGCAGACGAAGGGTGGCGTCACCACCACGACGACGACTTCGGGCAGCGCCGGCATCTCGACGCGCGAGCCGGTGCTGACGCCCGAGGGCGAATGCAGCGTCGGCATCTCGCTCGATCCCTCGGCCCGACCTCTGCCGAAGGAGATCGCGCCGGGTATCACCGAATGCGAGCTGGTGAAGCTCAAGGGCAAGGCGCCCACCGACGTGCTGATCGGCGAGAGCGGCAAGGGCCAGCGCGAGGTGCAGGTGCTCTATGCCGAGCCCGGTGGGCGTGAGCTTTATCTGTTTACCGACAATCGTTTGGGGCGGATCGTGAAGCCGGGCAGCGAGGGCTGAGTCATAGCTGTCCGTTTCTTCGCTGCGGCGCTGATTGCCGTCGTCGTCGCCGGTCCCGCCGCCCTTCCGGCGCGGGCCCAGGACCCGACCTACGACTATCGCACCGGCGACCCGGAGATGGGCGCCGCCATCGATGCGGCGCGTGGCAGCCTGGAGCGCTTTCGTGGGGATTTTCGGGAGCGCCGCGGCGAGCGCTTCGTCGTCAAGGTGGCGATCCCGATCGAGGGCACGAACGGGCGCGAGCACATCTGGATGAATCTCGACGCGATCGAGGGGGACAGCTTCGTGGGGCGGCTTGCCAACGAGCCGCAGCGCCTGGCGCCGCTGGTAAAGGGTTCGCCTTATCGGGCCGGCAGCGCCATGATCAGCGACTGGGGCTATGTGCGCGACGGGCGGATGTACGGCAATTATACGACGCGCGTCATGCTGAAGCGGATTCCCGCCCAGCAGGCCGAAGGGCTACGCAAGGTCCTCTCACCGCAGCCCTGAGAGCCCCTTCGAGAATTCACTGAACCCTCATCCTTCGAGACGCAGCCTCCGGCTGCATCCTCAGGCGCTTTCCAGCTCTTCTCCGAGCAGCAGCCACTCCTCCTCCGCGGCGGTCAACGCCTCGGCGAGTTCGGCCCGCTGCCGTGAGATCTGCAGGGCCTTCTCGGGGTCGCGCGCGAAAGCGCCGTTGGCCAGGGCCTCGTCGACCTTCTCGATCAACCCGGTCAGCTTGGCGATGCGCGCTTCCGCGAGGTTGAGCTTCTGCCGGAGCGGGCCCTGCGCCACGCGCTTCGTTGCCGCATCCTTGCGTTCGTCCGCCTTCGGCTTCGCGGAAGCTTCCGGCGCCGGCTTGCCGCGCTTTTCGGCCTTCGCCGCGCCCAGCACATAGGTACGATAGTCGTCCATGTCGCCGTCGAAGGTCTTCACCGTGCCGTTGCCGACGAGCCAGAGCCGGTCGGCGCAGGCCTCGATCAGGAAACGGTCGTGGCTGACGAGGATGACGGCGCCTGGGTAATCGTTGATCGCGTTGACCAGCGCCGTGCGGCTGTCGATGTCGAGATGGTTGGTCGGCTCGTCGAGGATCAGCAGGTGCGGGCCGTGGAAAGTGGCGAGCCCGAGCATCAGCCGCGCCTTCTCGCCGCCGGAGAGCAGCTTCACCGGCGTGTCGGCCTTGGAGGCGGGAAAGCCGATCAGCGCAGCTTGGCTTCCGGCGCATCGGGCATCAGGTCGCGCAGATGGCCGACGGGTGTGTCCTCGACCCGCAACTCGTCGAGCTGATGCTGGGCGAAATAGGCGGTCTCCAGCTTGCCCGACTTCTTCATCTCCCCGGACATGGCGTCGAGCCGGCCGCCGATCAGCTTGCAGAAGGTCGATTTGCCGTTGCCGTTCGAGCCGAGCAGCGCGATGCGGTCGTCCGGCGCGAGCGTCAGGTTGAGGCGCGACAGAACCTTGCGCTCGCCGTAGCCGGCGCTGGCGTCTTCCAGCACGATCATCGGCGGGGAAAGCTGCTTCTCCGGGCCGGGGAAGACGAAGGGCTGCACGTCGCGGTCGACGATCGCCGCGATGGTCTGCATCTTCTCCAGTCGCTTGACGCGCGACTGCGCCTGGCGCGCCTTGCTGGCCTTGGCCTTGAAGCGGTCGACGAAGGACTGCAGATGCTTGCGCTCGGCTTCCTGCTTCTCCCGGGCGCGGGCGAGCTGCATCTGCTTTTCGGCACGCTGCTTCTCGAAGGAGGAATAGCCGCCGCGATAGAGCGTGAGCTTGCCCTGGTCGAGATGCATGATGTGGTCGACCGAGGTGTCGAGCAGTTCGCGATCGTGGCTGATCACGATGACGGTATGCGGATAGCGCTCGAGATAGTCGTAGAGCCAGAGCGTGCCTTCCAGGTCGAGATAGTTGGTCGGCTCGTCGAGCAGCAGCAGGTCGGGCTCGGAGAACAGCACGGCCGCGAGCGCGACGCGCATGCGCCAGCCACCCGAGAAATCGGAGCAGGGGCGCTGCTGCGCCTCCTCGTTGAAGCCGAGGCCGTGCAGCACCATTGCGGCGCGAGCCGGCGCCGAATGGGCGCCGATATCGGCGAGCCGCGTCTCGATTTCGGCGATGCGGTGCGGATCGGTCGCGGTCTCGCTCTCCTTCATCAAGGCCGTGCGCTCGGTATCGGCCGCCAGCACGACCTCGATCAGGGATTCCGGCCCGCCCGGTGCCTCCTGGGCCACGCCGCCGATGCGGCGCCCCCGCGGCAAGCTGATATTGCCGCTCTCGGTGCCGAGATCGCCGGTGATGATTTTGAACAGCGTGGTCTTGCCGGTGCCGTTGCGGCCGACGAAGCCGACGCGCGCGCCATCCGGGATGGCGGCGCCGGCATGGTCGAGCAGAAGCCGCTCGCCGAGGCGGTAGGTGATGTCGTTGATCGTCAGCATGGCCGGGATTTAGGGCGGGCCGGCGGAAAAGCCAATCGAAAGCGCAAAAAGCGGCAAACGTCACGATTCCGTCATGATCTCGCCGCGCCGCGGCCCGCCGCCACCTTCACCCAACGGCAAGAGCGTCGTTTCCCGATTCGCGAGGCAGTCTTCGATGCATGCCTATCCGTTCCACGTCGCGTCCCGCCATGTTTCCTGCGTCGCGCCACTGATGATCTGCGTTGCGATCATTCTCGGCAGTGTCGCGGCCCTGACGGCGATCGTCCCGCTGTCCTGAGCCCTGGCTCATCGCGCGCCCTATCGGACGCGGTAACGATGATCGATCCGATTGGTATCGCACCGGATTCTTCCGAAAAGTGGATTCCACTCTTCGGGCCGATGCTACAGCCGGTCCCGCCCGATGGCGCTTGTCGCCGGCAGCCCCAGCCGCTAACGCTGTAGCATGAGCCGCATCGCTTTCTATGCCGGGTCGTTCGACCCCGTTACCAACGGCCATCTCGACGTCATCGCGGGCGCCTGCCGCCTCTGCGACCATCTCGTCCTGGCGATCGGTATTCATCCGGGCAAGACGCCGATCTTCCCGGCCGCGGAGCGCGCGCGTCTGCTGCGCGAGGTTTCCGAGCCGATCGCGGCGGCCGAGGAGGCCACGGTCGAGGTGATCAGCTTCGACAGCCTCGCCGTCTGGGCCGCGCGTGATTCCGGCGCGACGCTCTTCATCCGGGGCCTGCGCGACGGCTCCGATCTCGACTACGAGATGCAGCTCGCCGGCATGAACCGCACGATGGATGCCTCGATCCAGACGGTCTTCCTGCCGGCCTCGATCGGTGTGCGGCATATCACCGCCACGCTGGTGCGCCAGATCGCAAGCATGGGCGGCGATGTCTCGCCATTCGTGCCGCCGGTGGTCGCGGCTGCTCTGCGCGCGAAGTTTCCGGCGCGCTGAGTGGCCGGCCTGCTCCCCAACGGGGGGCGGCGCATGATTCGGCGTGTTTTCGCCTCGCTGCGACATGCATTTGCATTTGCATTTTGCCGAGAGCGATGGTGTTTCTCAGTCAAGTGACTCGGCGTGCGGTCCCTCGCGCGCTGCCCTCCGACAGGTTTTCCGATGCGTCTTTCCCGCTATTTCCTGCCCCTCCTGCGCGATACGCCCAAGGAGGCGGAGATCGTCTCGCACCGGCTGATGCTGCGCGCCGGCATGATCCGCCAGGAATCGGCCGGTATCTATGCCTGGCTGCCGTTGGGTCTGCGCGTGCTCAACAAGATCAACGCCGTGGTCCGCGAGGAGCAGAATCGTTCGGGCGCCATCGAGATCCTGATGCCGACGATCCAGTCGGCCGATCTCTGGCGCGAGAGCGGGCGTTACGACGCCTATGGCAAGGAGATGCTGCGCATCAAGGACCGGCACGA
>JARYGW010000416.1:0-4203 GCA_033792295.1 Allobosea sp.
GAGAGCTGGAGGCCGAGCTCGGTGGCGAAGCGGGCGAGCAGGGAGAAGTCGCTCTCGGCCCCGGCCAGCACGTCGATCGGCGCCACGGACGAAAAGCCCGCATGCTTGCCGAGGAAGGCGCGGATCGCCTCGTCGTTCTCTTCCGGCAGCATCGAGCAGGTGATGTAGGCGATGCGCCCGCCCGGCCTCACCAGCTTGGCGGCGCGGGCCAGCACCTCGGCCTGGTCCTTGACGCGCTCGGCCAGCGCGCCGGGGCGCACGCGCCATTTCGCATCGGGGTTGCGCCGCCAGGTGCCGGAGCCGGTGCAGGGCGCATCGACCAGCACGAGATCGGCCTGGCCGGCGACATCCGCCAGCGGCTCGTGGCCGCGCGAGCGCGGGATGCGGATATCGACGATATCGGCGCCCGAGCGCGCCAACCGGTCGTGCAGCGGCGCAAGGCGGCGGCTGTCGAGGTCGGTGGCGTAGAGATTGCCGCGATTGGCCATCAGAGCAGCGAGCGCCAGCGTCTTGCCCCCGGCCCCGGCGCAGAGATCGATCACCGTCTCGCCGGGCTTAGCCCCGGCAAGCAGGGTGACGAGCTGCGAGCCCTCGTCCTGGATTTCGAAGGCGCCGGCGAAGAAGGGGGCTTCAGTCTGCAGCGAGGGGCCGCGCCCGTCATGGCCGGGCTGGAAGCGCAGCGCGTCCGGCGACCAGGCGCCCTCCTCCGGCTGGAGATGGGCGAGATCCTTCAGCACGGCCTCACGGCTCGCCCTGAGGCGGTTGACGCGCAGATCGATCGGGGCGCGGGCGGCGAGCGCCTGCCCCTCCTCGATCGCCATGGCGCCGAAGGCCTGCTCGAAGGAGGGCCAGAGCCATTCCGGGACATCGGCCCGCACCCAGCCAGGCGCATCATCGTCGGAGAAGGCCGTCAGCAGGGCCGTCTCGTCGGAGGAAAGCGGCGCAGGTGCATGGTTCTCGCCGGAGCAGAGCGTGGCGATCTCGTCGAGCGACAGGCCGCGCAGGCCCATCAGCATGCCGAGCACCAGCGCGCGCGGCTCCTCCGACGCCATGGCGTAGGCCGAGGAGGCCTTGCGGCGCAGCGCGTCATAGACCAGCGAGGCGACCGCCGCGCGGTCCTTCGAGCCGGCGAAGCGGCGCGACAGCCCCCAATCCTTCAACGCATCGGCAGCCGGGCGACGGCGCTCGATGATGTCCTGCAGCACCTCGATGGCGGCACTGATCCGGGCGGCTGGCGTCATGGTCGTTCGATCCTGACGCAAACCGCCGCAAGCGGAGCGCCGCGAGGCAAGAGCCGGATCGGTGAAGCCGTCTCTCACATGTTGATAGAGAACGCGTGATCCGATCAGACTGCAGCGCAATCCGATCGGCGCGTGCTCTTGGGCTTGTGTTTCAACCAGTTCAATCATGACGCATCGGCATGGGCACCGTCGCGACATGTCCTTGACGCGGTCGTTCCATAAGCGGAAAGACGATGCAACCGCATGTCGCGGCCAATGGGACACGCCACCATGAAAAATGCTGCCCGCCTTGCCGTTCTCGGCCTCTTTGCCTTCGCCCTTGCCGCCTGCGCGACCCAGCCGCAGGCCGATCTGACCCCGCCGCCGGCCAAGCGCCTCGACGCCAAGACCACTCTCGAGAATCACCGCTGAGATCGAGCCGGCGGCGGCGAAGCCCGGCACGACCAGGTCCGCAGCCGCCGCCTCTCACCCGCCGACCGCTTCGGAACCATAACGGTGCCGATGCGCTTCATGGGGATGTCATATCCCGCAGCCTAGCTTCGCGCGCCCTTTCGCGAGCCGAGGCCACCATGAAGAAGACCCTGCTTTTCTCGACATCGCTTGTCGCCGCCCTGGCGCTGCAATCGCTGGCGGCCAGCGCCGAACCCGCGACCACGCTCTCGGGCCAGCGCCCGCTCGTCATCGCCCATCGCGGCGCCAGCGGCTATCTGCCCGAGCATACGCTGGAAGGCTATCGCCGCGCCATCGCGCTCGGCGCCGATTTCATCGAGCCGGATCTGGTCTCGACGAAGGACGGCGTGCTGGTCGTGCGTCACGAGCCGATGCTGAGCGGCACGACCGACGTCGCCGACCGCCCGGAATTCGCCAGCCGCAAGACCACCCGCAAGCTCGACGGCATCGACACCACGGACTGGTTCGCCAACGACTTCACCCTGGCCGAGATCAAGACGCTGCGCGCCAAGCAGGCCTTCGCCGACCGCGACCAGTCGCATAACGGCAAATACGAGATCCCGACCTTCCAGGAGGTGATCGACCTCGCCAAGGCCGAGAGCGCCCGCAGCGGCCGGACCATCGGCATCTATCCGGAAACCAAGCACCCGACCTATCACGCCTCGCTCGGCCTCGCCTTCGAGGACAAGCTTCTCGACATGCTCAAGGCCGCGGGCTGGACCGAGAAGAACTCGCCGGTCTTCATCCAGAGCTTCGAAACCGGTAACCTGAAATACCTGCGCAAGAAGACGCAGATCCGGCTCGTGCAGCTCGTCGATGGCGACGGCGTCGACAAGGACGGCAAGGTCACGCTGGCCGCTCCCTTCGACCGTCCCTACGACTTCGCCGTGCTGGGCGACAAGCGCACCTTCCAGGACATGCTCTCCCCCGAGGGGCTCAAGGAGATCGCCACCTATGCCGACGGCGTCGGTCCGTGGAAGGTCTATCTGATCGGCGCCAAGCAGACGATCGGGCCGGACGGCAAGCCGAAGGACCTCAATGGCGACGGCAAGATCGACGAGCGCGACCGCAACGTCATCGCGCCGACCGATGTCGTGAAGGACGCGCATGCGGCCGGGCTGCTCGTGCACCCCTGGGCCTATCGCAGCGAGGCAACCCGGCTCGCCGCCGACTACAACGGCGATCCCATCGCCGAGTACAAGGCACATCTGGCGCTCGGTGTCGACGGCGTCTTCACCGACTTCACCGACCACGCCGTGAAGGCGCGCGACGGCAAGTAAGCCGCGAGTCCTTCCCGGAGAGGAGGCCTCAGGCCTCCTCTTCCATGACCATCTGGGCGATGCGCGGATCGCCGTTGAACCGGGTCGCGACGGCGTGGCCGACCGCAACGGCCGACACGCAGAGCACGACGGACGCAACGATATTGATCGCCGCCCGCACCGTCTCGCCGCTGCGCAGCAGATCGAGCGTCTGCAGGCTGAAGGACGAGAAGGTGGTGAAGCCGCCGCAGACCCCGACCATCACGAAGAGGCGCATGGGCTCGGACATCGGATATCGGCCGCTCGCCAGCGTCAGCGTGCCGAAGAAGCCGATGATGAACGAGCCGGCGACGTTGATAATGATGGTGCCCCAGGGCAGGTTTCCGCTGATCGGCAGCGCAAGCACGGAAATGAGGTAGCGCGCCAGCGTACCGAGCGCACCTCCGATCATGACGAAAACAACGGTCGAGAAGGACATGCTCGCTTTGGCTCCCTTGTCGACGGGCATGAAAAACCCGCCTTGCGGCGGGTGCTGGACACACTCCTACCGCGGCTTCGTGCGGTAGGAGTCATCAGCCTAGACCGGACAAGCGGTCGGCGGGCGGTTTCGGGGGAACTCCATCCCCATCGCCGAAAACGATAATGCGAGCCGAGCCCGCACGCAACACCAGCCAACACCCGTCAAAACAGGGAGCGGGGCTGGTGCCGCCAGCCCCGCTCCTGAACGCGACGCAACCGTTGACGCAACTCAATCGCAGACGCGCGTCGTCCTGCGAACCATGCCCCGCCCGGTTTCCTCGCTCGTCGTGATGGTGCGGCAGCGCTCGCCACGGTAGCGCGCGCGGTATTCGCGCTCGCGCGCCCGCTCATAGCGGTCGCGGCGCTCCTCGCGGCGGATATCGCGATCGACGCGGCGTTCATGCGGCGTACGCGGATCGACGCTCAATCCGCCCGGGCCGATATTGATCGACTGAGCATAGACGCCGCCGCTCAGAAGAAGAGCTGCCGTCAAGCCAAGGACAAATCACTTCATAACGCCTCCTCCGTTCCCGCCAGAAACGATTGCCGTTGAGATTCGTTCCAGACAATCCGAACGAAACCGGCGGCTCGTATCTCGAACACGCGATGAAGTGGAGCCGAGACGACAAAGCGCGCCGGTTTCCCGGCGCGCTTGTTCCGATCGACGTCAGCTCGACTGTCTCAGTGCAGGATCTGGCTGAGGAAGAGCTTGGTGCGTTCGTGCTGCGGGTTCT
>JARYGW010000417.1:0-4201 GCA_033792295.1 Allobosea sp.
GCCCCATCGACTGGGCGACGATGGTGCCGGCCGTCTGGAGCGCGGCCATGACCAGCCGGGCGCAGACGCCGATGATGAGCCCGATCAGCAACTCGCCGATCAGCAGCGTGCACAGGGCAGGGAGGGTGTCGGGGATCTGTAGCGACGGACGCGCCATCGGCAGAATCACCAGCGCGATGAAGAAGGCGAGCGAAAGCCGGGCGCGCGAGAAGATGAAGCGCTCGCCGATGCCGGGCATCAGCATGACCAGCGTGCCGACCCGCGCGAAGACGAGCACGAACAACGCGCCGATCTGGGGCAGAATCGCGATCTGCATCGTGCCGCGGGCACCTCTGCGCCAGATCGGGCACCGCGGGACGGCGCCGCCGGCGAAGGCGGGATGCAGCCGCGGCAGGCTCATCCGCCCGTGGCGATTCGGACGGCGACCCGCCCCATATAACCCGCCAGCGCGTCTCCCATGAACGGCAGAAGCAGCATCAGGGCGGCGAAGACCGCGAGAATCTTCGGGACGAAGACCAGCGTCTGCTCCTGGATCTGGGTCAGCGCCTGCACCAGCGAGACGACGAGGCCGACGGCGAGCGCGATCGCCATCAGCGGCCCGCCGACTTTGAGGAAGGTGACGATGCCGTCGCGGGCGACGTCGAGAATGGCTCCGGAGGTCATGGATTTCGTCTCCGCCCCCGCCGTCAGACCGGCATCCGCATGATTTCCTCATAGGCCGCGATAACCTTGTCGCGCACGGCGACGAGCGTCTGGATCGCGGTCTCGCTCTCGGCGACGGCGGTGACCACATCGACGACGTCGGCGCGGCCGGTCGCGACGCTCGCCGCCTGGACGTCCGCCTTGCGGCCTGCTTCGGCGGTGGCGTCGAGCGCTTTGCCGAGCAGAGCGGAGAAGTCCGGCCCGCCGGCTTCCGCGCCGCCGGCAGCCAGCGGCTTCTTCATCAGATTGCCGGCGCCCAGCCCCTTGATCGAGGCGTAGGCTCCTGCGGCGAAACCTGGTGTGGCCATGGGTCAGCTTCCTTCTGGAGTGCTTGTTTGCCGCATTTTCTTCGCGCGAACCGGCGACCACTTCGCTCGAAAATGCTTTGGAGGGCGCGGCCTCTAGGCGCGCAGGATGTCGATGGTGCGCTGGATCATCCGCCGGGTGGAGGAGATCAGGTTGAGATTGGCCTCGTAGCTGCGCTGGGCCTCGCGCATGTCGACCATTTCAACGAGCGAATCGACGTTCGGCATCTTCACGTCGCCATTGGCGTCGGCGGCTGGGTTACCGGGCTCGTGCTTGGTCTTGAAGGCGGTGGGGTCACGCTGGACCTTGCCGAGCGCGACGAGCTGGGCGTCGAGGCCGCGGTCGAGATGGCGCTGGAAGCTGACGACCTTGCGGCGATAAGGGTCGGCTCCAGCCCGCTCCGGCCCGGAATCGGCGTTGGCGATGTTCTCGGCGATGACGCGCATGCGGCCGGACTGGCTGCGCAGGCCCGAGGCGGCGACGGCGATGCTCTTGATCAGGTCCATGATCGCGCTCCTATCTCAGCCGCTCTTGCCGATGGCGATCCGCATCAGCGCGAGGCCCTTGCTGTAGAGCGAGGCGGCGAGCTGATAGTCCGACTGGTTCTGAGACACCTTCAGCATCTCGTCCTCAAGGCTGACGGCATTGCCGTTCGGGGTGGTTTCGAAGCGCGGGGCGCCGGCATTGTCGAAGCCGCCATTGCCAGCGGTCAGGCTCATATGGCCGACGCTGGTGCGGGCGAGGGCGACGCCTCGCTCCCGGTCGAAGCTCGGCGGCTTGAGGTCGACCGGGCGGAAGCCGGGGCTATCCGCATTGGCGACGTTCTCGGCGAGGACCTTCTGGCGCGATTGCTGATAATGCATGCGCAGCTTCAGCGCCTGCATCAGGCCGCCGCCGATCGAGCCGTCGTTCGCCATGAGTCCTGCCCCGAGAGGACGCGTTTCGCGCCCGGTCCACTGGGCAATTCTTGCCGGGCGCATGGTTAACGTGGCGTTAAAAGGGTGGCATTTCGGGTAACGGATTAACCACACGTTCACCATGTTTCCCGTTAAGGAAAGCGTTATGCTATAGCCAAGGTGTTGAACCTTGAGCGGAACTTCTGCCGCCCGGGGGCGGCCGTCGCAGAAGAGGCAGACCTTGCAGAGCTTGTTCGGATTGGAACTCACGACCGCGCAGAAGGTGATCGTCGCCTCCGTGGTCATCCTCGTGCTTCTCGCTCTGCTCGGCCTGTTCGTGCGGCAGATACAGGGTGGGCGCCTGCGCGTTCGCGGCCAGGCCGGCGGCCGGCAGCGCCAGCCGCGCCTCGGGATCGTCGATACCTACGACCTCGACCGGCAGCGCCAGCTCGTGCTGATCCGCCGCGACAATGTCGAACATCTCATCATGGTCGGCGGCGCTTCCGACGTGGTGGTCGAGACCAACATCCTGCGCAGCGGCGCGCGTGCGACCGCGCCGGCTTATAGCGAGGCGGCGATGGCCGACCGGCCGCTGCCACCTTTCGAGACGCTGGTGCCGCCGAGCGAGCCCGCCCTGCGGGCCGGGGACGAGATCCGCCGCGGCAGCTCTGCGCCTGCGCCCGAGATCCTGCCACATCTGCCGACCCGCCAGAGCCATGCCGAGGCCGCTGCAGCTGTCGCGGGCGCAGGTGTCGCGGCCGCGCTCGGCCTAGATGCCGTGGGTTCCGCCGCCCAATCCGCGCCGGCTCATGTCGCGCCGCCTGTTCCGCCTCTGGCCGCGCCGATCCCCGCCGCGCCCATCGCGACCGGGCCTGCTCCCAGCTTCCCGCGCGAGCATGCGCCGGCGCCGGCCGTGAGTGCCGACGAGCTCGACGACATGACCAAGCAGCTCGAAGCGGCGCTGAAGCGTCCGTTCTCAGCGGTGCGCCCGGCGAATATATCCGTTGAATCGCATGCCGAGCCCGTGGTGGTTCCGCCGAAGCCGGCTGTCTCCGCCGCGCCGGAGTCCGTCGTTCAGCCCCCGAAGCCGGCCGATCAACCCAAGTCTTTCGAACAGGCGAAGCCCGTCGAGCAGCCCAAGCCGGTCGAACCCGTCAAGCCCGCCCAGCCGATCGAGCCGGCCAAGCCGGTCGAGCCGCCGAAGGCGCCCGAGGCACCCGCCCCGGCGGCGCGCCCGAGCTCGATCGCGGTGGATATGGAAGCCGAGCTCGCGGCGGCCCTCGGGCTGAAGCCCGGGAAGGCCGAGCCGAAGCCGAGCGAGCCCAAGCCGCCGGAAGCCGACCGCGGGAGCCAGAAGCCTGCCGCCGAGAAGCCCGTCCCTGCCGAGGCGATTGCCCCTGCCGTGGTGGCCGAACCGGCCAAGCCGGTTGCCGTCGAGGAGGTCGAGCCACAGAAGCCCGCTGCTTCAGAGCCGGAAAAGCAGCCCGAGCCGACCAAGGAGATCGACCCGTTCTCGGTCGACGCGATCGAAGCCGAATTCGCCCGGCTGCTCGGCCGCGATCCCAAGTCGAAGTCCTGAAAGTCGACGTCCTGAAACATGAGGTGGGCGGCATGGCTCCTCTGGCGCCCGCCGCGCCATCAACAGGAATGTCACCGATCCCGCGGCGGGCCGATCCGCTGCAGTTGCCTGGCCGTCGTCGCCCGCTAGCTTCGTCTCGCCCGATCGGCTGAGTCGGGCGGCAGCGGCAGTCGTGTGACCCCTCATCTCGCCATAGCAAGACGACGGCTCGGCCGTTCCCTGGCGGGAGCGGTGCTGCTGCTCGGCCTTCTCGCCGCGCCCCCCGCGCTGCCGCAGACGTTGTCACTCGACCTCGGGCAGGGCGGCGGCGTCGCCGAGAGGGCGCTTCAGCTCATTGCCGTCATCACGGTGCTGTCGCTGGCGCCGTCGATCCTGGTCATGGTGACTTCGTTCACCCGGATCGTCGTGGTGCTGTCGCTGCTGCGTTCGGCGCTCGGCACGCAGACGGCACCGCCGAACGCGGTGATCATCGGGCTGTCGCTGTTCCTGACCGGCTTCGTCATGGCGCCGACCTTGCGCGAGGCCTACACCAATGCCGTGCAGCCGCTGATGGCGGGGCAGATTCAGCCGCAGGAGGCCTATAATCGCGGCGTGGTGCCCTTCAAGGCCTTCATGCTGAAGAATGTCCGCGAGAAGGATCTGCAGCTCTTCCTCGACATGTCGCAGGGACCACGCCCGCAGACGCCGCAGGATATCGGCATCGAGGTGCTGGTGCCGG
>JARYGW010000418.1:0-4167 GCA_033792295.1 Allobosea sp.
CGACGAGACCGGCGCTGCAACCGCCGCCCGCACGGAGCAGGCCGCGCTGGCGCGCGCGCTCGCCCTGCGCCCCTTCCTCGACGCGCTCTATGCGCCGCGTCGGGAGGTCTTCGCGCCCGCGGACGAAACGCTCGTCTGCCGCTGCGAGGAGATCACCGCGGGCGAGCTGCGGGTGCGCGCCGTGCAGGGGCGTCCGGGTCCGAACCAGCTCAAGGCCTTCACCCGTGCGGGCATGGGCCCCTGTCAGGGCCGGCAGTGCGGCTACACCATGGCCCATATCGTGGCTGCCGCGCAGAACCGCCCCGTCGAGGATGTCGGCTTCTATCGCATCCGCCCCCCACTGAAGCCGGTGACATTGGGCGAGCTCGCCAGCCTCGACGAGAAGAAGCCGGCGGCATGAGCGCGGAGGGCTTCGACGTCGCCGTGATCGGCGGTGGCCTGCACGGCCTATCGGCTGCGTTGCACCTGGCACGCCGCGGCCGGCGGGTCGTCGTGATCGAGCGGCGCTGGACCGGCCGGCATGCCTCCGGTGCGACAGCAGCCGGCGTCCGGACGCTCGGCCGCGACGTCGCCGAGATCCCGATCTCGCTCGAGGCGATGGAGATGTGGCACCGCATCGCCTCGATCGTCGGCGACGATTGCGGCTTCCACGCCCACGGACAGCTCCGCATCGCGGAACGGGAAGAGCACATGCCGGACCTCCTCCGGCGCGAAACTCGCGTGCGCGCACTGGGCTATGCTCATGAGGAAATCATCGACGCCGTCGAGCTGCGGCGCCTCGTGCCGGCGCTGAGCCCGCATTGCGTCGGCGCGCTGGTGGCGCGGAACGACGGTGCTGCCGATCCGCACCGCACCATTCTCGCCTTTCGTCGCTCCTGCGAGGCCGCGGGCGTCGTCATCGTCGAAGGCTGCGGGATCGAGACGGTCGACCGGGAGAGAGCGGACTGGCTTCTCGCCTGCGGTGCGCGGTGCTTCCGGGCACCTGCCGTCGTCAATGCCGCGGGCGCCTGGGGGGCCCGGATCGCAGCCCTGTTCGGAGATGGGATCGCACTCGGTGTCCGCGCCTCGATGATGATCGTGACGGAGCGCCTCGCCCCGCTGCTGGCGCCTGTCGCCAGCGTCGTCGGCCGGGCACTCTCCTTCAAGCAATCCGACCAGGGCACGCTGGTGATCGGTGGCGGCCTGCAGGGTACGGCCGACCTCGACCGCGAGCGCAGCACGGTGAATTTTACGGAGCTCGCCAAGGGTGCGCGCGCCGCCAGCGACCTCTTTCCCGTCGTGCGCGACGTGCGGTTAGCCCGCTGCTGGACCGGAATCGAGGCCCAGACGCGCGACCATCTGCCGGTGATCGGCGCCTCGCCGCAGGCTCCCGGCCTGTTCCATGTCTTCGGTTTTTCGGGGCACGGCTTCCAGCTCGTACCGGTCGCCGGAGCCATTCTCTCCGACCTCGTCGTCGAGGGCAGCACGCGGCGCGAGATCGCAGCCTTTTCGCCACAGCGCCTGATGCAGGAAAGGGCTGCGGCATGACGAGCTATGTTCTCAGGCGCGTCCTCCTCGCCATTCCCACCCTGCTCGTTATGCTCACGGCGATCTTCGTGCTGGTCCGGCTGGTGCCGGGCGACCCAGCCTCTGTCATCCTGGGAGACCAGGCCAGCGCGGCGGCACTCACGGCACTTCGGCAGAAGCTCGGGCTCGACCAGCCGGTCTATGCCCAGTATCTCGCCTTCATCGGCAAGGTGCTGACCGGCGATCTCGGCCAGTCGCTCAGCACCGGGCACAGCGTCATCCGGGAGGTGCTGCTCGTCCTGCCCTCCACGATCGAACTGACCATCGCCGCGGTTGCGATCGGGCTCGTCTTCGGCCTGCCGCTCGGCGTGGCGGCCGCTCTCTCCCGCAATGGCTGGATCGATTATGTCTCGCGCATCGTCTCGCTGGTCGGCCTGTCCTTCCCGGCCTTCGTCTCCGGCATCCTCATGCTGATCGTCTTCGCGATCCAGCTCGGCTGGTTTCCCGTCCTGGGCAATGCCAGCGGTTCCGGCGATCTCGCGAGCCGACTGCACTCACTGGCGCTGCCGGCGCTCAACCTCGGCATCATCATGACCGCCTATGTGATGCGCGTGACGCGCGCCGCGATGCTGGGCGTGCTGACGGAAGACTATATCCGCACCGCCCGCGCCAAGGGCGTGAGCCCCGGCCGGCTGGTCACGACGCATGCGCTGCGCAACAGCCTGATTCCGATCATCACCGTGGTCGGGCTCTATTTCGGCACGCTAATCGGAAACTCCGTCCTGACCGAGATCATCTTCAACCGGCCTGGCCTGGGCAAGCTCATCATCGGCGCGCTCAACGCCCGCGATTACACGCTGCTGCAGGGGCTGATGATCATCTTCGCCATCTGCGTGATCGTCGTGAACACGCTGACCGATCTGGCCTACGGCCTCGTGGATCCGAGGGTGAAATACACATGAGCGAGGCCGCTACGACCAGCGTCGACATCCGCCCCGGCGGCCTCTGGCTCGCCTTTGCCCAGAACAAGCTGGCATGGGTCGGGCTCGTGCTGCTTGCCCTCATCATCCTCCTGGCCATCTGCGCGCCTTGGCTCGCGCCCTATGATCCGCTGGAACAGAACATCGTCGCGCGGCTCGAACCGCCCTCGGCAGAGTTCTGGCTCGGCACCGATTCCTATGGCCGCGACGTGCTTTCACGGCTGATCTACGGCGCACGGATCTCGCTCTTCGTCGGCTTCGTCGCCATCCTGATCGCCATGCTGGTCGGCACGACGATCGGCGTCATCTCCGGTTATGTCGGCGGCGTGTTCGACCAGTTCGTCATGGGCGTGCTCGACGTGCTGCTCGCCTTCCCGACCTTGCTGCTCGGCCTGATGATCGCGGCGATGCTCGGCGCGAGCCTGGAGAACCTCATCATCGCCATTGCGGTAACTGAAATCGCCCCCTTCGCCCGTGTCGCGCGGGCGCCGACGATCACCTTGCGCCAACGCGATTTCGTCGAGGCCAGCCGCTCTTATGGCTGCGGTCCGTTCAGGATCATGACGCGGCACATCCTGCCCAACATGCTTTCGGACGTCGTGGTGATGAGCTCGCTCTGGCTTGCCTCCGCCATCCGGACAGAAGCCTCGCTCAGCTTCATCGGGCTCGGCGTGCCACCGCCGACTGCGACCTGGGGCAGCATGATCCGCGAAGGGTTCGAGAACATCCTCGACGCCTGGTGGCTCGCCGTCTTCCCGAGCCTCGCGATCCTGGCGACAGTGCTTGCGCTCAACCTGCTCGGTGACGCCTTGCGTGATGCCTCCGACCCGAAATCCCGTCCGCGATGACCTGATCAGCCCTGTTTCCACACTGCCGGGACAACCCAGGCACGAGCTCCTTGTCGGATTCCAGCCCTGAATCTGCTATCGCGCGCTGCGACGAGCACCGCAGCCGTCGCGTCCGCCTTCGTGCCCATGGGTGAGATGCGATGAGATTGCAGCCGCTGCTGACGGTCTGGAGCATGGCAATGGGACCTTCTGCCAGAGATCCTGGGCCTGCACGGGATCCTTCGGCACGCCGCGGCCGGGCCTGTAGAGGGTCGCGAGTTCAGAAAGCGCCACCACGCTGCCGAGATCGGCGCGGCGCGCCCACGCCCTTTTCGGCCATCTGGGCAAGCCGGACGGTGTGGGACGCGTCGCGGGTCCGCCCGACCACCTTCTCAAGGGCGGCCGCCTCCAGCGCCGGGTCGGGCGCACTCGTCAGCATGCCGTTGTTGACGAGCACCGCCAGTGAAGCCTGGGCTCGGCTGTCCCGCAGCTCCGCCCCGCGCATGTAGTAGGCGATCGCCTTGTCCATGTTACGGCGCACGCCAAGGCCCTGATGCGTACGTCGTAGCCGAGGCGTTCGAGCGTTTCGGCCGTGGCACGCGCGTCCCGTTCCAGATTGGCGAGGTTGCCCTGCCCGCCATAATCCGACACGCCGATGACGAGCGCGATCAGGCTATCACACCATAAGCAGGATCTCTGGAACAATGACAGATGCGCCCCGGCAACCCGGCGGCCGAAACACGCCAATCCGGATTGCCGCAAAGCTGCGCCAAGTCAACGTTCCGGCCTCGCCGGCCTGCTCGGATGGGATTACTCGCCGGCCTTCAGTCTGGCGGCATAGATATCCTTGTACT
>JARYGW010000419.1:0-4126 GCA_033792295.1 Allobosea sp.
GATAGCCCGCGACGCGGGCGGCTCCACCGAGCACGCGTCGTCAACTCAGAAGAGCGACTTCGCCGCCGCAGCCGCCGAGTCGACGATCGGCGCCGGCACCAGCCAGAACAACAGCACGAACATCGCTGAGACGAACAACACGGTGCGCACGCCCAGATCGACGGGCTCGAAAGCCGGCTTGGGCTCGTCGAAATAGATCAGCTTGACGACGCGCAGATAGTAATAGGCGCCGATCACGCTGGTCAGCACGCCCACGACGGCGAGCACGTAGAGCTGAGCGTTGATCGCGGCGAGGAAGACGTAGAACTTCGCGAAAAAGCCGGCGAGCGGCGGAATGCCGGCGAGCGAGAACATCATCATCGAATAGGCGAAAGCCATCCACGGATTGGTCCGCGACAGCCCGGCGAGCTCGGAGATGTCTTCGACCAGCTTGCCGTCGCGGCGCATCATCAGCACGCAGGCGAAGGCACCGAGCGTGGTGGCGAGATAGACCGCCATATAGGTCATCACGCCCTGGATGCCTTCGGGCGTGCCGGCGGCAAGGCCGACCAGCGCGAAGCCCATATTGGCGATCGAGGAATAGGCGAGCAGGCGCTTGATGTTGGTCTGTCCGATCGCGGCGAAGGCGCCGAGCGCCATCGAGGCAATCGAGATGAAGATGATGATCTGGCGCCAGTCATGGATCGCGCCCGGGAAGGCACCCATGAAGATGCGCACCACCATCGCCATGGCGGCCATTTTCGGGGCCGAGGCGAAGAAGGCCGCGACCGGCGTCGGGGCGCCCTCGTAGACGTCCGGCGTCCACATATGGAACGGCACGGCCGAGATCTTGAAGACGATGCCGGCCGCGATGAAGACGATGCCGAAGACTAGGCCGAGACCGGCATGGCCGCCTTGCGTCGCCGCGGCGATGCCGGCGAAACTGACGGTGCCGGTGAAGCCATAAACCAGCGAGCAGCCATAGAGCAGCATGCCGGAGGAAAGCGTGCCGAGGATGAAGTATTTCAGGCCGGCTTCCGTCGATTTTCCATTGTCGCGGTCGAAGGCGGCGACGACGTAAAGCGCCAGCGACTGCAGCTCGATGCCGACATAGAGGCCGATCAGGTCATTGGCCGAGATCATCATCATCATGCCGATGACGGCCAGGACGACGAGGACCGGGAACTCGAAGCGCATCACGCCGTCGCGGCGCAGCGGGTTCGAGGCGAGCAGGATCGCGGCACCCGCGCCGACCAGCGTCAGCACCTTCATGAAGCGGGCGAAGCCATCGGCGACGAAACTGCCGTTGAAGGTCGTGAGCTTGCCCTCGCCCGAGAGGACGAGCACGAGCGCCACCACCAGCAGGATCAGCGCCGCGCCTTCCAGCACGCGGGCGGCACGCTCGCGCTGGATGGCGCCGAACAGCACCATCGCGATGGCGCCGATGGCCAGGATGATTTCCGGCAGGGCCGGGCCGAGAGCGGGCAGAGCCATGTCCGAGACCTTACTGCGCGACCGCCAGCGCCGTCTTCGCGACGGTGAGCGCGGCCTGATAGTTCTTGATCAGCATTTCGGTCGGCGCCGCGAAGGCGTCGAGGATCTGATGCGGCTGGACGCCGTACCAGATCGTCAGCAGGACGAGCGGGACCAGGATCGCGATCTCGCGACCGTTGAGGTCCTGGATGTCCTTGAGCTCAGGCTTGGTGAGCTCGCCGAAGACGACGCGGCGATAGAGCCACAGCGCGTAGGCGGCCGACAGGATCACGCCCGAGGTGGCGAAGAAGGCGACCCAGGGATTGGCCCGGAAGGAGCCGAGCAGCGTCAGGAATTCGCCGACGAAGCCCGAAGTGCCCGGCAGGCCGACATTGGCCATGGTGAAGACCATGAAGACGACCGCATAGAGCGGCATCCGATTCACCAGGCCACCATAGGCTGCGATCTCGCGGGTGTGCATGCGGTCGTAGATCACGCCGACGCAGAGGAAGAGCGCGCCGGAGACCAGCCCGTGGCTGACCATCTGATACATCGCGCCCTGGATGCCCTGCGGGGTCATCGTGAACAGGCCCATGGTGACGAAGCCCATATGCGCCACAGAGGAGTAGGCGATGAGCTTCTTCATGTCCTCCTGCATCAGCGCCACCAGCGAGGTGTAGACGATGGCGATGATCGAGAGCGCGAAGACCAGCGGCGCGAAGTAATGCGACGCTTCCGGGAACATCGGGATCGAGAAGCGGATGAAACCGTAGCCGCCCATCTTCAGCAGGATCGCAGCCAGCACGACGGAGCCCGCGGTCGGCGCCTCGACGTGGGCGTCCGGCAGCCAGGTATGCACCGGCCACATCGGCATCTTCACCGCGAAGGAGGCGAAGAAGGCCAGCCACAGCCAGGTCTGCATGCCGGCCGGGAACTTGTGGGCGAGCAGCGACGGGATGTCGGTAGTGCCGGCGTTCCAGTACATCGCCATCACGGCGAGCAGCATCAGGACCGAGCCGAGCAGCGTGTAGAGGAAGAACTTGTAGGAGGCGTAGACGCGCCGCTTGCCGCCCCAGATGCCGATGATCAGGAACATCGGGATCAGGCCCGCCTCGAAGAACAGGTAGAACAGCACGAGGTCGAGCGCCGCGAAGACGCCGATCATCAGCGCCTCCAGCACAAGGAAGGCGACCATATATTCCCGCACCCGCTTCTCGACCGAGGTCCAGGAGGCGAGGATGCAGAACGGCATCAGGAACGCCGTCAGCACGATAAAGGGGAACGAGAAGCCGTCGACGCCGAGCTTGAAGCGGATCGCTTCCGAGATCCAGCTATGGCTCTCGACAAGCTGGAAGCCGGGATCGGCGGGGTTGAATCGGCTCCACGCGACGCAGGCGAGCACGAAGGTGAGACCCGTCGTGAACAGCGCGATCCAGCGAGCGTTGGAATAGACCGACGACTGGTCGCCGCGCAGGACGAGGATCAGGGCCGCGCCGACCAGCGGCAGGATCAGGAGACCGGTGAGGATACCGAAGCCGAACATCATCTCACCCGCGGGTCAGGAGATACCAGGTCACCAGCCCGGCGACACCGATGAGCATGGCGAAGGCATAGTGATAGAGATAGCCGGTCTGCAGCCTGACGACGCGGTTGGTCACGTCGACCACGCGGGCCGAGACGCCATCCGGGCCGAAGCCGTCGATGACGAAGCCGTCGCCCTTCTTCCAGAGGAAGCGACCGAGCCATTTCGCCGGACGCACGAACAGGAAGTCGTAGATCTCGTCGAAGTACCACTTGTTGAGCAGGAACTGGTAGAGCGCCGGGTTCGCCGCGGCGAGCTTGCCGGGAATGTCCGGCCGGCGAACATACATCCAGTAGGCCAGCACGAAGCCGATCACCATCGCCAGGAAGGGCGACATCATCACCCAGGTCGGCACCTCATGCATGGTATGCAGGATGTGGTTGTCCTTGCCCATGAACAGCGCCGACTTCCAGAAATGCTCGAAGTCGTGGCCGACGAAGTATTCCTTGAAGGCGAAGCCGGCGAAGATCGCGCCGATCGAGAGCAAAGCGAGCGGCAGCAGCATCACCCAAGGGCTCTCATGCGGCGTGTGATCATGGCCATGATCGTCATGCGTATGATCGTCATGCCCATGGTCGTTTTGGCCGTGCGCCGCGTGAGCGTGGTCGTCGTGACCATGCGAGGCATGGCCCCAGCGCGGCGTACCCTCGAAGGTCATGAAATAGAGGCGCCAGGAGTAGAAGGAGGTCATGCAGGCCGCGACGACCAGCAGCACGAAGGCATAGGAGCTGGCGAAGCCGCCACGCTCGACCGAGGCATAGGCGCTCTCGATGATCGCGTCCTTCGAGAAGAAGCCCGCGAAGCCGAACACCGTGCCGGGGATGCCGAAGCCGGTCAGCGCCAGCGTGCCGATGGTCATCGTCGCGGCGGTGAAGGGGATGTACTTCCTGAGGCCGCCCATGTGGCGCATGTCCTGCTCGTGATGCATCGCATGGATGACCGAGCCGGCCCCCAGGAAGAGCAGCGCCTTGAAGAAGGCGTGGGTGAACAGGTGGAAGACGCCGGCACCGTAATTGCCGACACCGAGCGCGACGAACATGTAGCCGAGCTGCGAACAGGTCGAATAGGCGATGACGCGCTTGATGTCGTTCT
>JARYGW010000041.1:0-272 GCA_033792295.1 Allobosea sp.
TCAAGGACGAGGAGACGGCCCGCGCCTGCTACGCCTCGCCGGAATATCAGGAGGCGGTGAAGCATCTCAGCGCCGCCGGGAAGTCCGACCTCGTCATCATCGGCGGCTATGACGGCCCGCAGCCGGGCGAGTAGGCCCGAGCCTGCGAACTGCAAGGAGCCGCAGTTGGCGGATCGCTTGTCTGACCCGGCCGCAATCCTGACCGCCATCGGCGTGATCAGCGGCACCTCGATGGACGCCATCGACGTGTCGCTGGTGGCGAGCGACGGGTG
>JARYGW010000041.1:282-20816 GCA_033792295.1 Allobosea sp.
TGCGACCGGCTTTCCTTCGGTCCGGGCGCCTCCTACCCCTATCGCGACGAGACGCGCCGTGCCCTGCAGGCGGTCATCGCCGATGCGGAGCGTGCCTCGCTCGAGCCGCTGGCCGAGCTGGAAGCGGCGGTGACGGCGGATCATCTCGCCGCCATCCGCAGCTATGCCGAGGATCAGGCGCTCGATCTCGCCGGTGTCGATCTCGTCGGCCTGCACGGCCAGACGGTCTATCACCGCCCGGAGCGCCGCTTCACTCGCCAGCTCATCGACGGGCAGGTCGTGGCCGATGCGCTCGGCATTCCCACGGTCGATCGCTTCCGCGATGCCGATGTCGCGGCCGGTGGCGAGGGCGCTCCCTTCGCGCCACTCTATCATCGTGCGCTGGTGCAGGGGCTCGACCAGCCGGTGATGGTGCTGAATCTCGGCGGCGTCGGTAACGTCACCTATGTCGACGGCGATACCGTCATCGCTTTCGATACCGGCCCGGCCAGCGCCATCCTCGACGATTTCATGCTGCGCCGCCTCGGCTGCGCCTACGATGCCGACGGGGCGCTCGCGGCGAGCGGCCGGGTCCATGACGATCTCGTCGCCGGCTTCATGGCCAACCCCTATTTCGATCGGCCGGCACCGAAATCGCTCGATCGCAACGATTTCCACCGCCGCGCCCAGGTCGTCGAGGCGCTCTCGGATGCCGACGGGGCCGCGACGCTGGCCGCCTTCACTGTCGAGAGCATCGTGGCGGCGCTCCGCCATGTGCCGCGGCGGCCTCGCCGTTGGCTGGTCGGCGGCGGCGGCCGGTTGAACCGGCATTTCATGGCAAGGCTTGCGGAGCGGCTGGGCGTGCAGGTCGAACCGGTCGAGGCGGTCGGCTGGAACGGCGATGCGCTGGAGGCGCAGATCTTCGCTTATTTCGCCATTCGCTCGGTGCGTGGCCTGCCGCTCAGCTTGCCGTCGACGACGGGGGTGCCGCGGCCTCTCACCGGCGGTCGCCTGCACCGGCCTGCCTCTGAGAGTCCGTCCCGAAACTCAGGAATTTCGCGCGACGCGCCGGATGAGGACCATGGCGGCAGCGGCGTAGAGGAACGCGGTCGCTGATGCGATAGTTGCCTCTGCGTCCTTCCAGAGTCTCCGATTTCGGTTGATCCAGGCAAAGAAGCGCTCGACAACCCATCGTCGTGGCTGGACGGCGAAGCCGATCTGGTCGGGCTTGTGGCGGACGATTTCGACGGCGATCCGGGTTGCGGTTGCCACGCGTGGGCCTTGGTACCCTGCGTCGGCGAAAACCTTCTCGATGAAGGGGAACGGGCGGCGCGATGCGGCCAGCAATGGGCCGGCCCCGTCACGATCCTGCACGCTTGCTGGATGGGCAAACAGGACGAGGCCGCGCCCGTCCGTATCGACGAGCGCGTGCCGCTTGCGGCCCATGATCTTCTTTCCGGCGTCGTAGCCGCGCGGTCCGCCGGCTTCGTTGGTCTTCACACTCTGGCTATCGATGATACATGCGCTCGGCGAGGCTGCCCGACCGCTGCGTTCGCGATCGATCATCAGCAACGCATGATTCAGCGCCTCGAACACGCCGCCGTCGCGCCATGTCGCAAACCAGCGATAAACCGTGCTTTTTGGTGGAAGGTCGCTCGGCAGAAGCCGCCAGGCCACGCCTCCGCGCATCACATAAAAGATCGCGTTGACGATCTCGCGCAGCGGCCACGACAGCGGCCGGCCCGTTCGTTTCGGCGCCGGCAGCAACGGCGAAACCAACCGCCACTCTGCATCCGTCAAATCCGTTTCGTATCGAACTCCCGCGCGACTATGCTGCCGGCGAGTGGCTGGGGTCCACATCGCTCGCTCCAAGATGGCCTGAACAACCCCTTGGAATCACGAGCGCCCCAGCCACTCAATCCCACTCGTGGGAATTCTCATCCGAAACCGATGACTGGCCCGACTGATGATGCATGTTCCTGGATATGAAATATCGACTGATCCGAACCGGCTCGATCACGAGGTAATATATCGGTTCCTATCCGAGGACTCATACTGGTGCCCCGGCATTCCCCGCTCGGTGGTAGAGACGTCAATTGACCATTCGCTCTGCTTTGGCGCCTACGAAAGCGGGAGGCAGGTTGGCTTTGCGCGCGTCATCACGGACCGAGCGACGTTCGCCCTGGTCGCAGATGTGTTCGTGCTGGAACCTCACCGTGGCAAGGGGTTGTCGAAGTGGCTCATGCACGAAGTAATGCAACATCCGGATCTTCAAGGCCTTCGCCGGCTGCTGCTGCTCACGTCAGACGCGCACTCGCTCTATAAACAGTTCGGCTTCAGCGAAATCGACAACGCTTGGCGCTTCATGGAAATCCTCAAACCCGACACGTACAAGCCTACCTAATCGCCGCTGCCTGTACGGCCCGGCAGTCGCCGCCCCGGCGTTCCGGGACGGGCTCTAAGATCGGACAGATCGAACAACCGAAAACCGGCGCAGCGGTGCCCGTGGGGTGGCAGCTGAACGCCTGGATCTTTTCGACCCGGGTCCGGTTGGCAGGTCGAGCGGACCCTTGCGCGTTCCACGCAGTGCCGGTTCCACAGAAATAGCGCCCCTAAATCTGCGCCGACCCGCCATCGGCGAACAACTCGCTGCCATTCACGTAGCTGCTGTCGTCCGACGCGAGAAACAGGGCTGCGGCGGCGATTTCGTCGGGCTCTGCCATCCGGCCAAGCGGCGTCGCCGCTTCCGACATCGCGACGAAGGCCTGATGCTGCTCGTTGGTTGGCGAGAGCGCGCGCCAGCCGGGTGTGAGTGTCGAGCCGGGCACGAGTACGTTCACACGAATTCGGCGCGGCCCCAGATCGACACTCCAACCACGGGCAAAATTGCGGATCGCGGCCTTGCTCGCGCTGTAGACGCTGAACGCGGGATAGCCCTTGGTGGCGGCGGTCGATCCGGTCAGGATCACGGACGCACCGTCCTTCAGCAATGGCAGCGCCTTCTGCACGGTGAAAAGCGTGCCCTTGACGTTGCTGCCAAAGGTGCGGTCGTACTCGTCTTCGGTTATCTCGCTAAGCGGCGCGAACTTGCCGCCGCCGGCATTGGCGAACAGAACGTCGATCTGCCCTGCCTTGTCGCGCACGACCTGATAGAGCCGGTCCAGGTCGGCCAGTTTCGACGCGTCGCCCTGGATCCCTATCGCGCCGCCGCCGACTTCGGCCACCGCAGCGTCAAGCTCGGCCTGACGCCGACCAGTCATGAACACTCGCGCGCCCTCACGGGCGAAACGTCGCGCCGTCGCCAAGCCGATGCCGCTGTTGGCGCCGGTGATGACAGCGACTTTTCCCTGCAACCTACCCATATTCCGTCTCCTTGCTGTGGTGGAGGGAATATGTGGCGTCACTTCCATTTGGACTAGAACCTACCTAAAGGTAAGTGTATAATTGTTTGATGAGCATGACCGAACCCGAGTGTGGCCTCGACGTCTCGCTGGCCGTGATGGGCGGCAAGTGGAAGCCGCTGATCCTCTATCACCTCCGTCCCGGCCCTAAACGCTTTGGCGATCTGAAGCGCCTTGTCGCAGGCATCAGTGAAAAGGTTCTAATTCAGCAACTTCGCGAGCTTGTCGGTGCCGAGGTGCTGATCCGGCACGACTATCAAGAGGTGCCGCCGAAGGTTGACTACACACTGACACCGTTCGGAGAAACGCTGGTCGAAGCCCTCCTGCCACTGTGCGATTGGGGAACGCAGTATCGTAGCCGTGTCGAAAAGGGTTGTGGCGGGCGACGAAGTGTGCGCCCTTAAGGCCTGACGAAGAAGTCTTTTTCTCTCCGTCATTTGGATGATGAAAGCCGGTGCGGCGCGTGGCTAGTCTCGGCCTGCACTTCGCAATGTCGTCGAACCGACAAGTGGAAACCGCCTATCGGAATAATCCGATGCGATAACAGATAGATGGATCGCCGTTATCGCGTCCGGTCGGACGCGCGGCGATCCAAGGACTGGCTGCGAAGCAGAAAGCTTCGCAGAACTGCACTTAGCGGGAGCGGAGGGGGAGGGCCGCGCTGCGCAGGAGGGAAACGAGCTGGCTCTGTTGGCGTGTATCGGTCTTCTGAAAGATCCGCGCCAGGTGGGTTCTCGCGGTCGAGATCCGGACACCCTGAGCACCCGCCGCTTCCGTCAGTGACAATCCGCTCGCGAGGGCGGAGGCAAATTTGGCTTCGGTTTCGGTCAGGTCGAAGAGCTGGCGCGCGCAGGCGACCATGTTGGTCGCCATGTCGAGCCGGCGTAGAGCGATCATGACTTTGCGGTGTGATCCAGCCGGCACGGGGGAGGCCGCGGGCATGACGCAGGCAGAGAGCGCGTGAGTGCGGTCGCCGCCACTCAGGATCATGCTGCTGCGCTGATGCGCCAGCAGCTCCTGGCCGTTGCGCGATGCCATCTCGACGAGCTGTTTGAACAGCCGCTGATCGGCTGGCAGGCGTGCGAAGACGCGGCCCTGGCGCAGGGAGAGCGCACCTTCCGGCTCGGCCAGGATTTCGTCGGCGCCCTCGTTCGCATAGGTGATGTGCAGGTCCTGGTCGACGATGACGAGGCCCATGGCCAGCGCATCGAGGGCGCTGCGGGCCTCGTCGCGCTGGATCGTGACCCGGCCGAGATGACGGCGAACCTCCGCGATGCGGCGCAGGACGGGGTAGAGCTTTGTCAGCAGGGCGACGTCTTCGCTGTCGAAGCCTTCCTGCCGCTGACCGCGCTGGACGTCGAAGAACCAGAACGCCTCGCCATTTTCCGTGAGGCGGCAAGCCATCCCGCCATACATGTCCTGGGGCTGCATCCATTCCCGCCAGACACGGCTGCGTTGCAGCCTTTCCCGGCCATGGACCTCATGGTCGTGATAGACCTGACCAAGAGGAATATTGCGCAGGGCAAAGCCCATCTCGATGAAGTCATCGACGAGATCGCCGAAGCAACGCGCCTGCAATGTTTCGTCGACATGGGTGGCATAGGAGGCCCAGTCGTCAGGGTGCGGGCCGAAACCGGCAAAACAGGCTTTGGAGCCATTGAAGAGCTGCCGCAGCGTTTCGGCTGCGGCCGGCATCTGTGCCTCGTCCATCGCACCCGTCAGAAGCTGGTCCACGGCGGACATGACGGTATCGATATCCCGTGCCGGCATGACGTTCCTCCGCATGCGGTGGCTGCCGTACCCCTGCGGCAGCGACGTCAAGCTAGCAGCATGAACATTTCACGTGAAGTCCAAAAGCAATCCAATGAGAAAAACGATGCTGCGCGGGGGCGTCAGCCCCTTGCGAGCAGGGTGTTGATGGCCTCTTGCGTCGGCAGCGCGTCGAACACGCCATGCCGGGTCGTCGTGAGTGCGCCGGCTGCCGCAGCGTGGCGCAAGGCCTCGGCCAAGCCATGTTTCCGGGCCAGGCCGACGCCGAGCGTCGCGGCGAAAGCATCGCCGGCCCCGAGCGTGTCGACCGTGTGGACCGCAATGCCGGCTTGGGAGATCGCCATGCCGTTGCGGGGAACGGCGATGGCGCCGGAGGCTCCCCGCGTCATGACGACGAGTTCCGGGCCCCGTGCCGCGATGGCCGGCGCCAGCTCGGCGATGAAGCGGGCCGGATCGGTCGCGCCGGTCGGGTCGCAGCCGATGGCGGCAGCGAAATCCCCGGCCTCGGTTTCATTGACGATCAGGATATCGGTCCGTCGCAGGATGTCCGGCTCGATCGGCCGGAACGGCGAGGGGTTGAGCAAGGTCGGGACACCGGCCCGTCGCGCGATTTCGAAAGCCTCGGCAATCGGTTCATCCGCTGTTTCGAACTGCGCCATGGTCAGCGCGGAGCCGGCGATGGCGGCGGATCGTTCACGGATATGGTCGCGCGTGACCGCGAGGTTGATGCCGCTTGCGATGGCGACGCGGGTCTCGCCCTGGGCATCGGTGAAACAGACACCGCTGCCCGTGGGACCCGCGATCTCGACGAGCATGTCATGGGGCAGGTCCGCGCGTGCCAGAGCGGGAGCGGCGAAGGTCGCGGCGAGATCGCTGCCGATGGCGAGGACCCCGTTCACCGTCATGCCGAGCCGGCGGGCCATGATCGCGAGGTTGAACCCCTTGCCGCCGGGCTCGATCGTCACGATGTCCGCGGCGAGCGCTTCGCCGGCGCGCGGAAGGCGCCGTACTTTCGCCGAGCAGGCGACCACGAAGCTGGCCAGCACGAAGACGGGCCGATCGGTCATCGCGTTTGATTTCCCCGTTCAACTACTGCTACCCGGGTTGTGTCACAGTCATGCAACCACCGACAGGGCCTGAATTGTCTACGCCTAAACCGTTGTTCCAGGATCTGCTGGAGCTGCGCGACGATACAGCCAAGCCGCTCTATCAGCAGCTTGAGGACCAGCTGACCCGGCTGATCGACGACGGCACGCTTCCTCCGGGAACGACATTGCCTGCCGAGCGCCAGCTGGCGGAACGGCTCAGGATCAGCCGCACGACCGTCCAGCGCTCCTACAATGCGCTGCGGGAGCGGAAGCTGCTCAGCGCCCAGGGCCGGCTCGGCTCGATCGTCCAGGGGCCCGTGCCGCGCCTGCATACGGGCATGGACCGGCTGAAGGGCTTCACCGAGGAGATGCGCGAGCTCGGCAGGGTTCCGTCCTCGCGGATCCTCGAGCGGGAGGTCGTCAAAGACCGTTCCATCGCCTCGATCTTCGGCCGCTCCTCCCATATCGATTTCCTCAAGCTCGTGCGTGTGCGCTCGGGCGACGGCGTGCCGATGTCGCGCGAGATGGCCTGGTACAATCTCGAGCGCGCTCCGGGACTGGCGCAGAGCGATCTCACCGGCTCGGTCTATGCCGCACTCGCGGGCCTCGGCATGCCGCTCATCCGCTGCGAGCAGACGATCGAGGCGGCCGCGCCCACGCCGGAGGAGTGCACGATCTTCGGCTTCAAGAGGCCTGTCCCGTGCCTGCTGATCAAGCGCCGCAGCTACGGCGCCGACGGCGATATGCTGGAATATGTCGAGGGGTTGTTCCGGGGCGATACCTACACTTATCGGCTTTCGCTCCATATCTGATCGAGGGATTTGGCCGAGCGGCAGATCGCTCGCATTTTAACCGGTCCAATAGAAATCCAAAAACCAGTATCCGCTTTGAACCTTCGTTCGTTCCGGCGCGACGAAGGAAGGCGGACGCGCGCTCTGCCCGCCCTGGCCGGATCACCCGGCTGCTGACGGGGGCGTCGCGACGATCCGAGACAACAGGGATGGATATTTCGATGTCGCTCCACTTCTCGGTTTCCAGCCACGCGAGCTACACGCCGTTTTCGGCGCGCCGCGAGTCCATGCCTGATACCGCCTGCCATGTTTCGAAACCCGTCTTCGTCATCGATGCCAATCTGAACGTGCGATTCAGCAACCGTGGTGCCCAGGCCATGTCCAGCGAAGGGCTCGGCGGGCCGGATCGCTTCACCGCGGCCGACAAGGAGTTCATGGCGCGGCTTCATTCCTGGCTGAAGCGTTGCCGCGCCGGCAGCATCGCCGGCGAAACCCGCTTGCCGCTTGCGCTCCGCTGCGGTCGGCAGGTCGCCATCGACGCGGTTCACCTCGAAAGCATCGACCTCTTCGTGCTCTCGGTGGATGATCCGGAGGTCGCCATGGGGCGCAAGCTCGGCCAGGTTGCGGAAGCCTGCGGGTTGACGCCGACGGAGGAGCGCATGCTGGCGCTGATCGTCGAAGGCCTCGACACCATCATCGCCGCGAAGCGGCTGGGTATCGCCCCGACGACGGCCCGCACCCATCTGCAGCGCCTCTTCGCCAAGACGGGTACGGCCCGTCAGAGCGAACTCGTCCGCTTCGTCGCGACCTATGTCGAGGAGCCGCGCTGAGGGGATGCGCTGTCGCCCGGTGCCGGCCGAATATTGATCCCATACGGCGATCCGGCGCCCGGACTTATCCCCGCTTGTCCGGGCTCTGCCTATCCTGTGCGCGCCCCATCCGACCGAGGGGGCTTCGCGAGACATCGTGGGCCGGATGGGATTGCGGGCTTCGTGCCTGCGATCGTTGCGGGTCCATCAGGTGCGGAGGTTCCGACTTCGTCCGGGCCCAACAGGCAGGCCCGCTCCTTCGCTGGAATCCCGAACGAAGCGGACCCTAAAGACACCCGTGCGCGGAGCCTGCCTCCCAGCGACCGATTGACGCTGTGAAATTTCGATGTCATGTTTCTGTTATCGGAACCTGAGTTCCAATAAATGAAACTTTCTAAGGCGGGCGGATGACCATCTTGTCGGCGGTTGCGGACGTGCTTCGCTGCTTTTCCAGCACGCGGCACGATGTCACCGTCACGGATCTCGTCACGCTGCTGGGAATGCCGAAGAGCAATGCCTCGCGCCTGCTGCGGGCGATGCGCGACGAGGGGTTGCTCGAGACGGTCGGCGACAGCAAGCGCTACCGCCCCTCGCTGCTGCTCAACCAGGTCGGCCAAATCTATCGCTTTGCCGCTTCGCTGATCGACCGCGCGGATGCGGTGGTGGGGAAGATCTCCGACGAGATCGGCCATACCGGCTATATCAGTGTTCGGCGCGGCGAAGAGATCATCGGTGTCACCGCCCACCCCGGCCGGCACGCGCTCAGGGTCGTCACCGCGATCGGCGACCGCATTCCCGCCTTCGCCTCCAGTACCGGCCGGGCACTGCTCGCCCGGCTGACGGATGACGAGGTCCGCACGCTCTATCCGGCCGGCTTCACCGCACCGTCCGAGACGGCGCCTCAGGACATGAGCGAATTGCTGACCCGCCTTGCCTCTGTGCGCAGCGCCGGCTTTGCCGAATCGCATGACGAGGCGGTGCGTGGTGTGCACGCCGTCTCGGTCGCTGTCGGCGATCCCGTCACCGGCGATGAGGTTGCGCTCTGCATCTCCTTCCCGGCCGCCATCGTCGAGCCGGCCGAACGCCTCGCCATCATCCGTTCGCTGGGGGCGGGCGCTGCCGAGATCGCCGCCCTGACCCAGGACAAGCTCTTCTATCCTTTGAACCTTTCAATCGCGGAGACCGCTCCATGAGCAATCGCTGGCGCATCGGCTTCGACATCGGCGGCACCTTCACCGACTTCATCCTCTACGATTCGCAGGAGCGCTCGGTCCGGCTGCACAAGCGCCTGACCACCCCGCATGATCCTTCCGAAGCGGCGCTGATCGGTCTCGGCGAGCTCACCGAGATGGCCGGTATCACGCTGGCCGATGTCGGCGATATCGTCCACGGCACGACACTCGTCACCAATGCCGTGATCGAGCGCAAAGGCTCCAAGCTCGGCCTGATCACCACAAAGGGCTTCCGCGACATCCTCGAAATGGGGACGGAGCAGCGCTACGACATCTACGACCTGTTCCTGACCTTCCCGGATCCGCTGGTCTCGCGCGAACACCGCCTCGAAGTGCCCGAGCGCATGGACCGTGACGGCAAGGTCGTGACCGCGCTCGATGCCGAAGCCGTGCGCAATGCGGCCCGAGAGCTGGCTGCTGCTGGCTGCGAGGCGATCGCGATCTGCTTCCTCAACAGCTACCGCAACCCGGCGCATGAGCGGGAGGCTGGCCGCATCGTCCGCGAGACTTGCCCGGAGCTTACCGTCTCGCTCTCGAGCGAGGTCGTGGCCGAGATCTGGGAATATCAGCGTTTCGTCACCACGGCGGCCAATGCCTATGTCCAGCCGCTGATGCGCCGCTATCTGGAGCGGTTGGAGCGCGAGCTCGCCGCCCGTTCCTTCACCGGCGCACTCAGGCTGATGCATTCGGCCGGCGGCCTCGTCTCGCCCGAGACGGCGCGCACCTTCCCGATCCGCCTGCTCGAAAGCGGCCCGGCCGGCGGCGGCCTCGCCACGGCCCTGTTCGGCGAGCTCGCCGGCCATAAGGACGTGATCTCCTTCGACATGGGCGGCACCACCGCCAAGGCCTGCATGATCGAGGATGGCCGCGCCGAGATCGCGCCGATGCTTGAAGCCGGCCGCGTCAACCGCTTCGCCAAGGGCTCGGGCCTGCCAATCAAGGCGCCCGTCATCGACATGATCGAGATCGGTGCCGGCGGCGGCTCGATCGCGGCGATCGACGAGGTCGGCCTGCTCAAGGTCGGCCCGCATTCGGCCGGCTCCGATCCCGGCCCGGCCTGCTACGGCATGGGCGGCACCAAGCCGACCGTCACCGACGCCAATCTCGTGCTCGGCTATTACGATCCGAAATTCTTCCTCGGCGGGCGCATGGCGCTCGATCTGGAGGCAGCGCGCAAGGCCGTCTCGACCGTCGCCGCGCCGCTCGGCCTGTCCATCGAGGAAGCCGCCTGGGGCATCCACAAGGTCGTGGTCGAGAGCATGGGCGCGGCTGCCCGCGTGCATCTCGTCGAGAAGGGCAAGGACCCCCGCCATTACGCCATGGTCGGCTTCGGCGGTGCCGGCCCCGCGCATGCCGTCGATGTCGCCCGCGTGCTCGGCGTCAAGCAAGTCATCATCCCGCCGGCTTCCGGTGCAGCCTCCGCGCTTGGCTTCCTCGCCGCGCCGCTCTCCTTCGACATGGTGCGCTCGCTCCCGGTCGAGTTCTCCGAGGGCTTCGACGCCGCCGCCGTCAACACGTTGCTCGGCCAGCTCGAAGCCGAAGGCCGTAAGCATCTGATCGAGGCCGGCGTGAAGTCCGCCGACGTCACGGTCGAGCGCTCGGCGGATATGCGCCTCGTCGGCCAGATGCACGACATCTCCGTGCCGCTGCCTTCTGGCGCCATCGATGCATCGAGCCTCGAAGCGATCCGCGCCGCCTTCGGCAAGGCCTATTCCGCCCGCTACACCTCGGTCTATGAGGGCGCCCGGCTGGAGGCGATCAACTTCCGCGTCCGCTGCGCCGGCCCGGTTCCGACCCTGTCGCTGTCCGGCGCGGCCGGTGGAGGCGACGCTTCCGCCAAGATCAAGGGCACTCGAAAGGCCTGGTTCGAGGGTGGCTGGAGCGAGGCGACGGTCTATGACCGCTATGCGCTCCGTTCAGGCGACACTGTCGCGGGACCCGCCATCATCGAGGAGCGCGAGGCGACCACGATCGTCCCCCCTGGCGACAGCGTCGTCATTGACGATGTGCTGAACCTGCTCATCCATGTCGCCCAGCCCAACGCCGCCGAGACCACGATCACCGCCGACATGCCGCTGGCCGAGGCCGCGCGCCGGATCGAGGCCGATCCGATCTCGCTGGAGATCATGTGGAGCCGCATGATCAACGTCGTCGAGGAGATGTGGCTGACGGTCTGCCGCACCGCCTTCTCGCTGGTGATCTCGGAAGCGCAGGATTTCGCCTGCGAGCTGCTCGACCCCGAGGGCGAGACGCTGGCGCATTCCCCTCGCGCCATGCCGGTCTTCAACCTGACGCTGCCGCGCGCGGTCAAGGCGCTGCTGGAGCGTTATCCGGCCGAGACGCTGAAGCCCGGCGACGTGCTGATCACAAACGACCCCTGGCTCTGTGCCGGCCATCTCTTCGACATCGCGGTGGTGACGCCGGTCTTCCTCGGTGAGCGCGTCGTCGGCCTGATGGGCACGGTCGGCCATGTCTCGGATATCGGCGGCACCAAGGATTCGCTCCGGGCCCGCGAGATCTACGAGGAAGGCTTCCAGATCCCGCCGATGAAGCTGTTCGAGGCCGGGAAGATCAACGAGACACTGGTGCGCCTGCTGGGCGAGAACGTGCGCAATTCCGAGCAGGTGCTCGGCGATTTGCACTCCTTCGTCGCGGCGAACGCCATCGGCGCGGAGCGTTTGCAGTCCTTCCTCACCGATTATGGCATGCAGGACCTGAGGGCGCTCGCCCATGTCGTGCAGAGCCGCTCGGAGAAGGCGATGCGCGACGCCATCCGTGCCATTCCGGACGGCATCTATCACGGCACCGCCTCGAACAACCCGCTGGGCACGCCGATGCATTATCCGCTGGCGCTGACGGTGAAGGGCGACACGATCCATCTCGACTTCGCCGGCGCCCCGCCGCAGCTGCCGCAGGGCGGGCTGAACTGCACGCTCAACTACACGATGGCGCATGCCACCTATCCGTTGAAGTGCATGCTGACGCCGAATGTCCGCGGCAATGCCGGCTGCTACCGCGCCTTTTCGATCGACGCGCCCAAGGGCTCGATCCTGAACTGCGACAAGCCGCTGGCGGTGAACCTGCGCACCCGCACCGGCTGGTATCTGGCGCCGAACATCTTCCGGGCCTTGTCGGAGGCGGCGCCGAAGCAGGTCCAGGCGTTCACGGGTCTGCCCGTGGCGGCGAGCGTCTATGGCCGGGACGCGGCCGGCGACACCTATTCCGACATGCTCTTCTGTGGCGGCGGTCAGGGTGGTTCCGCCCATGGCGACGGCAAGTCTGGCCTGCTCTACCCGACCTCGGCGGCGAACACCTCGATCGAGACCTTCGAATCACGGGTGCCGGTCCTCGTGGTCGAGAAGACCTATCTCGCCGACTCGGGCGGCGCCGGCCAGCATCGCGGTGGCCTCGGCCAGCGCGTGCGCCTGCGCAAGCTTTCGGATGACGGGCTGCCGACTCTGGTCTCGCTCTATCCGGAGGGGGTCGACAATCCGATCCCGGGCCTGTTCGGCGGCAAGGCCGGCGGTGGCGCTTCGGGCCGGGTGATCGACGAGCAGGGCCATGTGCTCAGGGATGTCGGCACCGGCGATCTCGTTCAGGTGCGGCAGCCGCAGGAGATCGTCGAGCTCGTGCTCGCCGGCGGCGCGGGATACGGCCCGGCGGCGGAGCGCTCGCGCGATGCGATCGCCCGCGACATCGCGCTGGGCCTGGTCTCGCCGGAAGCCGCCAAGCGCGATTACGGCGTGCAGGGAGCGCATGCCACACAGGACGTGGGCGAGGCCAAGGCCGGCATCCTGGTTGCCTGAAGGGCTGCACCGAAACGCAAACAGCCCGGGAAGGGCTCATGAGGGGACTGAGGCATGACCAATCCGACTGAAGGGGTGCCTCAGCGGCACCCCAGCCTGTTCGAGCCGGCGACACTGGCGTTGATCGCCATTCTCTGCGTCTTCGGCTCGATCATCGGCATGCAGCTTCTGGTGTCGCTCGGCATCACGGCGAACACCTCGCTCATCGGCGCGCTCGCCGCCATGGCGCTGGCGCGCATCCCGCTTGCCGCATTCATGCGCTATCGCTCGATCCATGTGCAGAACCTCGCCCAGAGCGCGATCTCCTCGGCCACCTTCGGCGCGGCGAACAGCCTGCTGCTGCCGGTCGGCATTCCCTGGCTGCTCGGGCGGCCGGATCTGGTGCTGCCGATGTTGGCTGGTGCCTTCTTCGCGATGCTGCTCGATGCCTTCCTGCTCTACCGGATGTTCGACTCCCGCGTCTTCCCGGCGACGGGGGCCTGGCCGCCGGGCGTCGCCGCCGCAGAGGCGATCAAGGCCGGTGACGAGGGCGGCCGCAAGGCCGTGCTGATGGGCATCGGCTTCGGCACCGGCGTCGTCGCCTCCTTCATCAAGATCCCGCTGGCCTGGATCGGCTTCGCCGGCTCGACGGCGGTGACAGGCATTCCGATGTCGGCCTTCGGCGTCGCCTTCATCGGCAATATCTGGGCGCTGACGATGTTCGGCATCGGCCTGTTGCTGCGCGGTTATTCCGGCCAGCTCTTCGGCGGCCCGTTCTTCGAGACCATCATTCCCAAGGGCGACCTGATGGCCGCCTATATTCCGCACGGCTTCATGATCGGCGCCGGCCTCGTCGCGCTGTTCCAGGTCGCGGTCCTGCTGTTCCGTCGTGATGACAAGGCCGGTGCGGGCGGAGCCACGGCCGGTGTCAGCGACACCGAGGTGCGCCGCGCGCTTGGGCTGGGTACGATCGGTTATCTCGTCATCGCAGTGTTCATCGCCCTGGTCGGCGGGCTGATCAGCGACATGTCGATCGGCATGCTGATCCTCTTCGTCCTCTACGCGGCTTTCGCGGCCTATGTGCACGAGCTGATCGTCGGCCTTGCCGCGATGCATTCCGGCTGGTTTCCGGCTTTCGCCGTGGCGTTGATCACGCTGATCATCGGCATGCTGCTCGGCTTCCCGATGCCGGCGCTGGCGCTGCTCGTTGGCTTCTCGGCCGCGACCGGTCCCGCCTTCGCCGACATGGGCTACGACCTCAAGGCCGGCTACCTGCTGCGTGGCAATGGTGCCGACCCGGCCTTCGAACGCGATGGCCGTCGCCAGCAGCTCTTCGCCGCGATGTTCGCCTTCGTCATTGCCGGCGTGGTAGTGCTGTTCTCCTACCAATCCTATTTCGACCGCAACCTGGTGGCGCCGGTCGACAAGGTCTATGCCGCGACGATCAAGGCCGGCGTGGCGCCCGGCGTCGCCTGGCAGCTCTTCATGTGGGCGATCCCCGGCGCGATCCTGCAGTTCATCGGCGGCCCGAAGCGGCAGATCGGCGTGCTCTTCGCTACCGGCCTGCTGATCGCCTTCCCGATGGCGGGCTGGGCGGTGCTGGCGGGCATCGTCTGCCGGCTGATCTGGGAGAAGCTGCGCGGCGCGAGCGGGGAGGGCGACATGGAGGTCTTCGCCGCGGGCGTCATCGCCGGGGATGCGATCTTCTCCTTCTTCGATTCGGTCATCAAGAACTTCCACAAGCCCTGAAACAGACGAAGCCCCGGGACGAGCGTCCCGGGGCTTCGTGCTTCCGGAAAGGATTCTCGCCATGGGCAAGCTCGGAACCCTCACGATCGGCCAGGCGCCGCGGACCGACATCACCCCGATCCTCGACGCGGTGCTGGCCGCTGACCTGCCGCGTCTTCATGCCGGCGTTCTGGACGGCTTGAGCCGCAGCGAGATCGAGCGGGGCTTCGCGACCGTTCCGGGCCAGCCGGTCCTCATCACCAAGCTGCTGGATGGCTCATCCGTGATCATCGACCGGGCCCGGACGGAAGCCGCAGCTCAGCGCAAGCTCGACGCGCTCGAGGCCGAGGGTTGCACCACCATCCTGATGCTCTGCACCGGGCATTTCGAGAGGCTCAGGACGAAGCGGGCCCGGTTCCTCGAGCCGGATCGCATCCTGCCATCGACCGTGGCAGCCCTGACGCATGGCGCGCAGATCGGCATCATCGTGCCGCTCGCCGAGCAGATCGATAGCGAGGCCGATAAATGGAAGCCCCTGGCTTCGCCGCCGATCTGTGCGGCCGCCTCGCCTTACCAAGGCGATCTCGCAGCCGTCACCAAGGCCGCCGAGGATCTTCGCAACCGGGGTGCGGAGGTGCTGCTGATGGATTGCATGGGCTTCGTCGAGAGCCACAGGCGGGCGGCCGCTGCAGCCGGCCTGCCGGTCATCCTTTCCAACAGCCTGGTGTCCAAGCTCGTCTCCGAACTGGTCTGAGAGGTTCTTGGGGCATCCGAGCCTTCATCGTGAGGCCCCCAATCCGCTCTGAGGCGAGCGAAGGGCTTTGCCTCGCCGTGCCGGCCTCCCGCTTTCGCATGGGATTGCGTCGAAAACCGCATGCCGTTTTCGGGACTGCTGCTGTAACCTCCGCGCGATAACGAGGAGCACCCCGATGACGTTGACCGCCGAGGCGATCGAAACCCTGAAGACCGTTTCGACGGCGACCCTCACCACGGTCCTGCTGAAGAAGGGGCTGCGCAACGTCTGGATTCGTGGAACCGCGCCGCTGCGGCCTGGTCAGCCGCGTCTCGTCGGGCCGGCCTTCACGCTGCGCTTCGTGCCGGCCCGCGAAGACCTGGCGACGCCGGCATCCTGGGCTTCGCCGATCTCGACGCGCGCCGCGATCGAAGCCATGCCTGAAGGCTGCATCGCGGTCGTCGATTCGATGGGGGTTACCGATGCCGGCATCTTCGGCGACATCCTCTGCGCCCGCATGCAGAAGCGGGGCGTCGCGGCGCTGGTCACCGACGGGGTGGTACGCGACGTCGCTGGCGTGCTCGAAACGCATCTGCCGGTCTGGTGTCGCGGCGTCGCCGCGCCGCCCTCCGTCGCAGGGCTGACCTTCGTCGCCTGGCAGGAGCCGATCGGCTGCGGCGGCGTCGCCGTTTTCCCGAACGACATCATCGTCGTCGATCAGGACGGTGCGGTGCTGATTCCGGCCGCGCTCCTCGAAGCGGTCCTCGCCGAGGCGCCCGAGCAGGAGCGCATGGAAGCCTGGATCATGACCAAGGTCGAAGAAGGCGCCTCGCTGCCGGGGCTTTATCCGATGAACGCCGAGACGAAGGCGCTTTATGAGGCGTCGAAGAAATAGGGCACTGAGCCGTGTGATGGTCGGGGTGCGCCTTGTCCGGCTGACGAGGGAGGTCGACGCGAACGAGCCTGACGCACCTTTACCCTGTTAAGTTGGGAAAATTCAGGGAAACACGATTATCGGCCGTGGAATCGCTAGTCTCGTCGGCCAAAAACACCTCTGATTTCTGTAGGTTGGATGGAAATTCCCAGCGTGAAGAAACAGGGAACGACTTGAGCGTGTGAACAAATTTCAGGGAGTGCGCTTGTGAGGAAGCAGCCTGGCAAAGCCGTAGGCTGACCGCGTGATATACGGCAGCCCGACTTGCGAAGAGGCACTCCTATTGAAGCTTCGGACCGATGCGCCTTAGGAGCACTAAAGGGGCTCGTCGAATTTTTCATGATGGATATCGATCACGATATGTGAAATCTGGAGAGCCGGTCCATTCAAGGAGATCGGCAATGCAGCCCCAGCAGCTCCAGATTGAATATGCCCCGATCGAGACGATCCGTCCCGATCCTTTGAACCCACGTTTGCATCGACCCAAGCAGCTGAGGCAGCTGGTAGCGAGCATTCGCCGCTTCGGTTTCACCAATCCGATCCTGACTGATGACGACGACAATGTGGTCGCCGGTCATGGCAGGTTGGAGGCAGCCCGGCTGGCCGGATTGACGCAGGTGCCGGTCATCCGGCTTGGAGCTCTGTCGGAATCCGAACGGCGTGCCTTGATGGTGGCGGACAACCGGCTAGCTGAGACCAGTTGCTGGGACCCGGGTCGACTTCAGGAAGTGCTGAAGAGCCTTGTTGCGCTTGATGTGGCGGTCGACGATCTCGGCTTCGATCCCGGCGAGCTCGACCGGGTTCTCGGCTATGGCGAGAGTGCATCTGTCGTCGACGAAGCGGATGATGTCGAAGCACCAGAGCCAGGAGCTCTTCCGATAGCACGGCTGGATGACGTGTTTATCCTCGGCGATCATATCCTTGCTTGCATGGATGCTCGTGATGAGCGTGCGTACAAGGCTATACTAGGCGAAGATCGCGCTCAACTTATCTTCACGGACCCGCCTTATAACTTGCCGATTGATGGCCATGTCAGCGGGCTTGGTGCTGTCCGGCATGACGCTTTTCAAATGGCTTCGGGCGAAATGTCGGTCGAGGGCTTCACCGGGTTTCTGCGGACTGTGCTGAGGCGCTTGGCGCAGATGAGCGCGGATGGCGCGATCCTATTCGTCTGTATGGATTGGCGCCATATCGAAGAGCTGCTCGCAGCAACCAAAGGCCTGCTCAGCGTCAAGAACCTCTGCATCTGGGCCAAAGACAATGGCGGGATGGGTTCGCTCTACCGTTCTCAGCACGAGCTAGTCTTCGTGTTGAAGAATGGCGACGGGGCGCACATCAACAATGTCAATCTCGGTCGGTTGGGGCGTAATCGGACCAATGTCTGGTCCTATCCCGGCGCCAACACGCTCCGAAAAGGCCGCCTTGGCGACCTGCGGGATCATCCGACTGTGAAGCCTGTGGCAATGGTGGCCGACGCGATCCTCGATTGCTCCCGTCCCGGCGACCTCGTGCTGGACCCATTCGCCGGCTCCGGCACAATTCTACTTGCCGCACAACGGACTGGGCGGAGGGCGCGAGCGATCGAGATCGACCCCGGCTATGTCGATACAGCCATCCGACGCTTCGAGAAGCGGACCGGAATCGCAGCCCGTCATCTCGCAACGGGATTAAGCCATGCTGAGCTTGGCTACCGCCGTCGCCTTGCGGGAGCAGCGTCATGAGCAAACGGGGCAAAGAAAACCAAGGCGCTTCCGATAATCAGACAGCGTCATCCACCGAGTATCGCGTCGGCTTTGGCCACCCTCCCCTTGAGACCCGTTTCAAACCTGGCTCGTCAGGCAACCCCCGAGGCCGCCCCAAGGGTCGCAAGGAGCTCAAGCAAGATTTGCATGAGGAACTGTCGGAGCGGATCACCCTACGCGAAGGCGATCGCACCGTCCGCATGACCAAGCAGCGCGCACTTGTGAAGAGTACGGTTGCCCGCGCCATCAAAGGCGATGCGCGTGCTCAAGCTAAAGCATTTGAGCTCCTGTTGCGTGCTTTCGGGATCGATCAGGCTGAACGTCGGACCCAGCCCAGTGCAGGCGAGGACGAAGCGATCGTCGCAGCATTTCTCGAGCGCATGAAGTGAAGACCGCCATGGTTGATCGAACTTTCATCGAAGCGCTTCTGCGCCAGGACTTCCATGCGTTTGCGGAAAAGGCCTATGCGACGCTTGTCCCCAACACACCACTGCAACGGAACTGGCATCATCAGGCTCTTGCTTTTCATCTTCGGCAAGCGGTCGAAGGCAAGATCCGCCGGCTGATCATCACCCTTCCGCCCCGTGGCCTGAAATCCGTGTATTGCTCAATGGCGCTGCCGGCCTATGTGCTCGGTCGCTGGCCATCGCGCAAAGTCGTTTGCATCAGCTACTCGGCCGACCTGGCGCGCCAATTTGCCCTGGGTTCGCAGGACATCATGCGCACAGACTGGTACCAGGAACTGTTTCCCGATACCCGCATCCGGCGGGGCAATGCAGCTGATTCCGACTTCTCCACGACAAAACGAGGTGGACGCTATGCGACCTCGGTCGGCGGCAGCCTGACGGGAAGAGGCGGGAACCTGGTTATCATCGACGACCCGATTAAGGCCGACGACATCTTCTCCGACGTCAGGCGCGAACAGGTTATTCGTTGGTTCCGGGAGACGGTGATCACCCGGTTGGACGACAAGAATACCGACACCATCGTCTTAGTGATGCAACGGCTCCACGTCGATGATCTCGCTGGCGTCCTGCTCAACGAAGGAGGCTGGGTTCACCTCAATCTTCCCGCCATCGCCCCCGCTGATGAGAAGATTCTGATCGGACCGGAGCGATATCATCTGCGCCGTGCCGGCGAACTGCTCCATCCCGACCGGGAGGGGCAGGCGGTTTTGGATGAACTCAAGCGCAATCTCGGCGAACGTGCGTTTTGCGCACAATATCTTCAGGAGCCTGTTCCGCCCGATGGGACAATCTGGCAGCTCAGTTGGTTCCGAACATATGGACATCTGCCCGAGCGAGAAAGCACGGATGAGATTATCCAGTCATGGGATACCGCGCAGAAAAGCGGCATTTTGAACGATTATTCCGTCTGTACGACATGGCTCGTGCGAAGCGACAAGCGCTGTTATCTTCTCGATGTCTACCGGGCGCGCTTGGGTTTTCCCGCGCTGAGGCGTCAGGTGATAGCGCTTGCACAACACTGGGGAGCCCAATCAGTCTGCATCGAGGATGCCTCGTCGGGACAGTCCTTGCTGCAGGACCTGGAGCAGAGCTGCGCAATGCCTTCGGGTAGCACTCTGCACGCGATCAAGGCCAGTCGCGACAAGGGCGAACGAGCCGAGGCGGCCTCGATCGCAATCGAGGCCGGGCGTATCCATCTGCCGGCCGAAGCGCCTTGGCTTGCTCTCCTGAAGAAGGAGATCCGAGATTTTCCGCGAGGCCATGACGACCAGGTCGACAGCATGGCGCAACTCATCAACTTCGTCGAGAAGCGCATCATCTATGCTACCGACATCAAAGTGCGTTGGCCAACGTGAGCGGCTTAGGATTGCAATCTCAGCCCTGCGCGCCGGCAAGACGTCGATGATGCGCAGCAACGATCTGTTGCGCTTCATCGAGCGGGCCGGATAGAGCGGTCAGCTTCTTGCGGAAAGCTTTACCGTTTGGCCTAAGCGCCCGATACAGCACGAGGGCGATCTCTTCCCCATGCCGCTTCAACACGAATTCCCAGAAGGCCCGCATGTCGACATGATAGCGAAGCTTGGAAAGCCGGTTAAGCAGCGCTTCTGCCGTGATATTGAAGCGTTTCTCCTTGATCAGTTCCTCAGCGGCCCATTGGGTTCCAGAGAGATCCCTCCGATCTCGTACAGCTTCCGCTGCACATCTCAGGATGTTGAAGTCGGCGATGAGCGCCATGTTGTCCTCCTCGCCTTCAACGCTTGTCATCTTCCGCTTGCGCCCACGCAGGCTGCGCAGTCTCGACCATGGGTAATTGTTGACATAGTCGCGAAGCGGCTCACAAAGCTCATCCGGCGCATACAACTCACGCAAGCCTTCGACTTGTTCAGGGAGAAAATCATGCCCTTGTTGTATCATTGATAATGCCAGAACCTGAGGCGTCTGATTAAACGTATCCTGCAAGTCAATCATAACAATGACTCCTTTCTTTCGGGGCTCTTCTTATAAATATTGTCTATATATCTTGTTTTTGTTTTTCTGTATTTTAATACGATAATATCGTTCTTCAATTGCCTTAA